>JAFYHU010000063.1 GCA_017538965.1 Oscillospiraceae bacterium
ATGTCTTTCTCCATGGAAGACCTCCTCATTTTCATTGGTGTTGGTCGGCAAACCTTTCACCTACTGTAATGGGGAGTTTTATTTTTGTCCATAGCTAAAGCCTTTTTTGCCACTGGCATAGCCAGTGGTTGTCTACCAATACAGCAAGACTGCCGGCCGCAATGGCCGGCAGTCGATTTGATTCCGCTTTACTGCTTGGTGAAGAACTTGTCGTTGATCTGGTCCTTGCTCAGATCATCGGTCCAGTAGATTCCCGGGAAGCCGTTGCTGGAATAGACCAGCTGGCCGGTCCCGTTTTCATAGAGCACCGTGACGGTGTTGGTGCTGTAATCGGTGTTGGTATATCTTGCGTTCGAATAGCGGAGAATGCCGTGCTCGTCAAAGTTCCCGCTGAAGACCCAGTCGGCCGAGTACATCGCGCCGCTTCCCCAGTGCACCCTGACGGTATAATTGCCCGGAGCGCCTGAAATCTCCATCGAAGCGCGGTCGTCGACATAAGTGCCAGTATAGATGCTGGTCGTCGCGGCTGTGCTGCCCTGATTCGCATTCTGCATGCCGGCTATCGTGATCGCGGCAGCCTGCGTGTTTGCGGTGCCGATGTTGTTGCTGAACGAACAGTAGACCTTCCATCCGTTCATCTCCGCAGGAATGTTCTTCAGATGCAGCGTGCCCTGGTCTCCGCCGGTGATCTGCATGCCGGGAAACTTCGCTGCGGCATCGGTATAGAGAATATCGCTTGTTCCGTCCGGACTGACAAAATGCCAGCGGGCAAACAGGGCGTTTTCATGCCTGGCTACGAAATCGGCTGCACCGCCGACCTGCACCGTTTCGCCGGTCGGGCTTTTGGTGACTTTCGGTGCACCTTCGCCGTTTACGCTGACCTTGATGCTGGCCTTCTCGGTGTTGACAGCTCCGAACTCGTTGCTGAAGCGGCAGTAAACCTTCCAGCCGTTGACCGCTTCCGGAATGCTCTGAAGCGTCAGGTCCTTCGTAAAGCCGTTGAGGACCTTCATCGTCGGGAATTCTTTCTGTGCCTCTTCATAATTCAGATCCCGAGTGCCGTCCGGACTGACGAAGTGCCATTCCGCATATTTGGCGTTCTCATATTTCGCGATAAACTGGCAGGAACCGTTAAGGGGAACCGATTCATCCGTCGGGCTTTTGGTGACGCGCGGCAGATTGGACGGGGTCGGGGTTGGCGTGGGCAAAGGCGTCGGTTTCGGGGTGGGTGTCGGAGTCGGCGTGGGAGTGGGCGTCGGTTCCGGAGTGGGTGTCGGAGTCGGGGCAGGTTCCGGTGTCGGACTCGGTTCGGTGACCGTGAGCGTCGGTACCGGACTTGCAATCGGGCTCGGTTCGGTGTCGACCGTGACGGTGATCACTTCGTCGGGCTCATCTTTTCCCTTTCCGGAGCCGCAGCCGCTCAGCAGGGAAGCAAGCAGCGTGAGCACAAGCACTGCGGAAAGAATTTGGGTCATCTTTTTCATGGTATCCCTCCCATGATTGGTTTTCGATTCATCTTATTATAGCACAGAATTCCGGCGGATTCCATGAAGTTTTCTTAATTTCAGTTTACGCGGTCAGCGCATATTTTGCACTTGTGCAACATGACAACTTGTGGTAAAATAATTTAATCTATTGTTTCTTTCTGATAACGGCATTTCAGGATACAGACGCGACAGCGTCCCTGCATGATAACGGGGTGATTGAATGCAAAAGAAAAACAAGTACAGCGCAGTATTGCAGGAGCTTTTTGAAGAACTGCTGGAGGAGGAAAATCTCGAGGCCGCTCTTGCGGGCAGTCTGGACATTCTGGCAAAAGCGCTGAAAAGCGAAGCCGGTGTAATCTGGCTTCTGGATAAGGAACAGAGCCGCCTCATGCCAATGTTTCATATCGGCGCGATCGATCTGTCAAACTTCAGTGTAGAGCTCGGCAACACGGTTGAGAGCTTTGTCACGAAGACGGGAGAGTCGATCCTGATGAGCACGGATGCCCAGGATGACCGCTGGACCGGTACGCTTCTAGACGAGAACGGCATCAAGGTGACGACCGGCGTCTGCGTCCCTCTGAACAATCTGCATGAGGTCGTCGGCTGCCTGCAGATTGTGAACAAGAAGGACGGCTCCGACTACAGCGAGGACGAGATGAAGCTCTGCCAGCGCCTGGCCGCCATGACGGCGCTGACCATTGAGGAAAAGGGGCTGAAGGTCAGTGCCGGCGAGAAGAAGGAAGTCCTGATCAGTCTGCGCGGCGTCACGAAGGAATTTCCCAGCGGCGACGGAAAGATTCAGGTGCTGAAGGGCATCGATCTCGACATCTATAAGGGCGAGTTCCTCGTCATCCTCGGCGAGTCCGGCTGCGGTAAGTCGACCCTGGTCAACATTATCGGCGGCATGGACAACCTGACGGATGGAACGCTCCTGGTCGACGGAAAGGATTATTCCCATCCCACCGACCGCCAGTTGACCGAATATCGGCGCGAGTATATGGGCTTCGTGTTTCAGTCCTATAACCTGATGCCGAACCTGACGGCGCAGGAGAACGTCCAGTTTATCGCCGACATTGCGCAGGAGCCGATGTCAGCGGAAGAGGCCATCGAAAAGGTTGGCCTCAGTGAGCGCGCGGGCAACTATCCGGCCGCCCTCTCCGGCGGTCAGCAGCAGCGCGTCTCCATTGCCAGAGCGATCGTCAAGCGCCCGAAAATCATCTTTGCCGACGAGCCGACCGCTGCGCTGGACTATCAGACCAGTATCGAAGTGCTCTCGGTCTTTGAAGAGATCGTGAAAAGCCGCGGTACCACCGTCGTTATGATTACCCACAACCCCGAAATCGCGAAGATGGCCAACCGTGTTGTGAAACTCAAGGGAGGTCTTGTGCACAGCGTCAAGCTGAATCTCCAGCCGGTCGACGCAACGGACCTCGTATGGTAAGTTTATGAAAAAGACACAGAGGCTGGAAGCAAACCGAAATATACGGAACCAGATGGGTTCCTTTGTTTCGATCGTCGTGATCGCCCTGCTGGCGGTGACGGTCTATCTCGGTATTGCCTATTCTTCCCGTGCGATGGATGAAAATGTCTCGCATTACTACAATCTGCTCAATACCCAGGACCTTCAGGTTTTCTCCGCGGCCCTTCTGACCAAGGACGACGCCGAGGCTGTCCGTGCCCTGGACGGTGTGTCGGATGTGGAAGGCAGCTTCGAAACCGTCGCCTGGGTGCCGGCGGAAGACGATATTGTAAACGTCACGGTGATCTCAATGCCCGAGCGCATTGCCGTGCCCGAAGTGACCCGCGGCCATGAACCCCGCGGCGGCGACGAATGCATGATCGAAGCCCTGCTGTCAAAGCAGCTCGGCCTGAGCATGGGGGATACGATTCATCTGCAGGACAAAGCCGGGGGCGTGCCGCCCTTAATGACAAAGAGTGACTTCACCATTACCGGCATTTTTGACCATCCCGATCACGTCACCGACAAGATCGATGTGACCCCCTATGTCATTGTGCCGGATTCGACCTTTGACCGGAGTATCCTGTACGGCGACTGGACACGGCTGCGCATTCGGCTGGCCGATCTGCCCGAAAACCGCTTCACAAAAGGCTATACGGACGCTGTCGCTCCGGTCGTACAGGCTCTGAAAGAGCTCTCTGACGTGCGGATGCCCGTCCGCGTTGCCGAGGTGCGCGGAAATTATCAGCAGAAAATCGACGACGGAGAAAAACAGCTCGCAGATGCCAAGGCAAAACTTGATGACGCTGCCGATCAGATTGCCGACGCCGAGAAACAGCTGGAAGACGGCAGAACACAGCTTGCCGAAGGCGAGAAAAAGCTGGCCGACGCCGAACAGAAGATCCTCGACGGCGAGAAGCAGATTGCCGACAATGAAAAGCAGATTGCCGACGGTGAGAAGCAGCTTGCCGAAGGCGAGAAACAGCTTGCCGATGCTGAGAATAAGATTGCCGATGGCGAAAAACAGCTTGCCGACGGTGAAAAACAGCTTGCCGACGGTGAAAAGGAATATGCCGACGGCGAAAAGCAGCTTTCAGACGGCGAAAAACAGCTTGCCGACGGCGAAAAGCAGCTTTCAGACGCGGAAAAACAGCTTGCCGATGCCAGGTCACACCAGGCGGATTATGAGGCGCAGTATAACAAAGGCCTGGAAGAACTTGCCGACGCCGAGCGCCGTCTGAACCTCGCTCCCGGTCAGCTGGCCGATGCCGAGCTGAAGCTCAATGAAGCCAGAAGGAAGTTGGACGGTACCAAAGAGGATATTGATACAGGCTATCACTGGTTAAAGAAACAGGACCCTACACCGCAGGACGTAGAGGCACTGAAGAAGTTCATCGAGAAAGAATATCACGTTGATACAAGCGAAATTCCCAATAACATATTCGAAATGCCGGAAGATGAGGCGCTGAAGATTATCTATCGGGTCACCGGCCTGACTGCGAAGGAAGCCGAGTGGGAGCGCGGCAGAATAGATTATTATTACTCCGGCGAAGAGTACCTTGACGGTCTGACGGCCTATGAAAAGGGAAAAAAGAGGTTGGAAGCGGCCCGGGAAGCCATGCAGAAGCTGCAAGAAGCCGAAGAACAGATCAAAGCCAAAAAGGCGGAACTGGAAGAGGGACGGCAGAAACTCGAAGAGAGCCGGAAACAGCTCATGGAGAGCCGTCAGCAGCTGGATGACGGAAAGAAACAGGTTGATGAGAACCGTCAGCAGCTCGAAGACGGAAGGAAACAGCTGGAAGAGAACCGTCGGGAACTCGAAGAAAACCGTCAGAAACTGGAAGATGGGAAGAAACAGCTGGAGGACGGAAAAAAACAGCTGGAAGAGAGCCGGAAGCTGCTCGAAGATAGTCGTCAGCAGCTCGAAGACGGGAAACTGAAACAAGCCGACGGAGAACATCAGCTGGCGGAAAAGAAAAAAGAATACGAAGCCGGTCTTACTGCCTATAACGAAAACCGGGAAAGCCTGAATCAACTGGAAAACCAGGATGACAACCTTGATTCGCTCAGCTGGGCTGTCCTGACAAACCGTTCCAACGGCGGCTTCGTCTATGCCGAGTCAAATTCAAAGAACCTCTCGTCTCTCAGTTCGTCCTTCTCGCTGATGTTTGTGGCAATCGCCGCGCTGGTCATCTATGCCTCCGTAGCGCGCATGGTGGACGAACAGTCCGTCCTCGTTGGCACGACCAAGGCGCTGGGCTTCCATAACAAAGAGGTATCCTACAAGTATCTCCTCTTCGGCCTGCTCTCGACGATGACGGGCGTGATCGCGGGCATTCTGCTGGCTTATTTCGGCCTGCAGTCTCTGGTGCTGAAGATGTACGCGCCCTATTATATCGTTCCCAGGGCTTCCCGATGCTTCCTCATCGGACCAACCGTGATGCTGTTCGTCGGCGGCTTCCTTGTGGCGCTTGCTGCGGTGCTGTTCGCGTCCTATAAGCTGATTAAGCTCCCGGCGGTGGAACTGATGAAGGGTAAACAGCCGGATGCAAAACACGCGGCCAGGACGAATAACTCCGGAAGTCTGTATGCGCGTCTGATCCTTCTGAATATGAGTTCCGACCTCACCCGCGTGATCGTCACGGTTGTCAGCATTGCCGGCTGCTGCATCCTTCTGATGGTGGGCTTCACCCTGAAGTTCGGGGAAGACCGCATCGTCAACCGCCAGTACGGCGAGGTGATGACCTTCGACGCAGAGCTGCACTTTGACCCCGAAAACGAAACGATCGAACAGGAAATGATCGACCTGTTCGGAAGAAAAGGCGTCGATTATCTTCTGGTCCACCAGGAAAGCCGTGCTTTCTCAGACGGCGACGATATGAGCGCATGCACCCTGATCTGCGCCGAACCGGATGCGCTGCCGGGCTGGTATAACCTGCGGGATGCCGAAACCGATGCCGGTCTGACCGAGCCGGAACACGGTGTCCTGATTGCCAAGCGCATGCATGAGACCTATGCGCTCAACGAAGGCGATATCATGACCTTCTACAGCAGCGATATGACGACCTCCGTGGCGACGGTTTCAGGCGTCTTCAACAACTACTTCGGACAGCTCATCTTCGTTTCGCCGGACAGCTACCGTGAAATATTTGGCAGCGATCCGGAACAGAACTGCTTTTATCTGAAGCTCAACGGCAACGATTTCAAATCGCTGCGCCGTGCAGGCAGACTGTATGACGGCTTCCTGAGCCTGGATGATGCTGCCTCGCGCAGAGAGCAGATCGAGACGACGGCCAAAGCCATGAACGTGCTGATCATCGTCATGATCGCCGCAGCGGGCCTGATGGCCTGGTTCATCCTTGACAACCTCTCGGGCAGCTATATGATTCACAAGAAGAGAGAACTGACCGTCATGCGCGTCAACGGCTTCAGCGTCGGCGAATGTATCCGATATGCCGCGACCGAGCTGATCATCACGAGCGTCCTGGGCATCCTGATCGGCATTCCGCTGGGCGCCGCTTTCGGCTACCGCGTCATCCGCCTGACGGAACAGTCCTTCATGCAGATGGATCGCACCCTCGATATCCGCAGCGTGATCTTCTCGGTCCTGATCACCGTCGCCTTTACGCTGATCATCAACGGTCTGGCGCTGAGCAAGGTCCGTGACCTGAAGCTCTCCGACGCCGCCAACTGAGTTTTTCTGGAGGAAAGCATCATGAAAAAACTCTTATCTGTTCTGCTTGCTCTCGTTCTTCTTCTGCCCTCCGCCTTTGCTTTCGCGGATGACGATGAGGATGAAAACCTGAAAGATCCCGAAGGGGAGATCGATGCATTGATGAGCCTCTCTCTCGGTGATTTTGGCTCTTCGGATGAGACAACCGACGATCCCGATGTCAAAGCCGCCGGCATTGCCGCCATTCAGGAAACCAGATTCCCCGACCTGATTGTCCTCCCGCAGGACGGAAACTGGCTGAAGGAATGGAAGACCGGCTATGCCCGCAAGGCCTTTAAGGCGCCCTGCCTGCGCGTCGAGCGCATTTCCAAACTGCATACGGGCCGCGATGTCATGCCCTACCTCTATGAGGGAACCGAGACGACTGCCGTCGCCGAGGAAAACGACATGTCCCTGATCATCTACCGGGGCAGCGACAACCAGCTCTACGCCGGCTGGATTCAGTCCATCCGTCTGCTTGACGACTTCCCGGGCGAACAGTACACGATCGGAGAAAAGCCGTCCGGCGATAATTTATCTACCCGGAATGACATTACGGTCGACTGGTCGCGCTGCCGCTGGCTCACGACCCAGCAAAACTATTCGGTCCTTTCCGATGAGGTGAAAAACTGCGTCGGCTTCACGCTGGAATACCAGCTTATCAAGGAAAATACCCAGGTCTGGGACAACATTCTCGGCCCCAGGAAGATCTATGTCAAGTCCGGCGGCGAGTGGATTGAGGTGGGCGAGTTCCCGTATCCCGCGTTCGGCGCGGTGAAGGTGCAGGTCTGGCTGGATAAGCCGATGGATATTGATGCGGTCGGGACCATTGCCCAGTGCAAACAGCCGGACATTTTCTGGTTCCGTCAGAGCGTGACCGACTTCGTCTCTGCTTCCTGATCTGCCGCTGCCGGATTATTCAGATAGCTGAATAATCTTTCGAAAAAAGTGAATATATTCGTTTGTTCACAAAAAATTTCAATTTATCGAAAAAAAACTCTTTTCAAATTACTGTTTTTCTATTATAGTAGTGCCAACATTTCCCGGAAAACACCGAACTTTTTTTACACAATCCGTGTTTTCCAGGACGGAGCTGATCAATTGTGGTAGAAATCGGCAGTATTCAGGAGGGGAAAGTAACCGGGATCATGAGCTTCGGCGCTTTTGTTTCGCTTCCGGGCGGGAAAAGCGGTCTGGTTCATATTTCCGAAATTGCAAATACCTTTGTAAAAGACGTGCACGACCATCTTCAGGTCGGGCAGATCGTAAAGGTCAAAGTCCTTGAGATCAATGAGCAGGGAAAGATCAATCTTTCCCTGAAAAGAGCGCTTGAGGAAGAAGAGGCGGAAGAAGAAAAGAATCCGCCCGCTGTGTCTGCGCCTGCTCCGGCGAAGCCTTATGTCCCCGTAATGGGAGAAGTTGCGCCTCCGACCGGGGATCTGAGCTTTGAAGAAAAGCTCAAAAAGTTTATGCAGACTTCGGACAGCAAAAATGCCGACAAGCGCAGGAACACCGAGCGCAAGCAGCATGCCCGCCGGAGATAAATCCTTTTGTGACTCCTCAAACCACGCGTTTTTCGCGTGGTTTCTTTTTCTCTTTCTTGAATTCCCAATCGTGCTGATATATAATAAAGAAACGGAAACGTGATGCAAGAAGGATGAAAAGCATGAAGAAAGAATATACGGCAAGAGAGATGAGACGCTTTCTGGAGGAGATGTCCGGAAAGGTGGATCTGGCGCGCGTCGTCGATCCCATCGAATGCCGCATTCTCGACATTCTGGAAGACGGTACGATCAGTCGGAATAAAAAATGCTACGGCATCTGGAATTCCGATCAGAAGTGCCTGAACTGCTCCAGCGCCCTTGCCTGCAGGACCGGCTGCAGTCAGAAAAAAGCCGAGCGTTTCCGGAATCAGGTTTTTTATATCGAGTCGAATCCCGTCATGCTGAAGCTGGAGGACGGAAGCGCCTACGAGGCGGTTGTGGAACTTGTGACCGTCGGGCATGAAGATTCCGCCGAGGCCAACGACCGCGAGGCGGAAAACGAGGGCGGTACGGCAGCCCGCTATATGGCGCGCCACGACCCTCTGACCAACGCCTTGTATTCTGAGTCTTTTTACGAACTGGCTCGCGAACGGATCCGGAGCTGTCCCGATGCTTCCTGGGTCATGGTCACCTGCAACATCATGCATTTCCAGCTGATCAACACTCTCTTCGGCGTCCTGAAGGGAAATGAGGTTCTGATCCGGACCTCCTCCATGCTGCGCGAAGCCGCCGACGGCGCCGACGGTCTGTGCGGCCGGCTCGGAGCGGATCAGTTTGCGCTTTTGCTTCCCCGGGAGGCCTACAGCGAAGAGAAGCTTCTGAACATCTCGCGGATTCTGACCGAGGATTTCAACAGCGGTATCTACACCTTCTGCATCCATTTCGGCGTTTATGAGATCGATGATTCCTCCGTCCCGGTGTCCGTCATGTGCGGCCGCGCGAATACGGCGCTCCGGACGATCCGTGAGGACAGAACCCATACCGTCGCCTATTTCAACGACAGCATTCTCAGGAAGATCCTTTTTGAACAGCAGGTGATCGGCGGCTTTGAAGAAGCTCTGCAGAACGGTCAGTTTCATATGTATCTCCAGCCTCTGGTCGGGAAAAACGGCCGCGTGATCGGCGCGGAAGCGCTGGCTCGCTGGTGTCGGCCGGACGGAACGGTCCTGATGCCGGGCGATTTTATTGAGATTCTCGAGCATGCGGGCCTGATCCCGAAGCTTGATCTGTATATCTGGGAGCTCGCCGTCCGAACGCTCTGTCGCTGGAAAGAGACGGATTTGCGCGGCCTTTCGATCTCCGTCAACATGTCTGCGAAGGATTTTTACAGCATCAATGTCTATGATTCCCTGACTTCCCTGACGGAGAAATACGGGATCGATAACCGGCTGCTTCGCTTGGAGATAACCGAAACCGCGCTCCTTGTCGATCCGGAAAAGAGCAATGAGGTTGTCTCCAGACTTCGGGAAAAGGGCTTCCTTGTCGAGATTGACGACTTCGGAAAAGGCTTTTCCTCTCTGAGCCTGCTGAAGAATCTTCAGGCGGACGTGCTGAAGATCGATATGAGCTTCCTGCGGGAAATCCACGACCGGGAGCGCAGCCGCATCATTCTGCAGGCGGTGATCAATCTGGCCGACGCGCTGGAGATGGATGTGATCACCGAGGGCGTGGAAACCCTCCTCCAGTTTGAATCTCTGGTGGATATGGGCTGTCGGCACTTCCAGGGCTATTATTTCTCCCGTCCGGTACCGGTCGAGGAATTTGAACGCATCGCAGCCATGAAAAACGAATAATCATGAATCGGAGGAATGACAGATGATTGCCATCGGCAGCGACCACGGCGGATTTTCACTCAAGCAGGAGATCATCGGGCATCTTGAAGAAAGGGGAGAGAGCTTCCGGGATTTCGGCACCTACTCGGAAGAGAGCTGCGATTATCCGGACTTCGGTAAGGCGGTGGCCCGCGCCGTTGCCTCCGGCGAGTATCAGACGGGCATCATCATCTGCGGAACCGGAATCGGCATCTCGATTACCGCCAATAAAGTGCCCGGCATCCGTGCGGCTCTCTGCGGTGACTGTTTTTCCGCCGAGGCCACCCGCCTTCACAACGATGCCAACATTCTGGCGCTGGGCGCCCGTGTCGTCGGGACGGGTCTGGCGCTGAAGATTGTCGATACGTTTCTGGACACCCCCTTTTCCGGCGATGAGCGTCACAGACGCCGCATCGAGAAGATCGAATCCTGAAGGAGCATACTGCTGCTCGAATAGGAGAGTACATTGGCAAGAAACAAGGATTTTTATCAGGGAAGACGACAGCGCAGAAACTACTGGCTGATTCCCTTCATTCTGCTGCTCGGACTGGTCACGCTCATGATCGTGCTGTTTTACGGCCTGCAGAAGTACGCCGTGATCAGCGACGATGGCGTCAAGGTTTCCTTTTCCGATACCATGTCCGAAGAGTCTTCCGGACCAAAAGGCGAGGCGGAGGAGCTGAGCTTTGACACGGTCATTCCCGAGATCATCTTTCAGGCCCCGGACTATTCCCGCATCGAAGCTACGGCCGGCAAAAACGTACGGCCGCTTCGTGCCGTGTATATTGAAGCCGGGGAAGTCAGTCTGGAGCGTCTCCAGACGGCGGCAGCCAATCTGGTCGACGGCAACGGCCTGCTGATCGAAATGAAGCCGCGCAGCGGCCAGCTGCTCTGGAATTCCCAGACCCCGATCGCAGTCAGCTACGGTCTGTCTCTGGACAATGACTTTTCCAATTCGCTGCCTGCCGTGATCCCCGCGCTGAAAGAACGCGAAGACGGGAAAAAGGTCTATATGGCGGCGCAGATCAGCTGCTTTATCGACGATATGCTCGCCAGCCGCTCGAATCAGTACGCCCTGCGGACGGCTTCCGGCTTCAACTATGTCGACGAAAACGGTTCCTGGCTGGATCCCTATAATCCCGACCTGCGCAACTATATCGTGGGCTTGGTCCGCGAGCTTTACGAAATCGGCTTTGACGAGGTTGTCCTGGCCGATGTCATGCATCCCGTCGTCGATCCGACACAGGTTCCCCAGGGCGATGGCGAACAGTCGGCCTTCCTCTATACGCGTGAGATGTCGACCGAACCGGACCCGGTGACGGCCATCTGCGGATTTGCCGTCTATGTCGCCGACCAGCTGAAAGACAAGTCCGGCCTGCTTTCCATTTATACTGACAGCCCCCAGTCCCTTGTCCGCAACAACGAACAGAGCGGACAGAACGCGGTGCTCTTCATGAAAATCTATGACCGGGTTTATTATCGGACGGATCGATATACCTATACCTACAATCTGCAGGACATGGAGGGCAGCGTCCCCTACGGCGATATCCACGATCGTTTTGTCCCGGTGGTAATCAACATGATCCCGCATGACAACAGCTCCTGGGTGTATATCGAGCGTCTCGCCGAGGAGGCACAGTAAACCGTGATCACCGAAACCTTCTCCCTCTCCGAAGAAAGAGTTCGTATTTCTGACCTTTTTCGCATTCTGCAGGACATCGCAGGCGATGCGGTGGTTTCCTGGCACGCAACCGGACCGGAACTGATTAAGATGGGCCTTATGTGGGTCGTGATCCGCTATGAGCTAACTTTGGAGCGTGCCCTGCGCCCCGGCGAATCGCTCCGGGTTACCACCTGGGCGTCCCCGGTGCGCCATAAAATGAGCCAGCGCAACTACCTGCTGTTCGACGGGGAAGACCGCCCGCTCGGCCGCGCAGCGGGAATCTGGGCACTGGTTGACCGCGAGACCCGCGCCATGGTCGATCCCGAAGGCCGCGGAATCCTCTTCGAGACCGAAGAGACCGGGCTCGAACCGCCCCGGCCCGCTTCTCCTGAGAAGCTTCCGGCCGAGCACCGGATCTCCTTTACCGTCTCCGACGAGGTCCTCGACATCAACGACCACATGAACAACACCCGCTATTTCGATGTCGCCGAAGATTGCCTCGGTTCCGATGCGGATGGTCTGACCTTGAGCCGTATTCGTGCCGCATTCCTGAATGAGGCCCGCGCCGGGGACGAACTTCTCATCTCCTGGGCCCGCCGCGAAAACACCGTCTGCTTCTACGGCATGAAACAGAACACCCCCTGCTTCCAGCTCAGCCTAGAATATGCAAAAGGCTTCCCCTCTGGGGAAGCTGTCAGCGAAGCTGACTGAAGAGGTCCCCGCCGCAGCTCCGCATTCCCCGCGCCCGCAGGCGCTCCTGCTCGCCTTCGCTACGTCGTAGGGAGCATCCTGACGCGCGGGAATCGTGCGACGATCCGAGCTTGCTGCCCCAGATCGCTCCGCCTTCCCCGCGCCCGCAGGCGCCCTTCCCCTCATGGGGCGCGACGCGTTAAGCAAACGTGTCGGGGACACGTTTGTAGCCCAAGCGGGAAGCAATCTGTGATTGCGACCCGGAAGGTGCCCCAGTGCGCACACTGGGGCGGATGAGGTGTTCCCGTCGCAGCGGATATTTGAACTCTGAGCTATGAACTTTGAATATTAAATTTTGACTTTCCCCCGAAAATAAGGTATTATAATTCACAGCGAAAAATGAATGTCCACCAAGAAGGAGAGTATGTATGTACAAGGTAGTCACCAAGCGTTATCTCAATGACGCGAAATCCATCTGCCTCTTTGAAATTGAGGCGCCGCTTGTTGCCAGGCATGCCCAGGCCGGGCAGTTTGTTATCTTCCGCCTCGATGAGCAGGGCGAGCGCGTTCCCGTATCCGTTGCCGATTACGACCGCGAGAAGGGAACCGTCACCGTCATGGTCCAGGCGGCAGGCAAGACCACGAAAATGCTCCACACGGTCGAGCAGGGCGATGTCATCAGCGACTTCGTCGGCCCGCTCGGCAAAGCCACCGAAATGGAAGGCCTGAAGAAGGTCTGCGTGGTCGGCGGCGGCGTCGGCTGCGCGATTGCCTATCCGATCGCCAAAGAGATGCACGCCCGAGGCATCGACGTCACCTTTATCGGCGGCTTCCGCAGCGCCGATATCGTCATCCTGAAGGATGAACTGAAAGAGATTTCCGACAAGCTTATTATGTGCACCGACGACGGCACCTACGGCGAAAAGGGCTTTACCACCGTCTTCCTGAAGCAGGAAATCGAGGCCAACATCGCCGAGGGCAAGCCCCAGTTTGACCGCGTGATCGCGATCGGCCCGGACATCATGATGAAGTTCCTCGCTGATGTGACCCGCCCCTACGGCATCAAGACGATCATTTCGCTTGACCCGATCATGGTGGACGGCACCGGCATGTGTGGCTGCTGCCGCGTGATTGTCGGCGGCGAGACGAAATTCGCCTGTGTCGACGGACCTGATTTTGATGCTCACGAGGTCGATTTCGACAGCCTGCTCAAGCGTGCCGCTTTCTATACCGACGAACAGAACAAAGCGGCAGAACATATCTGCAAGATTACGGGAGGGAAACGCAATGGCTAATCTGAAGGTCAATATGAGCATGACAAAGAACGAGATGCCGGAACAGGATCCCGTTGTCCGTGCCGGCAATTTCGAAGAGGTTGCTCTCGGCTATGACGCCGAAACCGCGAAGAAGGAAGCTGCCCGCTGCCTTGACTGCAAGAATTCCCCCTGCCGTGAAGGCTGCCCCGTTGCCGTCAAGATTCCGCGCTTTATCGAGAAGATCCGCGAGGGCGATTTTGACGCTGCCTACGAGATCGTTACCAGCACCAACTCGCTTCCCGCCGTCTGCGGCCGTGTCTGCCCGCAGGAAAAGCAGTGTGAGTCGAAGTGTGTCCGCGGCATCAAGGGCGAGAGCGTCGGCATCGGCCGCCTCGAGCGCTTTGTTGCCGACTACTACATGGCCAAACAGGATAAGCCCGAGCCCACGGTGCCTGTCCGCAACGGTCATAAGATCGCTGTGATCGGTTCCGGTCCCTCCGGCCTGACCTGTGCGGGCGACCTCTGCAAGATGGGTTACGATGTGACCATTTTTGAAGCCTTCCATAAGAGCGGCGGTGTTCTGGTTTACGGCATTCCGCAGTTTCGTCTCCCGAAGGAGATCGTGGCCGCCGAGATCGAGAACCTGACCAACATGGGTGTCAAGATCGTCAACAACGCCATCATCGGCAAGTCCATCACCGTGGACGAGCTCTTTGAAGACGGCTTTGAAGCCGTGTTCATCGGCTCGGGCGCCGGACTGCCGCAGTTCCTGCATATCCCTGGCGAAAACCTCCTCGGTGTCTACAGTGCCAACGAACTCCTGACCCGTACGAATCTCATGAAGGCTTATCGTGACGATTACGATACGCCCATCAAGCATTTTCACCGGGTCGCCGTTGTCGGTGCCGGCAACGTCGCGATGGACGCTGCCCGTGTCGCCAAACGTCTCGGCGCCGAGCATGTCTTCATTACCTACCGCCGCGGCAAGGACGAACTGCCAGCCAGGAAAGAAGAGGTCGAGCATGCCGAAGCCGAGGGAATCGAATTTGAGCTGTTGAACAACCCCTGCGCCATTCACGGCGACGAGGAAGGCCATGTCACAGGCATCGAGCTGATCCGTCAGGAGCTCGGCGAGCCCGATGAAAAGGGCCGCCGCAAACCCGTCGCGGTCGAAGGTTCGAACTGGATTCTCGATGTGGATACCGTCATCATCGCCATCGGCACCAGCCCCAACCCGCTGATCCGCAATACGACTGCGGGACTGGAATTCACGAAGAAGGGCGGCATTCAGGCCGATGAAGGCGGCGTGACCTCCCGTCCCGGCGTCTTCGCCGGCGGCGACGCCGTCACCGGCTCCGCCACGGTCATCCTCGCTATGGGCGCCGGCAAA
>JAFYHU010000064.1 GCA_017538965.1 Oscillospiraceae bacterium
TAGCCGAGTACATACGCGAGCAGCTGCAAAGCGATATTATGGAAGACCAAATAAGTCTGAAAGAGTTCGTCGACCCGTTTACGGGTGAAAAGAATACAAAGGCATAAATACAGGCCGCTTTAGCGGCGGCCTGTAAATTACGGTGCGATTGGCGAACTTTTTCATGCGTCTTGAGACGCTGCTGGCATCAGGCCCTTCTAGGGCCTTCTCAAACCACGCGTTTTACGCGTGGTTTTGATTTCCGAGCTCTGCAAGGTAATAACAAAGACGTGGATAAGTTGACTCCTTGAGAATCAGTTTACGGACACGGGGATGGTTCTTTTGCCCGGACGAAAAAAGATCCCGTGCGACAATGGGGACGGTACCACAGGAACCGTCCCCGATTTTTCATGAGTTTTCATATCACCATCGCCGCATCCGATGCCGGGCCCACCCGCATGCCGCGGAAATGAACGACCACAATTCTTAACAGTTTCTACTTGCATTTGACCCGGACATGCTCTACAATAGAGTCGAAAGAAGGGGATGCGCATGGCAGATGAGAGAGCTTTTAAGCCGATTGAAGAACTGACCCTGATGGACGACTACATGTTTGCCGCCGTCATGCGGGACACAAAGCATCTGAAACCGCTGCTGGAATACATCCTGGAGATCAAAATTGCCAAGATAGAACTGGTTGAACCGCAGAAGACTGCGAAAGAGGGTTACAGCTCGAAAGGAATCCGTCTTGATCTGTACGTGGAGGACGAGAAAGGCACGATCTACAATGTCGAGGTGCAGACGACGGACAAACGGAACCTCCCGCGGCGGATGCGCTATTATCAGTCGGTGATTGACATCCACGTTCTGCATCCCGGAGATGATTATCGAAACCTGAGAAAGTCCTTTGTCATCTTCATCTGCAATTATGATCCATTCGGACGGAACCGTTACATATACACCTTTGAGACCGTATGCAGGGAAGTACCCGAGCTGAACTTCGGGGATGACGCCTATAAGATCATTGTGAACACCGCCGGCAGTGAAGGAGAAATCAGCGAAGAGCTGAAAGAAGTGATCCTATATCTGGGATCGGGTAAGGTAACAGGCTCATACAGCAGGGAACTGGACGAGGCAGTGAACGCCGTAAAGACCAACGAAGACAGGAGGTTGGAGTATATGACGATGATGATTCACGATATGGAAGTCCGCGAGCAAGGCCGCGCGGAAGGCCAGAACAAGCTTGGTTTGCTGATTACAAAGCTCCGCTCCATGGGGAGAGAAGATGATGCTTTTGAAGCAGCGGCAGACCCCGTGTACAGAGAGAAGCTGTATCAGGAATTCCGGATGGCCTGATCAACATCCGCAAAATCCCTAAAACAGGAAATAAAGAGCAGCGGCTTTGCAGTTGCTCATCAAACGAAAGCGAAAAGCTGTGGTCAAAAGACAGCCAGGACTTCCGTCACTTCTTGCTCAAGTGGCGGTTGTCTTTTTCGCAGCGGTCCTTATCTCTGCGTGTTCCTCGTCAGCAGCTAACAGTGAGCACGGCTTTGTCATTTCTGTAATTCTTTTGTTGACATGTAACGAAAATAGCGTTACAATCAGCTTAAAGGAGTTGAGATACCGTGGAAAAAACAGCAACATTGAACTTGAGAGTAAACCCTGTCTCAAAACAGCGCGCAGAAGCGGTTCTTAAAGAACTGGGGATTCCTATGGCAACCGCGATGGATATGTATTTAAACCAAATCTATCTTGTTGGGGGGATTCCGTTTCCTGTAACATTACCGAAAAACAGAATTTCTGCAAATATTGACGCTTTAGATGAATCAGCACTCGATTCAAAGCTTCGTGCAGGAGTCGAAGAAGCAAAAAGCGGTCGTGTACGCGATGCCAGTGAAGCTTTTTCAGAACACAGGAGAACCCGTTGAATGGAGAAATGCTCGTGTCCTTGGGCGCCGCCGCCTTCGCGGAGGGGGTCGGTACGGAGAAAACGGTACCTGTGTACAGAGAGAGCCTGACAGGTGACGAGACGGTCGACTTCGGCGTCGAGCCGGACTATGCGCTGACGGAAGAAAAAGACGGTGAGATCGATTACTCCCGTTTCTTTGACTTTGCAGAGATCAGCCGTCTGATCGACGAGTACTACGGCGCTCAGACCTCGGACTTGTCAAACGCGGCGTAAGAATGCGGCCTCTGTGAACCGAACCCCTGAACCTGTCTGTTTGATAAACCTTGAAGCAGAAAAAACGGAGAAATGAAAATGCGGAAATGTTGATTTTCCCCCAGTTATTCCACCAGTCGGCCGGGATTCTCGCGGCGATGACCCCGTCCGCGCAGCGGATATTGTGATATACGGGCAAGGATATGCTGGACAGAACCTATAATACCGATTTCTTTGACCTGACCTGGGACGGCGAGAACGCGGTCTTTGCCGATCCCTCCGACTGTGCCTGCATCCTCTATACCTCCGGCACCACGGGTAAGAGCAAGGGCGTCATGCTCTCCCATGCCAACCTGATCGACAACGTTACCTGCTGCGATCAGGAAGGGGACGAAAACGATGTGCTGCTGTCCGTGCTGCCCATTCACCATGCCTACTGCATCACCTGTGACTTGTTGCTGTCCCTGCGCTACGGCGCGACGCTCTGCATCAACGATTCGCCCATGCGCCTCGTGCAGAACATCCGCCTTTTCAAACCCACGATGCTGCTCTTCGTGCCGCTGATCGCCGAGACGATCTAGATACCGACGGCGACGGCAAGGCCGATCTGGTGGAAGCGCTGGTTCAGGTTCCCCGCGCCGCGGCCGAGGGCGACTACAGGGCCGCAACGATCTACGACCCGACCCCCTACGGCGCTGGCACCGTGGATGAGTATAACATGGACCCCACACGGCTTATGAACCCCACCCCCTTTGATTACAGCAAACTCTATAAGCCGGGCGAAAAGCGCACGCCCGCCGGCAGCATGACCACCCTCGAGGCGGCGGCGGTCGCGGAGCCGGAATGCTGGAACTACAAGGTGCCCTACTCCGGGCAGATCGGGTATATCTACGCGCAGGCCTACGACTATTTTCTCGTCAGGGGCTTCGCCGTGGTGGAGGCCGGCGGCATCGGTACCTACGGCTCCGAGGGCTATGAGCTCTGCGGCTTCGACCTTGAGCGGGACGCCCACGCCTGCGTGGTGGAATGGCTCGCGGGGGACCGCGTGGCCTACACCGATCCTTATAATAATATAGAGATCGCGGCGGACTGGTCCAACGGCAATGTCGCCATGACGGGCTGCTCCTACGGCGGCACCCTGCCCTTCGAGGTGGCCACCTCCGGCGTGAAGGGTCTCAAGACCATCATCCCCTTCGCGGGCATCGCCTCCTGGTACGAGTACACCAACTCCCAGGGCGCGCCGATCTACCTCACCGCGGATTACGCGCACAGCCTGGCTTCCTTCAACAGCGGCGCGGCCTTCCTGGACGACGACTGGACGGTCATCAACGACGACTACGCCTCCTTCCTCTGGCAGCTCGCCGAGGATCAGAAGGCCACCAACGGCAATTACGACGACATCTGGGCGCGGCTGGACTACTCGGTGGACGCGAGCAGGATCAACTGCTCGGCGCTGATCGTCCACGGCATGAACGACTTCAACGTCTGCACCAAGCAGTCCGATCTGATGGCGCGCTCCTTCGCCCGCGCGGGACAGACCTTCAAGCTCGTCCTGCATCAGGACGGCCATAACATTCTGAACGGCGTCGTCGTCAACGGCGAGCTGTGGCAGGAGATCATGAACAAGTGGCTGTCCCACTATCTCTATGACGTGGACAACGGCATCGAGAACATGCCGACAGTCAGCGTCCAGAGCAATGTGGACGGCTCCTTCAAGAACTACGATACCTGGGATAACTTCACCTACGATACCTTTGACTACGACACGAGCATGAACCCCGAAGACGTCTCCCATGTGGACACGACCGCCATTGCTCCCTTTGTCAGTCAGTATACGCAGGGAAGCGACGAGCAGGGAAGACCCAATCTCCGAGACAACTACTATCTCTCTCTGCCGCAGAGCGCGGCCAGCACCTATGTGTTTGAGCTTCCGGACAATTACAGCTTCTGCGGCGTGCCCGACCTGACGCTGGAGGAGACGATGGCCCTCACGATCACCGATCCCGCCACCGGCGCGACGGCTCCGGTGCCCACGCTGGACGAGATGCTGGATCTGGTCAAAGGGCGCATCACGCTTTTCCTTGAGCTCAAGGGCGTCTCCGCCGACAGGCAGATGGTGGACGACGTGGTGAAGCTCATCCGGGAGAAGGACTGTGTCGAAAATGTGACGCTCATCTCCCTAAAATATGATATTAAAGACTACGCCGAGACGCAGTACCCCGAGTTTGAGACGGGCGTGCTGATGTTCGGCGGCCTCGGCGACGTGGCCCGCATCAACTGCGACCTGCTGATCTTGGAGGAGGAGATGTCCACCGACAGCCGCATCGACTCCATCCACGCCGGCGGCAAAGAGGTCTATGTCTGGACCATCAACACCGAGAAAGGCATGTACAAATTCCTCGACAGCCACTGCGACGGCATCATCACCGACCAAGTGGAGATGGCGGAGCGCGTGCAGGCTGCGCTGGACAATCGCAGCGATCTGCGGCTGCTCCAGGACAGACTGGAGGATTTCTGGAATTGATCCCATAATATGGAAGGGAAGCGATACGGTATGGCGGATATGCTTGATTATCTCGACTGGAGAGGGGATATCCCCCTCGCCGTGTCTCCGTTCAATGAAGTGGACAATTTGATTCTGGCGCATCTGGTCTATGCGGATTTCCGCGGGATCGTCCCCGAATCCGGCGAGGCCGTCCCGCTGCCCGCTGCCCGTGAGGCCTTCTTTCGGCGCAGCAGCAGGGAAACGCTCACGGCCGACGGCTCGTTCCTGTCAAAATGTCCGTTTCTGATGGATCATCTTGTGAGCGGGGAGCGCTTCGGCAATATGAAGCTCAGCCGTTTTATCGATGAGAACGACGCGGACGCCGCCAAGCAGATTTCCGCCGTGACCTTTCTTCTGGACGACGGGACGGCCTATGTGTCCTTCCGCGGGACGGACGACAGTCTCACAGGCTGGAAGGAGGACTTCTATCTCAGCTACCTCCCCGAGACGGAGGGACAAAAAAGGGCGGCGGCTTATCTGAACCGCGTCGCACGGGAGCTTGACTGCCCTCTGCGGGTGGGCGGGCACTCAAAGGGCGCAAACTTCGCCGTCTACGCCTCCGCCCTCTGCGACGCCCAAGACCGCATTCTCGCCGTCTATTCCAACGACGGTCCGGGCTTTCGCGAGGAATTTGTCCGCGGTGACGCCTACCGGCGCATCCTTCCCAGGATTCACAGCTATGTTCCGGATACCCCCGTGATCGGCTTGCTGCTCGCCTCGGCGGTGCGGCATCATGTGGTCAAAAGCAGCGCCGCCGGGATCTGGCAGCACGATGGCTTTAGCTGGAATGTGCGCCGGGATCGTTTCGTGGAGGCGGAGATCTCCGACACGGCGCGGTATATCGACCGGACAATGGACGGCTGGCTTGCCGGTATGAACGACGAAGCCAGACGCTTTCTGACCGATACGGTTTTTGCGATTTTTGAATCCACAGGCGAGGCGAGCTTCCGCGATATTGAAGATAAAAAGCTCAAAAGCGCGGAGAAAATGCTCGGCTTCCTGTTCTCGCTCCCAAAAGAAAAGCAGGGCGAGCTGATGCGCCTTGCCGGTCAGCTGATTCAGAGTGGCAGACAGACCGCCTTCGAGCAGCTCCCGGAGCGCATCTTTGGGAAAGATCATAAGGAGGTGACGGGTTAAAAAAACCGATCCGATAACTCCTTCAGGTAGTTTTCCAGCAATGGAAACATTGTTTTGTGCCTCCTTGTAATCAATTCTGTATCGGGCTAGGACACAGTTCTCTGATTACAAGGGCCGCGCTGGCTTCCTTTAAAAATTCAATAGGTAGCCAGCGCGGCCGCACATTTTTGTCGATTTGTCAAGCACTTTTTTGATAAAAGTGCAAAAAAATTCCGATCCCCACGGATTCATGGAAACCGGAATTGCGCTGTATTAACCCGGGAAATTCCCGGCTATTATAGGAGAGAACTTTTCACTCTCAAGTGCAATAAAAAAACGCCCGGCCGGAAGGCCGGGCGATAACAGGGCAATTACGATGCTTCCTTGGTGGTCTCTGCCGGTTTCAGGACACCAGTGCTCTTCAACAGCGGCACCACCGTTGTTGCGATCAGCGCAATGTCGTCCAGCAGGACGCCGGGGGCAAAATCAGCGGGGGATATGACATAGAGGATCACTGCTGCCAGGGCGATGGATTTCCACGAGATCTTTTCTTTCATTGTTATTCTCCCTTCTTGGCCGGATTTTCAGTCCCAGCCGGTTCGCAAATTCCCGATTGTTCTGTATCTTTTCTATCAGTCTGCCTGTTTTTACCCGCGTTTCAAGTGTTGTCATTTCTGTTTTCCGTCCTCTGTCTTTGTGACTGTATTATACCGCCGAAAGGGCGGATAATAAAGCTCGAATGCCGGAAGTTGCCGCGTGCTATTTTCTCAAAAACCGTAAAATAGATCGCTTCTCATGAAGGAGGAACACACCGTGGGCCGTCGATCCGTCCGGAAAAACAAGACGATTTTTCAGCAGATCAGGGAAGTCAAAGGCCTGTCCCGTGAAGCCGCCTGCGAGCGGCTGGGTTCCGTCAGCAACAGCCGCCTCGTTCGGATCGAGTCGGGCGAAACGCCCGCCTATCCCGAAGAGGTCGTTCTCATGGCCGAGGCTTACGGCGAGCCGAATCTCCCGAATCTCTACTGCGCCAACGAGTGCCCGCTGGGGAAAAACTATATCCCCGAGATCGAGGTGAAAGAGCTTCCCATCATCACACTGGAGACGCTGAACCTGCTCAACAGGCTCACAAAACAGAAAGACCGGCTGATCGAGATCAGCGCGGACGGCGAACTCACACCCGACGAATACCGGGATTTTCTCGCCATCAGGAAGGATCTCGAGCAGATGTCCATGGTGATCGACTCTATGCAGCTCTGGATTGAAAACAGGATTGTCGACGGGACTATCCCCGAAGAACTCCTGGCCCGGGCGGAGGAGCGGCAGAAATGAAGACAGAAAAACGGACGGAGGACGATATGGCGGAGGACTTTTATTGTTCAGAGATTACCGAGGAAATCTGGAAGCGGATCGAGGGGAAATCCTACAAACCGGAATGCACGGTCCCCCGTGAGCATCTGCGCTGCATCCATGTCCTGCACAAAGATCTGGACGGCGTGACCCATGAGGGCGAGATGATATGCAACGCCTATATCGCGGACAGCCAAAGAATCCGGGCGTGGAGTGGCAGACACCGCTGATGATCTTCTGGGGCGTGCTTACGATGCTTTTTGTCGGTTTTCGTGAAGAATCCTGTTATCGGGGAATTGTGCTTCATATTTTCGCAGATAAGTACCTGAAGGACAGGCGGGGCATTCTGATTACGGCGTTTGCCTCAGCGGCGTTTTTTGGACTTATGCATATGAATAACATTTTGATCGGTCAATCCTTCGTGCAGACGGTCAATCAGACAGTCAACGCGTTCTTTCTTGGCGCACTGTTCGGTGCCGTATATCTTCGCGGTGGCAACCTGTGGGCAATGATGCTGATCCATGGATTCATAGACCTTGGAATGGCATCCAAAAATCTGCTGACAAAGACATATGCGTCTGATGCAATGGCTTATATCGCAAGCAATAATGCAACTATCGATTCTACTGAAATACTCCTCAAGATCATTCTGTGGGCGATCATTACCGAGATCACCCTGTTTCTGCTCCGAAAAAGCAAATGTGATGAAATCATAGAAAGATTCAGCACAACTGAAAGGTGATGTTTTGATGTCGAAAATAGCAGTAATCACCGGAGCGTCCTCCGGAATTGGAAGAGAATTTGTCTACGCAATCGACAAAACGGACCTGGATGAGATCTGGGTAATTGCCCGCAGACAGGATCGGCTCAAGGAATTACAGGGAAAATGCAGCCATCCCGTCAGACCGCTTTCTCTTGATCTTTCAGATGATAGAGGCCTCGAAGCTTATCAGGAGCTTTTGAATCAGGAAAAGCCGGAAATCCATATTCTTGTTAATGCGGCCGGGTTTGGAGTGTTCGGGCCTTTCGCAGAAAACGATTTGCAGAAACAGCTGAAGAGCGCGAGACTGAACGCTCTGGCACTGACAGCCATGTGCCATGTCAGCCTGCCCTTCATGAAACAAGGCGACAGTATTGTCAACATGGGATCCAATTCGTCCTGGCAGCCTGTACCGTATCAAACAGTCTACGGCGCAAGCAAAAGCTATGTTCTCAACTTCTCGCGGTCACTCGGAAGGGAGCTGAGGGAACGCGGGATCCATGTAATGTGCGTCTGCCCGGGATGGATCAAGACAGAGTTTCAGCAGGTGGCGGAGCACGACCGATATATCCGCTACGTGGATCGCTGGTACGGGCCGGATGAGGTTGTCGATCAGGCGATGAAAGACCTGAAGAAGAAAAAACAGGTCTCTATTCTCGGCCATCCCGTACGGCGTCAGGTGCGGCTGGTCAAGTTCCTGCCGGTCAATCTGGTGATGGACATCTGGTGCCGCCAGCAGGGGTTCTGAGAGAAGGAACGACTCAATTTCGCTGAAAAAATAACAGAACGGGAGCTGCCATTGATGTTCCTTAGCGCCATATAATTTGTCGTATGATAAAGCCTCCAGTCGTAAGTTATGATGTCGTATTTACGACAACAGGACGCCTTGGATCAGAAATATACGACAGACATACGACTAAGGTCTACCAAAGTATGATGTTCCATACCGGGAAATGCCAAAAGAAAAATACTAAAATCTCTCAAAAATCAAGTAATGCCGGGATTTACGAGGTGGTACAGTGTGAATATCCAAATATTCGGCAAGTCAAAATGCTTTGACACCAAAAAGGCCGAGCGCTGGTTCAAGGAGCGACGCATCCGGTACCAGTATATCGACATCCTGAAATACGGCATCAGCAGGGGAGAACTGCGCAGCGTCTGCCAGGCCGTCGGCATGGATGCGGTCGTGAACCCGGACGATCAGGACTACCCGCTTTATCAATATCTCGCCTCCGACGACGCGCGTTTCGAGAAACTGCTGGAGATCCCTGAGATGCTCCGCACACCCATCGTCCGCAACGGCAGAAAGGCTACCGTCGGCTATTGCCCTGAAATCTGGAAGGACTGGGACTGAAAGAATAAGAAAACCATTGACACTTTCCCCGAAACTTGTTAAGATAGGGCAATCTCAATTGGATATCGTTTATCCGAAGCAAGATACGACCGCTGCCAATCGGCAGCTGAGGCCACACGGACAGCCGGGTCGAACGCCGAATGCCGCTGTGATGCGGCGGCAGCGAAAGCTGCCTTATTGATTGAGTTAAAAGCTCAAGTTTTATAAGTTGGTCACTATAAACCGGTGCTGAAAAGCGCAAACTTGTGAAATGGTCAATAAGAGTAGGTCAATCTGTGCATCAGATAAACAGATAGCTCGAAATTCCATCGAGGCCTGTCCGTATGGGCATATGCCTTATCAAGTGACTGCGTGCATTCGGCACAGCAGTCATTTTTTTGTTGCACGGGAGGGCTAACCGCATGAGAAAGATTATCGAGCTGAAAAACGTCTCCAAGGCCTTTGACGGCCAGACGGTTCTGGACAATGTCTCTCTGGATATTTATGACAACGAATTTCTGACTCTTCTTGGTCCCTCCGGCTGCGGCAAGACCACGACCCTGCGCATCATTGCCGGCTTTGAACAGCCGGACGAGGGGGAGCTCTTCTTCCTCGGCGAGGATATTGCCGCCCTGCCGCCGCACAAGCGCAACGTCAACACGGTCTTCCAGCGCTATGCGCTCTTCCCGCATCTGAACGTGTTTGAGAACATCGCCTTCCCGCTGCGCGAGAAGAAGGTTCCCCAGGACGAGATCCGCGAAAAGGTGACCGAGATGCTGCGCCTCGTGGCGCTGACGGGCTTTGAAAAGCGTAGTGTGACCTCTCTCTCCGGCGGTCAGCAGCAGCGCGTCGCGATTGCCCGCGCCCTGATCTCTCACCCGAAAGTTCTCCTCCTGGACGAGCCGCTTGCCGCTCTCGACCTGAAGCTGCGCAAGGATATGCAGCAGGAGCTGAAGGGCATCCAGAAGGCGACCGGCATCACCTTCGTCTTCGTGACCCACGATCAGGAAGAGGCGCTTTCCATGAGCGACACCGTCGTTGTCATGTCGGAAGGCCGCATTCAGCAGATCGGCACGCCGATCGACATCTACAACGAGCCGAAAAACGCCTTCGTTGCCGACTTTATCGGTGAGTCGAACATCGTCAACGGCGTCATGCTCGCCGACCGCAAGGTGCGCTTCTCCGGCCAGGTCTTCGACTGCGTGGACGAAGGCTTCGGAAAGAACGAACCGGTGGACGTCGTTGTCCGCCCCGAGGACGTGCTCATCGTCCCGAAGGGCCAGCTGCGCGGCATAGTGACGAGCGTGACCTTCCTCGGCGTATACTACGAGATCATCGTGGACATCGGCGGCTTCAAGTGGATGATCCAGACCACCCAGTTCGTGGACGTGGACGAGGAGATCGGCCTCTACATCGAGCCGGAAGCGATTCACATCATGAAGAAATCCGAATATTCCGGCATGTTCGGCGACTACTCCTCCTTCTCCAACGAGTTTGACGAGCTGAGCGATGCGGAAAGCGAGGCCGACGAGTGAAAGAAAAATCAAACGGCCTGCGCGTAGCCCGTCGCGCGGCCCTGGGGCCCTACGGTCTCTGGGCGCTGCTCTTCATCGTGGTGCCGCTCATTTTTGTGGCCTACTACGCCTTTACGGACAATGATTTCCGATTCACTACCGCGAACATCGTCCGCTTCTTCACCGCCACCAGCGAGGTCGACGGTGTGATTACGCATACCTATCTGCTGATCTTCTGGCGCTCGCTGAAGCTGGCCCTGATCTCGACCCTGATCTGCCTGCTGATGGGCTACCCCATCGCCTATATCCTCTCGCGCGCCTCTGCCCGTACCCAGAAGATTCTGATCACCCTGATCATGATCCCGATGTGGATGAACTTCCTGATCCGCACCTACGCCTGGATGACCATTCTGCAGGACACCGGCATTCTCAACAGCTTCCTCCGCATGCTCTCGCTCCGCCCCGTGCACATTATCGGCACCGAGGGCGCCGTTGTTATCGGCATGGTCTACGACTATTTCCCCTACATGATCCTCCCGATCTACTCGGTTATGGCGAAAATGGATCTCAAGCTCGAAGAGGCTGCCCGCGACCTCGGCTGCAACAGCTTCGGCGTGCTGCGCCGCGTGATTTTCCCGCTCTCCCTGCCGGGTGTCATCTCGGGCATCACGATGGTCCTGATTCCCTCCATTTCGACCTTCTATATCTCTCAGAAGCTCGGCAACGGCAAGTTCTACCTGATCGGCGACGCGATTGAAGGCCAGTACGTTGCCAACAATCTGCACTTTGCCGCGGCGATTGCCTTTATCCTGATGGTCATCCTGCTGATCGGCATGGCGCTCATGCAGCGCTACGCCAACAGCAAGGCTGCCGCCTGAAAGGGGGAGAGACTGTGAAACCTGCTGCCAAAGTCTATACGGCGCTGATCATGATCTTCCTCTTCGCGCCGATCGCAATTCTCCTGATTTTCTCCTTCAACTCTGCCAAGAGCCTCTCGGTCTTCTCCGGCTTCTCCCTCTACTGGTACCGCGAGCTGTTCCGGGACGCCGAGACCCTGGGCGCCGTGCGCAACACCCTGGTGCTGGCGCTCTCCGCCGCGGTGCTCTCCACCGCCATGGGAACCGCCGCCGCCGTGGGCATCTTCCGCCTGCGCTCCAAGGTTCTGCGGGCGGCCTATGACACCGTGACCAACATCCCGATGATCAACCCCGACATCATCACCGGTATCTCCCTGATGCTGATGTTCGTCTTCGTGGGCCGGCTCTTCGGCGCCGCCACCAGCCTGAACTTCTGGACCATGCTGATCGCCCACATCACCTTCTGCCTGCCCTACGTGATCCTCCAGGTCCTCCCCAAGCTCCAGCAGATGGACGCCTCGCTCCCCGAAGCCGCGATGGACCTGGGCTGCACGCCCTTCCGCGCCTTCCTGAAGGTCGAGATTCCCGAGATCATGCCCGGCATCGTCACCGGCCTCATCATGGCCTTCACCCTGAGCCTGGACGACTTCGTCATCTCCTACTTCACCGCCGGCAACGGCTTCCAGACCCTGCCCATCCGCATCTACAACATGACGAAGAAGACCGTCACGCCGAAGATGTACGCCCTCTCGACCATCATCTTCTTCACGATCCTCGCCCTGCTGATCATGACCAACCTCATCGACACCGGCCCCGGCGTGGAGAAGCAGGAGAAGAAGGAACGCTCCGCCGCCTCGAAACGGCGCACGAAGCTGGCCGTCGCCATCGGCGCCGTCCTCGCCGTCGGCATGGCCGCGGTCCTGTTCCTCGGCGCGCCGAAGAAGCCGGTCCTCAACGTCTACAACTGGGGCGAGTACATCTCCGACGGCTCGGAGGACTCCTTCGACGTCCTCCAGGGCTTCGAGGACTGGTACCTTGAGAACTACGGCCATGAGGTGGAGGTCAACTACACCACCTTCGCCTCCAACGAGGACATGTACGCCAAGCTCTCCTCCGGCGCCGTCAGCTACGACGTCATCGTCCCCAGCGACTACATGATCGCCCGCATGCGGGAGGAGGGTATGCTCCTGCCGCTGGACTTCGACAACATCCCGAATTATCAGTACATCGGCGAGAGCTTCAAAAACCTCTACTACGACCCGGACAACCTCTACTCCGTGCCCTACACCTACAACTTCACCGGCATCATCTATGATGCGAACCGGGTGGATGAGGCGGACACCGGGGACTGGGACCTGCTCTGGAACCCGAAGTACGCCGGCCAGATCCTCCAGTTCAACAACTCCCGCGACGCCTTCGGCACCGCCCAGTATAAGCTGGGACTGGACGTGAACTCCGATGACCCCGCCGACTGGCAGGCCGCCCTCGCCGCCCTCAAGGAGCAGCAGCCCCTCGTCAAGAGCTACGTCATGGACGAGGTCTATAATATGATGGAGTCCGGCGAGGCCGCCGTCTGCACCTACTACGCCGGGGACTACTTCATCATGGCCGATGCCCAGGCCCCCGGGGTGGAGCTGAGCTTCTACGCCCCCGAGCGCACCAACTACTTCGTGGACGCCTTCTGCATCCCGACCTGCTGCCAGAACAAGGAGCTGGCCGAGGCCTTCATCAACTACATGCTGGAGTACGAGCCCGCCGTTGCCAATGCGGAGTACATCTGCTATGGCTGCCCGAACCGCCTTGTCTATGAGGACGGTGCCTATGCCGAGGACATGGGCGAGGAGGCCATGGAGATCCTCTACCCGAACCTGGACGACTTCGGCGAGAAATACGAGCAGTTCGCCTTCCGCAACCTGAGCCCCGACATGCTCAGCACCGTCAACACTCTTTGGGAAGAACTCAAGATCAATTAATAAACCTCCGTATAAAAAATCCCTGCCGGATCAATTCCCGGCAGGGGTTTTTCACATCGCATAGTTTTTTATCTGATCAATGATCAGCTTTCCCACGGTGTCCGCAAACTGGTTGAAATCCCGGATTCTGACGAAGTCCTTCCCGTATACCATCCGCGCGGAAGGCAGGTTTTCATCCTCCCCGGTGAAGATGTTGATGACCGAGATTCCTTCCGCACGCAGTCGTCTTACCTCATGCGCCGTATCGGTCAGCGCCCGGATCCCGTCGTAGCTGACGCCGACGTCCCGTTCGTCCTTCCGTATTTTCGCCACGTCCAGTGGTTTGACATCGGACAGAATGATGAGCATCCTGTGCTCGTACGGTGACCGGGACATCAGGTTCCCGGCAGCCCGAATGGCAAGCCCGTCCCGGTTGCAGCCCTCCGTGTAATAATCGAAGATATGCCCGTTGTCTCCGGGCGAGGCGTAATCGCTGAACAGCTTCAGCACGGTGAAGCCGCTCATGCTGCAGAAGCTCATCACCCGGCAGGGGACATGGCAGCGTCTGAGCGATTCCGAGATGATATACGCCTGCGACGAAATCTGCGCTGCCCGCGTGAACTGGGAATGCGAGGCATCCAGAAGAATGTCCACGCTGATGTCGCCGGCGTTCATGTTCTCCGTCCGCATGAACACCTTCTCGTCGTCCAGCTTCGCGGCTCTCCAGGCCAGCGGCGCATGAAGCATGCCTGCGCCTGCCTTTACCTGCCCCGGCTGCAGATGCAGCAGAATCGAATTCATGATGCCTGTGCTGAGTCTCGTGATCTGAAGCCGGTTCCGGAGAAGGTTCTTCTGATAGACGGCACGGTTGTTCGCGACCACTTCCGCCTGCCGCTTTCTCTGATGCATCTCGAAGCTGCTGGTAACCCCGTGAAGCTCGACGACCTCGCCGCGGGTATAGAACAGATGCGTAAATTTATGGTTGCCGGTGCAGAGCTCCTTTTCCAGCTGCTGAATCCGTTCCGGCGGATAGATCGCTTTCCCGAACTTCGTCTCCAGAAACTCCCTCAGCTGCGCCGCGGTCATCCTGGTGCTGAGTCCGAGCTCGCCGTTCCAGGTTGGCGTTTCCCCGTGGTACAGGCCCTCATGGATGACAATTCTGCCCCGCTGCAGGAAGCTGTCCACCGACAGCCTCCGGAGTCTCGGCAGCCGGTATTTCAGGCGGACCTTTCCGTCTCCGTACAGCCCGTAGCGCTCGTAAAAGAATGCTTTCGCGTGCTCTACGATCTCGTCCGTTGTCATCTCCGCGCTCAGCCTCAGCTCCGTTTCCTGCGGCTCAGGCCGCATGCGTTCCAGCACCGGGCGTCCGCTCAGCTCCGTCTCGAACAGCACGGGCTCCAGCGCGTCCCAGAACACGCTCTCATATTCGGCGGCGTTTTTGTATTTGTCGAGCATCTGGAACAGTTTTTCCAGCTTCTCGTACTCATAGTGACGTCTCGCGGAACCGAAGATAATGTTCCAGTAGAGATCCACTTCGCCGCTGCTGTCGTAAGCTTTGAAGTCCGGCGCGAAGGAGTAGTCGTTCGCGCAGTTCCATATGATATTGTCTGCACGTCTCTTCTGCAGATCCGGGATATTCTGATTCTTCATGGTGTGTCGGGGGTCGGGCGCTTCGGCTTGCGGCGGACCTGTGCGGCCGTCACACGCTCTCCGCGGAGAAGATGTCTGCCTTTCTGAGCTTGCCGTCGATGCGGGCGGAGACGATGTCTTCCACCAGAGTCCTCTCAAAGTCGTCGAAGCTCTTGTTGATGATTCCGATGTTCAGCGCATCGAACATGTCCAGACCGTTGTAAACCAGGTTGACCGCTGCGAGCAGACCGCGCAGATCCAGCGCTTTTGTCGAGATTTCCGAGCTCTCGCACTTCCGGCGGATTTCCTCGAACAGCGCCGTCAGCTGCGAGGCGTATTCCTCTCTCAGCGTCGGATACTGCTGCCGCAGAAGCTTCTCCAGATTCTCACCCGAGATGATCGGCATATTGATGACCATAAAGCGCGATGCGAGAGCTTCGTTGAGTTCCCGCGTTCCCGCATAGCCGTAGTTCATTGTTGCGATAAACCGCGTGCTTGGTGCAAGCCGGATCCGGCTGTAGCCGGGCACGTCGATGATTCTTCGGAAGTCGAGCGTTGCGTGCAGCACGGCGAGGGATTCGTTCTTCGCCATGTTGATCTCGTCCAGGACGCCGAACCCGCCGGCCTCGGCACAGCAGGTGATCGGCCCTTTCCGGAAACTGACCTCACCGTTCCGGAAGGTGTCCGTTCCGATCAGGCTCGCCGCGTCCGTGTTCAGATAGAACGAGATGTCCCATTCGGGCCTCGCGAAAACAGCGGAAAGGTTCTCCGCAAACACGTTCTTGCCGGTCGCCTTCGGCCCGACGAGAAGGATGTTTTCGCCGGAAAGGATGGCCGTAATCGCGAGTTTCCAGATCTCGCTGCCGTAATATTTGAACTTCGGGCAGGGAATTCTGCTCAGGTCGTTTTCCTTGACGGGGAAGTCCTTCCGATATTGCTCAATGCGGCTGATCAGAGATTCCTCGATGCCCTCTTGCCTTAAAAAGTCCAGCATGTTTCTTGATCCTTTCTCTCCGAGCGGAAGATTTGTACTGTTTTTATCAAGTGTATTATCTTCCGCGCGGCTTGTCAATACGGAAATCGCCATCCCAAATCCTGTTTGGCACATCCTTTGCCGAATATCAAGCACAGATACTCTTGTATTTCTTGACGGAAGCGATTATACTGGTCCCATACCAATCGGAAGGAAGGCGGGTACATGATGAAGAAAATGCTGTCCCTGGTACTGCTTCTGTGTCTGGTCCTGACCATTATGCCGGGTATCACGGCTGCGGCGGAGGAGCCGATCATGGACAAGGCGCAGGCCTTGTTGGATGCAGGGGATTATGAAGCGGCTGTCCCTCTTCTGGAGGAAGCTGCCGGACAGGGCGACGCCTTGGCACAGAACGAACTCGGAAAATGCTATACCAACGGCAAAGGGGTTGCAGAGGATAATGAAAAGGCCGTGAAGTATTACCGTCTTGCTGCGGGTCAGGGCTTTGCAAAAAGTCAGTTCAACCTGGCGAATTGCTATCTGTTCGGCGTCGGTGTCGGAAAGGACCCGGAAGAGGGAATGGCCTGGCTTACGCTGGCGGCGAAGCAGAGTTTGCCCCAGGCACAGAATCTCATGGGCTGCAATTATGAAAACGGGATCGGTACGGAACCGGATCTGGAAAAGGCTGCGGAATACTACCGGCTTGCCGCCGAACAGGGTGACGCGAATGCGCAGAATGACCTGGGAAACTGCTATTATTACGGCAGAGGCGTAGAGCAGGATTATGAAAAGGCGGTTCATTATTATCAGCTTGCCGCGGAGCAGGGACAGCCGAATGCGCTGAATAACCTGGGCACCGCCTATTGTGACGGTAAGGGCGTTGAACAGGATTATGACAAAGCGATGGAATGTTATCAGCTCGCTGCCGGGCAGGGGGATCCCGATGCCATTTATAATATCGGCTATATGTATTATTTTGGCGAAAGTGTGGAAGAAGACTGTGACAAAGCCCTGGAGTATTTCCGGGAAGCAGCGGTGCTGGGTCAGCCGTGTGCCATTTTCCTGATCGGGGAAAGCTATTATGAAGGAAAAGGCGCAGAGAAGGATCCGATGAAAGCGGCGAAGTGGTATCAGATGGCCCTGGATGCCGGATACGAGCCCGATGAAGAAGATCAGCTGCATCTGATCGAAGTGCTCGGAGAAAACTACGGCGGATGAACTGTTCCGCACCGTAGCAGGAATATAACCATCGAGGTGAACTCACCATGAAAATCGTCGTTCTCGGCGGCGGCATCAGTTCCGAACGCCACGTTGCCCTTGTTACCGCCACTTCTGCCTGCCAGGCCCTCCGCCGGAGAGGCCATCAGGCCGTCTTTGTAGATCTTTTTTACGGCATGGAGCGCTATGACAAGCCCTTTGACCAGGCCTTTCTGGAGCCGGACGGTCTCTGCGGCAATGTCGCGATCGAGACGAAGGCTCCCGACCTCGACGCCGTGCGCCGCGCCCGTCTCTTTGCCGGACCCGGGATCATCGGCACCGGCATCAACGGAATCTGCTCTCTGGCCGACTGCGTCTTTCTCGGCCTCCACGGCCGTGACGGCGAGGACGGGAAGATTCAGGGCCTGCTCGAGATGCTCGGCGTACCCTATACCGGCTCCGGCCCCCTGGCCAGCGCTATTGCCATGAACAAACCGGTGGCCAAGCGCCTCCTCCGCGCCGAAGGGATCCGTACTCCCGAGTGGCAGGAACTGTCGTATTCGGAGGAGGACATCGATCGCCTCGCCGCTACGCTTCCCGTGCCCTGCGCGGTGAAGGTTGTGAACGGCGGCAGTTCCCTGGGGGTTGAGTTGCCCGACACCCGCGAAGAACTCGCTGCCGCGCTGCACAAAGTCCTTCCCTTCGGCAGCCATGTGCTGGTCGAGGAGAAGATCCTCGGACGGGAATTGACCGTTCCGGTCCTTGACGGACGCGCCCTGAGTCCGATCGAGATCATCCCGCCGGACGGCGAATTCGATTATGTCGCGAAGTATCAGAGCGGCGAAAAGGGAGCACAGGAGATCTGCCCCGCGGCGTTGAGCCCGGAAGAGGACAGACAGCTGCGCGAGGCGGCCGAGAAGGTCCATCGTGATCTGGATCTGCGCGTCTATTCGCGCTCTGACTTCATTCTGGACGCCAAAGGCCGCGCCTGGTTCCTGGAAGTCAACACCCTTCCGGGCATGACGCCCACGAGCCTTATTCCGAAGGCCGCCGCGGTCGAGGGCATGAGCTATGACGAACTCGTCGAGAAGATCGTCCTTCTTTCTCTCCGTGAGAAGCGCGGATGATGCTTGTTAACAAATTCTTGATGTATTGTCTGCCCGGAATGGTTTACAATGACAGTTGATGTGATTCTTGCTGCCGAGGTTAAGTCTCCATGAAGGAAAAGATAATTCAGTTTATGGCCGGCAGAAACGGAAATGATGCGCTGAACCGCTTCCTGCTGCTGGCGGATGTGATTCTGATTCTGCTCGCGGCCGTTTTCAGCAAAAGCGGCGCAGGCAGGCTGCTGATGCCGATTGCCCTGATTGTGCTCGGCTTCACATACTTTCGGATGTTTTCCAGAGATCTGATCAGACGCGGGGAAGAGAACGGCCGTTATCTGCGTATCCGGGAAAGATTCTTCAGCGCTCTGCGCGTCAAGAAGGAACAGTGGGTTCAACGGAAGGAGTACAAGTTTTTCGTCTGCCCCTCCTGCAAGACTACGCTGCGGGTGCCGAAGGGGAGAGGGAAGATCAAGATCGTCTGCCGCAAGTGCGGGAATTCCTTTATGGGGAAGAGCTGAATGTTCGGCTATCTCACGGCTGACCGCGCGCACCTGACCCCGGAGGAGGATGCCAGATACCACGCTGCCTACTGCGGACTGTGTCGGAATCTTCGCGGGCGCTATGGCCAGCTGGCGGGGATGACGCTGAATTATGACCAGTGCTTCCTGATCCTCCTGCTGCAGTCTCTGTATGAGGAAAAAGAAAGCGCCGGCCTGTCCGTTTGTGCGGCGCACCCGCGCGAAAAGCAGAACTGGTGGCAGTGCGCATTTACGGACTATGCGGCGGACATGAACATCCTGTTGAGCTTTCATAAGCTCCGGGATAACTGGGAAGATGAGGGGAGCCTGCTCTCGCTGACAGCCTCTGCGGCGCTTCGCCGCACCGGAGAAGAACTTGCCGAAGTGTATCCGCGCCAGGTCGAATGCATGCGTCGTTCCCTGCAGACGCTTCACCGCTGCGAACAAGAGAATCGGGAAGACCCGGACGGAGCGGCCGGAACCTTCGCAGAGATCATGGCGGAGGTTTTTGTTGTTCGTGAGGACCGGTGGGCCGACACGCTGCGTGCTTTCGGCGCCGCGCTCGGGCGCAGCCTGTATATCCTGGACGCCGCGATGGATCTGGATAAGGACGCGCTGCGAAACAGCTACAATCCCTTCCGCCGGTACTACGGTCTGAAAGACAACGGCGAGCGCTTCCGCTCGATTCTCCGCATGCTGATGGGCGAGGCCCTGTTTTATTTCGACCGACTTCCGCTGGTCACGGACGCGGGAATTCTCAAGAATATCCTCTGCGAGGGATTCTGGCTGGAATTTGATAAAAAATACGGGATAAAGGAAATGTCGAATGGGATCGGATCCGTATAAGGTTCTCGGGGTTTCTCCTGACGCGAGTGATGAAGAAATCAAAAAGGCCTACCGGGAGCTCACAAAAAAATATCATCCGGACCTGAACCCCGGAGACGAAGCCGCCGCCGCGAAGATGAATGACATCAACACGGCCTATGACGCGATCAAGAACGGGACGGCCTACGAACAGCAGGGGAGCACAGCCGGCGCGTATCAGTACAACCCCTACGGCAATCCCTTCGGCGGTTTCGCCGGGCAGTACTGGGGCAGCGCCTACGGCGGCGCCGACGCCTATGCCCGCACCCAGAATACCGAACGCAGCGAGATCACTGCTGCGAGGAACTATCTGCGCAACGGCATGTATCGCGAGGCGCTGACGGCGCTCTCTTCCGTTCCCGTTGCCGACCGGGACGGCACCTGGTACTACTACAGCGCTTACGCCAACATGTTCCTCGGCAATAAGATTGCCGCCAGTCAGGATATCCGGCGCGCGCTGGAAATCGAACCGGACAACGTGGATTACCAGCGGCTTTATCAGTCGCTGCAGAGCGGCGGCGAGTACTATGACAACTACCGCGTCAGTTACAACAACAGTCTGAATACCAACCGCCTCTGCCTGACCCTCTGCGCTGCCAACCTCTGCCTCGGCCCCTACTGCAGAATCTTCCCGATCTGCTGCTGAATAAAAAAACACCGCCCTTACGGCGGTTCGACAATCAAAATATCCCCAAAAACAGAAGTAAGCCCTGACTGCAGCATAAAACGCTCAACACAATCAGGGCTTACTTCTCTGAATTCTTGGTATCTAACATCATGGGTACCTCTCTTTCATTAGAATCGGCACCGCTGCGTCATGCTCGGAATCCTCTCACGAAACAATTATCAAAATGCGTCATGCATATGCCCCAATAGGGGGCGGCCTTTTGTCGGAGCGTTTCCTGCCTCTGATCCTCAGCGGCACTCACCCGATCCCACTTTAACGGGTGAGCCTGGGAGATGTTGTACCTCCTTATCTTGTGTCATCATCATACACAAAAAAGAAAGAAAAATCAAGTCGTAAAATATACAAAAAACACAATTTGAAATTGGTTACATTGCTGATAATTGTTAAAAAATGATGAAAAGCCCTGACGGATCAGGGCTTTTTCTCTTACATTGGTAGACAACCACTGGCTATGCCAGTGGCAAAAAAGGCTTTAGCTATGGACAAAAATAAAACTCCCCATTACAGTAGGTGAAAGGTTTGCCGACCAACACCAATGAAAATGAGGAGGTCTTCCATGGAGAAAGACA
>JAFYHU010000065.1 GCA_017538965.1 Oscillospiraceae bacterium
AGGCATGAACGGCTGGCACCGCTGCGCTACGGCGGCATTTGCCGCGGCTATCAGGATCTGCGTCCGGACGACGCGCTGATCTGTTTTTCCCGGAAGAGCGTGCTTTCGACCGCGGCCCTGCTTGAGCGGAACGGCTTCCGTGCCAGCGTGATTTACGGCGCGCTGCCGCCGGAAGCGCGAAGGAACGAGGTCAGGAAGTACACCCGGGGCGAAACCAACCTGGTTGTCGCAACGGACGCCATCGGGCTCGGCATCTCCCTGCCGATCAAGCGCATCATCTTTGCCGAGACCGAGAAGTTCGACGGACGGGAATTCCGGCCGCTGACCACCGCCGAGGTCAACCAGATCGGCGGCCGCGCCGGCCGCTTCGGCCTGAACGAATACGGCGAGGTGCTGGTACTCGGAAACAAGTCCATCATTCGGGAAAAGCTCGGAAAGCAGGTTCGCGATATCCGGGCGGCCTGCATCGCCTTCCCCCGCGAGGTGCTGGAGACGGATTACGAGCTGGAGCTGCTCCTGAAAACCTGGCAGAAGATGGAGAGAAACCAGGCCTTTATGCGCGAGGATATGCGCGATGCCCAGATTCTGCTGCGCTGCCTGAAAGGTCTGCGCGCGGTCACGACACAGCGCGAACTGGTCTTCGACCTGATCACCTGTCCGGTCGATACCAAAAGCGAAGAACTGATTGGATACTGGACGGCCTGCGCCAGAGCCATTCTGCGCGGGAAACCGGTTCCGCTGCCGTATTTCGGTACGGAAACGCTGCTGGACTGCGAACTGCAGTACAAGGCCTACGATATTCATCACCAGCTGCTGCGGAGAATCGGTATCCCGGATGACTGTACGGCCGAGCGCAGTGAAATCTGCGACCGGATCGCGGAACTGATGCGCGAGAACAAGGAACAGTATATCCGCCGCTGCCGCAGCTGCGGAAGGGAACTGCCCATCGGATCCATGTTCAACTACTGCGAAGACTGCTTCACAACCGCAAGACCCTGGAGATAAGAAGAAAGCCGCCCCCACCGGGGCGGCTTCTTTCAATCAGGAGCCCGACTATGGCTATCTGCATTTGCGCGGAATCACAGTATCTCTCTCGCTCCGAACTTTCTCCGCCGCGCTTTAAATGGGAGCAAATCAGTCCCTATATAAATCATTCGCGGCAGCAGGCGGTATGTCAGGGGCAGTCGCTACCCTGACCGCGAAACAGTACAGCCCTCTGGCGAGTGCCCGATCGTAGCTTCCTGCAATTACGCGGAATACGAACTTCTTCCTCGAACTTACGTTCCCACGCTGCGCTTTTTATGTGTCTCTTTTGATTATTCGCGGCAGCAGGCGGTATGTCAGGGGCAGTCGCTACCCTGGCCGCGAAATGGAATCGCGCAACGCCGCTGCCGGAGGCAGATGAAGGCGATGCACGATTACCGCAGCGGTCGAAAAACACAAGGATCAGCGTAAGCCCGCAGTGTTTTTCGGGTACCGCAAGGCGGAACAGCCCTCCGGGGAGCGCCCGATCGTAGCTTCCTGCAATTACGCGGAATATGAACTTCTTCCTTGCACTCACGTTCCCCCGCCGCGTTTTATAGTTGGGTGGTGCCTATAAGCTGGCAGGAACCTTCAACGTAGCCGCAAAGTTTCACACCCATAATCCATTCGCGGCAGCAACCGGCTGGTCAGAGGCTTTCCGTTCCCTGGCCGCGAAACAGTACAGCCCTCCGGGGAGCGCCCGATCGTACCTCTCTGCAATTGCGCGGCAGGGAAGGAGATCCCTCGCTCGAAACCTTTGCGCCGCGCTTAGTTTATTGGGACGGTCTTGTGCGTTTGGTTGAGGCTAGGTGCGAGTAGAAGGCCGGAAGCGTAGACATCTGGGGCTGCCCCTATACGGAAGGAATCATTCGCGGCAGCAGACGGTTCGTCAGGGGCAGTTGTTTCCCTGGCCGCGAAACGGTATGGCCTGATTGGGAGTCACCCCGCATCCCCGATGGAAAGCCCAGCAAAGCGGGTTTCCATCGGAAAGGACGAGCAGCGGAGGGAGTGAGCTTTCCTGTTGCTACAGGGAAGCGAATGATCCGGAGCTTGTGAGGACGCGGCCGCGAAACAGTACAGCCCTCCGGGGAGCGCCTTCCGGCTCAGCCGTTGTCGCTGCCTTCCCAGTCCGAGTCGCCGTCGACATTGTCGTCAGGGTCCCAGCCGCCGTTGTCATTATCCCCGCTGTCGTCATCGCTGTTCCCGTAGACATCGACAGAGACGACATTGTCGCTGGTGGGATAGTCCCCGTAATAATTGACATCCGCTTCGCTGCCGATGGTGATGTCGCCGTAGACAACCTGGACGAGACTCATGTTGACGTTCACGGTGCCGCCCTGATCCAGCGCGACCGTGATATCATTCATGCTGGTATCGACAATGCTTCCGCTCGCCGTGTTGATCACGGGCTGGGGAGGCTCAGGCGGCTGGGGCGGTTCGGGATCGGGATCGGAACCGTAGACATCGACCTCATATACGTTGTCGCTGCTGGGGGAGTCGCCGTAGTACAGAACATTGCAGCGGCAGCCCAGGACCATGCTGCCGTAAACCATATTGACAATATCCTGGCTGACGGTAACGCTTCCGCCCCCATCCAGATCAATGGTGGCAAAGTTCATGGTTGCATCCGAGATCGAACCGCCCATGGAACCGTAGGAGGGAGGATTGTTGCCGTAGATATAGACGTAGGTGACGTTGTCGGTCGTGGGCTGATCTCCCTGATAGTAGACATCGCAGCGGCAGCCGACACTCAGTTCGCCGGAGACAACGACATTGTCCCGCAGCGGCTGGATCGTCGTTCCGTTGTCCAGCTGGATGGTCACCGTGCTCATCATGGCATCGGTCACTGTGCCGGACATGACCCCGGGCGTCGGGGACGGATTGTCACTCACGCTCAGCCAGGCCGTGCTGGTTCTGGCCGTCTGTCCCTGATAACGGAAGGTGCAGTACACGCCCCAGCCGTCCATCCAGGTTTCCAGATTGCTGATGGAAAGTGTGGTGCCGGATACGCCGTTGATGCTGGCGCCGGAACCGGACAGAAAGTCTTCAGGCGAATCTTCCGAGCCGTTCGGCGAGACAAAGGTCCAGGCCAGAGAATCCCAGGTGTTGGCACCGGCAACAAACCAGGCGGTTTCCCCTGCGGAATGATACTCATTCGTCGGGTTCTTTGTAATCATCAGGAACTGGGCGCCGGGGGCCGGCTTGCCGGAGGGTGCCGGCTTGACCGGCTGCTTCTCCCCAATGAAAATGGCATAGCTGTCGGCGAGACGGGTCAGAGAAACTTCATCGTAGGCGAACCAGTCGAAATTGGTGCTGCTTCTGTTCTGCTGCGGGAAGGCGGCAGTGCCGGCAGCGTTGAACGCATCCTCGGTGAGGACATTGCCGTCCATATCCGTATAGGTGACGATCTGACTGCCGTTTTCCGTACGCACATGCATGACGGCATACTGTTCATAGGACAGCGTGCGGTCCTTCAGGGTGACCGAGCATTTGAGCGAATAGGCGTCCTGATCGGAAAGAACGATGTTGTCGAAGAACAGGTAGTGCCAGGTGTCGGTCTTGTCGTCAAAGAAGGTGTCCGCCGCTTCGTCCATGATATCGGGGAAGGATTCATCGTCTTCCACCTGGACGACGCACTTGACCATGGTATCCACGGCCTTGTTGACTTCCCAGACCATCAGGGTGGTGGAATGGGTGCTGTCGTGCTCGGAAGCGGCGAGAAGCTCAAGCTGACCGTTCCGGTCGAGATCCGTCACGGCATAATTCCAGGCCTTCTTCGCTTCGTTCTGTTTCATGGCGCTGAGTTTGGAATAGATAAAGCTAATTTGATTATCTGCATCCGCAGAAGAGAGCTGGATCGGTGCGGCAAGCGCGCTTGCGCAGCTGACCGTCAGCATCAGAACCGCGAGTGCAATCGACAGAATTCTTTTCATCACTGTTCTCCTTACTGTTATTTTTTGCGTGGCTTCCGAGACTAATTTACCATACTTTCAGGGAGAATACAATCGGAAAAGCCGGAAATTCGGGGCCTTTTTGTTAAGAAAAACTTCATAAAATATGCTGGACATTTGTTGGACAGGGGGAATTACAATGCAATCGACAAGTCCGGAAACAGTAAAACGGCTGTCGGACAGTATTTGCACGGTGCGACACAAATGTGACAGAGACTGTGCTGATATACCTGCAAAAACAAAATTTTATTAAAAAAAGGAGAAAACAAAAATGGCACTGAACGACAATGAACTCAGAGACGTGGCTGGCGGCGCCGGCAATTGGCAGCAGTATGCGAAGGGCAGCTATGTAAACTATGGCCAGTACATCGTTTACAATGTTGTGGGCGGTGACGTCCTCTCCGGCATCGCGATCCGCTTCGGCGTGACGGTCCAGCAGATCTGCCAGTGGAACAACATCAAGAACCCCGACCTGATCTACGTCAACCAGAAGCTCACCATTTATCCGACCATCCTCAGATAAGAACAGCTTCACGGACTTCAGCCCCCTGCCGTTCGGCAGGGGGCTGAATCTGCTTATTGATTATTTTTTATCAATCTTCCCGGTCGCCGTTGCCGTGCACTTCGCAGAATCTTGCCGCAAAGGCCGGCTGAACGCCGTGCTTCAAAAGATGCGAAATGTCCCCGACTGCTGCAGCGCGGAAGGAGGCGATCCCGGACCTGCGTTCCTCCGTGTAGATGGTCGTTACGGAGGAAGGAGCCATGCACAGCCCCTGCCACAGCACCATCGGCGAACAGTTCATCAGGTGACTCATCAGCAGGCAGCTGAGACCGAAATGACTGAAAAAGGCAAGAGTCTGCGTATTCGGCTGAACTGCCCGATAGAGAAGCCAGTCCCGCTGATAACCGTGTTCGGCCAGCAGCGAGTCGAAGGATGCCGTTACCGCATCATAGGCTCTGCCCACATCTCCGGCCTGCATAACCTCGTTTTCTCTCCAGCGGAACGGATCCAGCAGTTTCGGATCACAAAGCCAGTCCTGCGGCAGCCAGTCCCAGGGAACACGGCTCAGATCGCCCTGCTTGTCAGGCCGCGGGACGGGAATCGAGAATTCCTGCAGCCAGTCGCAGCAGACGGCTTCCTGGTTTGTCCTCCGCAGTGTCGGCTCCGCCGTTGCCTGTGCCCGTCCCAGAGGGGAAACATAGAATTCGCTGATCCTTTCGTCGCCTAACCGGGCGGCAAGAAGCTCCGCTTCCCGTTTTCCGGCCGGTGTCAGAACATCATGTTCGTAATCCGGATCTCCGTGCCGGATAAACAACAGTTTCATTTCTCTTCCCTTTCTTCCGCAGCGTATCATTCTTTCAGAATGAATTCTATCACATAAGAGACAGATTGTTCAACAGAAATCCGTCTGCAGTATGATGACGGGTTCACAGGGAAGCGGCCGATTCCCAGAAAAAGCGCTTGCAAAACAGGCGCAGATAGGATAGAATAGGCACAACCGATATGGTATCAGCTTATTCAATCTATTCGGAGGTTTTTCTTATGATCACAGCAGGCGATTTCAGAAACGGCGTAACTTTTGAGATGGACGGCCAGGTTATGCAGGTCGTGGAGTTTCAGCATGTCAAACCCGGTAAGGGCGCAGCCTTTGTCCGCACAAAGATGAAGAATGTCATCACAGGGGCTGTGACGGAGACTTCTTTTAACCCGACTGCAAAGTTTGAGAACGCCACCGTTGACCGCATGAATATGGAGTACAGCTATGCTGACGGCAATCTGTACTATTTTATGAATCCTGAGACCTATGAACTGGAGCCCGTCGATGAGAGCGTTCTGGGCGACAACTTTAAATTCGTAAAAGAGAATATGGAGTGCACGGTCTACTCTTATAAGGGAAAGGTCTTTAACGTGGAACCGCCTTTCTTCGTCGAACTCGAAGTAACTGAGACGGATCCGGGATTTGCCGGCAATACGGCAACGAACGCCACCAAACCCGCCACCCTTGAGACCGGAGCGGAAATCAAGGTTCCCCTGTTTATCGAACCGGGTGAAAAGATCAAAGTTGATACCCGTACGGGAGAGTACCTCTCCAGAGCCTGACACGGAACGGTCTTAATACTGTTGCGCCGGAAAGGAGACGGCATATGACGATCACCGAAAAAGCAGCTTATCTGAGAGGCCTTGTGGAAGGGCAGGGGCATGATCCGGAAGCAGGGGAAGGCAAGCTTTGGCATGTTCTGTCTGAACTGGTCAGCGATATTGCAGCTGCTCTTGACGATCTCCGCGAAGAACAGGATAATCTGGCAGATTCGCTGGAAGAGGTGGAGGTCGGGCTCGACTATCTGGAAGAGTTTCTTCAGGATGACTTCGACTACGAAGAATATGAAGAAGACAATAGTGAACTGGGTGACTATTATCCTTTCAGCGGTGGAGAATTCCACATAGAAGAGGATGAAGATACTGAAGCCGACCTGCCGGACGACGATGACGAAGACTGAGAGCAACGTCAGAGACCGAAAAGAGGAGAAATGATTGCGAGCCAGTGACCGAAGTCACTGGCTCGCTGCAACAAGGAGAGTTGGCATGAACTGCAGATATCAGCCGCTGGCTGACGAGATTCGGCCGCGTAATCTGGATGATATAGTCGGGCAGCAGCATATCCTGGGTCAGGATGGTCTGCTGCGGCGGATTGTAGAAAGCGGGAGTACCCCGAATATGATTTTCTACGGACCGTCAGGAACCGGGAAAACAACGGTGGCGCGCATCATTGCCGAACAGACACAGCGAAGCCTGCGCAAACTGAATGCGACCACGGCCGGCATCGGAGATATCAAACGAATCATCGAAGAATTGGATACTTTTCTGACACCGGGCGGGGTGCTGCTGTATTTGGATGAGATTCAATATTTTAATAAAAAGCAGCAGCAAAGTCTTCTTGAATTTATAGAAGACGGCCGTATTACGCTGATTGCCTCGACAACAGAGAATCCTTATTTCTGTGTATTTGGTGCGATCCTGAGTCGATCTACCGTTTTTGAATTCAAACCGGTATCGGCTGAAGATGCCGAAAAAGCAGTACTCCGAGCTATCGATCTGCTGAATACACGCCGAGAAACACCAGTTCGGGTGGAAGACGGAGTTGTCAGGAGAATTTCGGTTTCCTGCGGAGGCGATGTGCGCAAGGCAATTAATGCCGTGGAACTGCTGTTTTCAGCCTGTGGAGAGGAAGGCATCATCCGCCTGAAGGATGCAGTGCTGATTTCACAGAAAAGCGCCATGCGCTATGACCGGGACGGCGATGAGCATTATGACATTCTGTCGGCAATGATGAAATCGCTGCGAGGTTCTGACCCGGATGCGGCACTGCATTATCTGGCACGTGCCATTGAAGTTGGAGATCTGACCGGAATCTGTCGCAGAATTCTATGCTCGGCAAGTGAAGATATCGGAATGGCATATCCACAGGCAGTAATGATAGTGAAAGCCTGTGTTGACAGTGCACTGCAATTAGGTCTGCCGGAGGCAAGGCTACCACTGGCTGAGGCCTGCATTCTGTTGGCCACTGCTCCGAAATCCAACAGCGTTGTTGTGGCAATCGATGAAGCTCTTGCAGATGTGCGGTCAGGAAAAGTCGGAAGCATTCCCCGCGAATTGCAGAATGTGCATGCTGACGGAACCGGATTTGAGAGGGAACAGGGCTACCGGTATCCGCATGATTTCCCCAACCACTGGGTAGAGCAGCAATATCTCCCGGATGAGTTGAAAGGACGGGTTTACTATCAGCCCGGCAACAACAAAACTGAACAGACAGCCCAAGCCTATTGGGAAAATATCAAGAGGAAATAAAATATGGATATCCGGGAGTATGATATTCTGACCATGAAAAAAGCACACCCCTGCGGAGGGGTGCGCTGGCAGGTGCTGCGAACAGGCGCCGATTTTCGGCTTCGCTGTCTCGGCTGCGGAAGGATCGTAGAAGGGCCGAGAAATAGATTTGAAAAGAACATCCGTCAGATTCACCGGGAGACGGAAACGGATTGAACGACTTTTTTATCCAAAATAATGTAAGCGTTCTTCATCGGTCAGGTGAAGTTCGCGGCAGATTGCATCAATATTGTGCTGCTTCCAATCATTATCAAGGATAAAAGCGCGAAGGGAATTGACGGCAGCTTCCCAGCTTTTATAGCTTCGTTTTTCCATGGCAAAGTCACGGGAGACTTCCGGGGCAATCTCAATTGAAAGCCGGTCTATTTCCCGGAGTACCGCTTCATTGGAAAGCGGACCGTTCAATAGTTCAGCTGCTCGGCGTAGAAAACGATCGCGAAATTCACCGTTTACCATAAGATCTGCAAAAAGGGCGGTAATTTGCACACACTGAATGTTGTTGCGATGAAGCAGAATACTGTGATTCAAATAAGGATCTCGCAGAGTTGCATCAAGATCATAGAACATGAAACGCCAACGGCCATCGCCTTCAGAAGTTCGGCAAAAACGGAGATTGCCGAAAGTCAAATCCGAATTGGCACAGAAACCTTCCAGGAAGACCCAGTCGATAAGACTGTCAACATCCATCAAAGAACAGAAATGTGCATAGTTTTCCGGATCGGACATGTCGTGAGAAGCGCAGAACTGAAAAACATCGATATATAGATCGGAAGTACGGGGAACCTCATAATCTACCGTTACGACCGAACTCTCTTCTACGCCGACCAGATCGGCGTAGAGTTGTTCATTGAACTTTTCTCCAAGCGCATAGATTCCGGAATAGACGTTGTCAATATATACGACACAATAACGGCTGCGGGAAGCGATCACGTGGTCGGAGGCCGAAAGAGCCAGATCTTCACAGAGTTCATTCCTGATGATGGCAGCCGTCTGATCTTGCCCGCCGCGGATAACAAGGTCGGTAAAATGGGTAACGCCGCCGCCGAAAAGATCGTAGTCAAGCTCCGACTGTCCGTAGCTTCCCCGGAACTTGACGCTGAGACCTTTCTTGCGATAGATCAGGCTGGTATCACCGTGCAGCCTGATCCCGCAGGGGATGCTGAAACTGCCGTCGTCTTCATACCATGAGAGATTGCCGCTCCATTCCTGCCCTTTGTAGTTGACGGTAAGCATACGGTGAAAGGCAACTTTGTTATCAGATACCAGACTCAAAACAGGCAATTGAAATTCTTCACCAATGAAATAATTAAGCGTAAGCGGACGACTGGGCAAGGCACCGGACTCAACGGAAACCGCGCGCACAACACAGCTGCCCGAAATGGAAATCGGCCCTTTCCACTCCACAGAAGAGATAGTCGGGACACTGGTGTCAAGCGTGTAATAAATGGTTCCCTGCGCCGAAAGCTCCAGAACAACCGGGTCATGTTCTTCAAAGATACCGTCCGGCGTGAGAGAAACGGGCATGGCTGAAACACGGCGCTTACCGTCCTGATTCTCCATACCGGGAGTGGCAGCAGCAAAAAAGAATGCACCGTTTCTGCCTGACATGCGACCATAGCTTCCGCCCAGAGGAATATCGCGAAGAACCAGCCAGTCCTGCAGACCAGCTGTATCTTCGCTCAGGAAGAGCGCCTCATTGCTCGAACTCAAAGACAGACCGATGTTGTCACAACTGACCACAGTAATCCCTCCGGCCGGGAGAGTGATCGACGGAAGGACTGCTTTTCTAAGATGGTCTTCCTGATCGGAAAGGTACCAACTCGAAAGGTCGATCGGAGAAGTCGAGACATTTTTGAGTTCAACCCAGTCACCGCCCCCGAGTTTTGAGAAAGAGGAATTCGGGTCTGAGACAAGCACTTCGTTCAACTGAAGCGGAGACTGACAGACCGCTTCGTTTTGCAAGGCATCATAGGCCGCAGCTGTGTTTTCACGCCAGGGAGTTGGGTACAGGCATTCTTTCCAGCTTCCATCTGCCTGCAGAGCCCAGCTGTAGTCTGCCGGAAGATCCGGACATATGAGCTGCGAGACAGTTTCGCCGTCGGGACTGCGCAGATACAGCGTCTCATCCGATGAAACAGAAAAAGGCGCCTGCAATTCTTCCGGACAGTCTTTTCCCGAGGCATAGACCAAAAAAGTGCTGTCGGCTGGAAAAAGAAAAGCCGGAAAAACGAGACCGTCACGGTTTGAACGGTCGCTGAGACTCCAACCGCACAGATTGACATCCTCACCGCTGTCGTTCCGGATTTCAATCCAGTCGGAGAAATCTCCGTTTGGATCTCGAAGCGTGGCGTGGTTGCGGGTCATGACCTCAGTGATGGTCAGAAGAGGCGCTAGTTCACGTTCCGGCAGGGAAGCGGAAATAGTCGGCACCGGCGCAGAGTCAGCCGCTGCTTTAGACAGAGAGCAGCCACCAAGCAGAAATAAACCCGGTAGCAGAAACAAAAAGACCCATTTTGACTTCCAAACGTGCATGAAAGCCCCTTTCGTTTTTATCAGATAGAATATTATACCGCCGGCAGAAAGAAGTGTCAATCTTTCCCATGAATGTGCTAGAAAAGGATCCCATGAATCTGCTAGAAAAGGATGACCAAAAACACAAAAAAGTACTTGCAATTTCGCAACAAATCAGTTATTATATATCGGCAATTCGCACGGACGTGGACTTTCCCCATGTGGCCAAAGGCTTGGCGGAGGGGCTGAAACGTTCGGAGGAAAAAACAAAAAAGGAGAAATTATATGGCAGTCGTATCCATGAAACAGCTGCTGGAAGCCGGTGTCCATTTCGGCCACCAAACCAGACGCTGGAACCCCAAGATGGCCGAGTACATCTATTGTGAGCGTAACGGCATCTACATCATTGACCTTCAGAAGACCGTAAAAAAACTGGAGGAAGCTTATCAGTTCGTTCGTCAACTTGCTGAAAACGGAGATACTATTCTCTTTGTCGGCACCAAGAAGCAGGCCACGGACGCTGTCCGCGAAGAAGCTTCGCGCGTCGGTATGTACTATGTTAACGCCCGCTGGCTCGGCGGCATGCTGACCAACTTCAAGACCATGCGCACCCGCGTAGAGCGTTTGGCCCAACTGAAGAAAATGCAGGAAGACGGTACCTTCGACATGCTTCCAAAAAAGGAAGTCATGAAACACCTCGGCGAGATGGAAAAGCTTGAGAAGTATCTCGGCGGTGTGAAGGACATGAAGAAACTCCCCGGTGCCCTGTTCGTAGTTGACCCGCGCAAGGAGCACAATGCGATTGCGGAAGCCCGCAAGCTGCACATTCCAATTGTTGCGATCGTCGATACTAACTGTGACCCGGACGAGGTCGACTATGTAATCCCGGCAAATGATGACGCAATCCGTGCGATTCGTCTGATTGCCGCGACCATGGCCAATGCCGTTCAGGAAGGCCATCAGGGTGCGGATGTGGCAGAAATCGAAGTCGATGCCGAGACGATCGAGACTGCGGAAGCTGCTGAGGAATAAAATTCGGTGGGGGCGTTTAAGCGCCTCCGCTTCCGTGTAAGGATATAGTATTCAAGGAGGAAAGAAAAATGGCTTTTACTGCTCAAGATGTAAAAACACTTCGTGAGATGACAAACGTCGGTATGATGGACTGCAAGAAGGCGCTTCAGGCAACCGACGGTGATATGGACAAGGCAGTTGACTGGCTGCGTGAGAAGGGCTTGGCCAAGGCTGCGAAGAAGGCCGGGCGGATTGCTGCCGAGGGTATGGCATATGCTCATGTCTGCCCGGAGTGCGGTGTCGGCGCTGTCGTGGAAGTGAACTGCGAGACTGACTTCTGTGCCAAGAGCGAAGCGTTTATTGCTTTCGTCAAGGATATCTGCAAAGTGGTCATGTCTGAGGATCCCAAAGATGTTGACGCGTTGCTGCAGTGCAAGTATCCCGGTCGTGATCTGACGGTTGCCGAGATTCTGCCGGAGAAAGTTATGTCCATCGGTGAGAATCTTCAGATTCGTCGATTTGCCCGCTTTGCAGAGCCCTTTAACGTTGCCTATGTTCATGCCGGCGGCACCCACGGTGTTTTGGTGAATCTGGCTGTCGAGGGTGACATTGATGCGACCGAGATCGGCAAGAACGTATGCATGCAGATTGCTGCCATGAACCCGAAGTTCTGGGACAAGTCGCTGGTTCCGCAGGAAGACCTCGATCATGAGCTGGCTGTGCAGGTTGCGCTGATGGATAACGACCCGAAAATGGCAGCCAAGCCTGCCGCCATAAAGGAAAAGATTGCAGCCGGAAAGATGAATGCTTTTTACAAGGAAAGCTGCCTGCTGCAGCAGGAGTTTGTCCGTTCTGATCTGTTCACGGGCTCCGTAGAAGGCTATATTGCCGATGCCGCCAAGAAGCTCGGAGGAAAGGTGAAATTTGTGGATGCCGTACATTTTATCAAAGGTGAAGGCATCGAAAAGAAACAGGAAGACTTTGCTGCCGAAGTTGCTGCTCAGATGAATATGGGGAAATAAACCTGAGAAACATGAAAAATCCCGCCGACGATCGGCGGGGTTTTTTCATGGATTCAAAGGATACTCAATGCGCATGTAGTAGTATGGGTCATTTTCATTATAGGCATAACATGCGGGAAAACTGCCGTATTGGAACTCCTGATACAGCTGCTCATAACGGTCAACAGCGGTAGGAGGATAAATATCGCTGCGGATACGCCATTCTTCTTCAGTCGGGTTTTCTGTGGTGGTGTTCACCTCACAGTTCGGATGGCGTTTTTGATACTCAACGATCTGTTCGCGCGGAATCGGGGTCAGGCAACCGATCCAGAGACGGTTGAGGTCAAGATCGTAAATCGGACGAATGTCCCGCAGGGCAAAGTCGTAGCATATATTAAGGTCTTTCAGTTTCTTCAGTTCGGACAGAGGGCGAAGGTCACAGGCACCGCTGGTCTGAAACTCCAGATAGTTCAACTTTGGACAATTTGCCAGAGCAGAAATGTCTTTGATAGCCGTCATAGCAATAATCAGGACTTCCAGATCCGGCATGTTGGCAGCCCAGCCGGCATCAGTTACAAATGACATATGGCCGATGTCCAGATACTTGACCTTAGTGCAGTAATAAAGGCCTTTTACTGCTTCATCGTCAAACGGAGTAGAGTTGCGGTCGGGATTGGACATGAGCAGACGCTCGACGTTGGTTCGGGCGCTGTAGGCAGGCCCGAAATACACGCGCCAGATGACCTCAACATCTGGGAATCTTTCGCGGATGTTGGCCATGCTCTCGTCGGATACACCGCAGCTGTCCATGTCGAGGATCTTCAGATTGGGCATGCAGGAGGCAACCTGGACAGCAAAAGCACCCTCATCTTCAAAGCTTATGTGACTTAGATTCAGAACCTCGTCCTCAAGTTGAAATCGATAGCCGCGTATGCTGAAGGGGTATTCAATCTTGAGATCAGGGCGCACTTCCTGAATGCTGCGAATTTGCTCCCAGGAGACCAGAGGATCCTCCGCGGGAGCAAAGCCAAGAATCAAAGTGCGTAGATTTGTGAGCGAGGGAAGAACGGAAATCACTTGAGAAATTTCTTCCTGTGTTGCATAGCCCAGGTTCAGAGACTCTGTCGATGCGCTCACTTCCTGATTCTGAACCATAAAAGGTAAATCAGGAGTGTCTTCTTCGGCAAGCACGGTAATCCCCGTATATGCAGACACGAGAAGCAGGAGCAGCGTCAGAAGAAAGATATGGGAGATTTTTTTCATGAATGATCTCCGATGAATAGAATTAATAAAGTGGATCGTTCTGCGGCAATGAGTAACTCTGGTCGGCGGTATCATATCCGAATTGTTCACGTAATAAGGCATAACGCTCGTTAAGGGGGTCGTTAAATGTTCCTGTTTGCTGCCACTGTTCCCAGACCCAGTTCGGTCGATAGCCGGCAGTCCGCCAACTTCCTTGAGACGGATCTCCGGAAGAAAGATTGATGCGGCAGTAGTCGTATGGGAGACCTTCGGGAGAAACTCGGGCGTCGCAGTAATCTCCTTCCGAGTCAATCTTTTCGGCTTTCATTACTTGTGCCATGGTTTCAAGTTGTTCTTTGGGAATTCCGGGTGCAGTTAAGCTTCCGATATAAAGACGTTCAAGATCCGTCAGACCAAAGAGCGGTGAAATGTCAGTGACACGCGGACGTTTTTCATCGGTTCCGTCGTTCTCGCCGTTGTTGACGCATCGACCGATGTTTAGGTGATGAAGACCGGTCAGATTCGAGAGCGGGGTCAGATCCGTGATATTGGTGGAATTAATTTCAAGGTACTCCAACTTCGGACAGTCGGCCAGAGGAGAAGCATCGCTGATGTCATTAATGGCGAATATGGCAACCTCAAGATCGGGCATACCGCGAACAAAGGAAATGTCGGTCAGAGCTTCGTTATGGCCAAGATCGAGATATTTGACCTTATTGCAATACTGCAGACAGCGTGCCGCTTCATCTGTGACCGTTCCGCCTTTGGCTTTTGAGGATGCCAGAATACGCTCAACATCCGTGCGGACGCTATAGCCGGCAAACCAGATACGCCAGATGACATTGATGTTCGGAAACTCCTCACGGATGGCGGCCATAGAAGTGTCTGAGACATCGCAGGAGTCCATGTCTAAGGTCTCCAATCTGGTCATACAAGGCAGAACCTGTTTGACGGCAGCACCCTCGTCGTTCATTTTGATATGGCTGAAACTGAGATCAGTATCAGAAAGATTAAAGTCTACACCCCATAGACTGTAAGGGTAATCCAGTGCGGCAGAAGGCGCTGCTTCATGCAACTGTGTAAGATCCGACAGGCTGAGACCGTTGTCAGCTGTGCCAAGATGAACCAGAGAGGCCTGATTCATGCAGCGGAGAAGCGAGACAGCTTCCGGAACATCAGCCGGAGTGATGGAGGAAAGGTCAATTTCGGTGCTGTTGAGAGGAAGGGACTGGCCTTTAAAAGACAGAGAATAGTTCAACGCAGCATCCGGGCAGGCTGCGGCAATAGCGGCGAGATCATCGGTGCTGATCGCACTGCCGGATTGCGCGGTCCCCAGATCCACTGTAGTCAGATTTGGAAGAAATGCCAGCAATTCTGCTACTTGAAGGGCATCCGTCGGATTCATTCCAGAGAGGTCAAGCGTCTTCGCATCATTGGCGATCGTCTGACCATCGGGAAGCGTGACGGTATAACGCACAGAGATCTCGGGATGCTGCTCTGCCCAGAAAATAATATCTGCATAGCAGGTGCTGCCCGAAAAATCGGCCGTCTTCAATGCGGCAAGGCTGTCAAGCAACGGCAGGTCTGCGGGGATCACGACCGCCGTCAGATTTTTGGCCGTCAGCGGATAATCACCTGATGAGAGAGTAATAACATCCTTCTCCGTTTGATCCGGTGCTGCTGCGAGTGTAGTGTCATTGCCGACGTTGTCGGGAGTGCTTTCGCTCAGTGTGCTGTTTAGCTTCATGATGCAGGAGTGACAGCAGAGAATCAAGAAAACCAGCCATGCCAGTAACAGGATGACTTTAAAAAAATGAAGTACTTTTCTCATAACATTCAGCCTCTCATGTGATTGCGGGTTTCCTACAGTATATCACTTGAATCAGCACATTGCAAATCTCTATATGCAGCAGAACCTGAAAAAAAGCACGAAACTGGAGGTTCAGGCTTTGCTGGCGGCAATGACGGCTTCTATGACGGACGATCGAAAACCATGGGCCTCCAAAGCTCGTACGCCTTGAATGGTGGTACCACCGGGGGAACAGACGGCATCTTTCAATTCGCCTGGATGTTTGCCACTCTCCAGAATCAGCCGGGCAGAGCCGAGAGTCATCTGAGCAGCCAGCATAATCGCCTCTTTCCGCGGTAGGCCGCAGGCAACGCCTGCGTCGGCCAGCGCCTCGACAAAAAGATCAACATAAGCGGGACCGCAGCCAGAAATAGCCATGCCGGCATCAAAAAGACGCTCTTCCATTTTGACAAAGCGCCCGGCAGCCTGCATGGCGGTGAGGAAAGCAGTTTCTTCGTCAGCGGTGACTTCGCCACTGCAGCAATAAAGAATCATGCCTTCGCCGACAGAAACCGGGGTATTCGGCATAATGCGGATGACGGGGTATGGTTTCTGCAGACGATTCTGGACATCCTGAATCGTAACGCCGGCCAGCATGCTGATAAGAACAAAGCGGCTCTGTCGGGAAGCAAGCTGCGGAGCAAGAGTTTCAGACAGAGCAGAGAGCATGATGGGCTTGACGCCGAGAAAGAGGAAGTCCGAGTTCTGTGCGGCCTCGGCCTGGGAAACAGAACGACCGCCGATTTCTACGGCGAGTTTATCAGCTTTTTCGGGATGACGGTTGACCAGCAAAAGCCGATTTCCTTCCGTTCTGGAAGCGGCTCTTGCGAGCGCAGAACCCATATTCCCGGTACCGATCAATCCAAGTGTTTTCATTGCAGTATCCTTTCTGACAGTTCTTCGGGGGTATGGACAAGAATCGATGCCCCGGAGGAAAAAAGCGCTTCTTCGTCTCGGAAGCCCCAGCTCACCGAGATACAGACCATTCCGGCGCTGCGGGCGGTTTCAATATCGACTTCCGAATCCCCGATATAGACGCAGTCTTCAACAGCAAGTCCCATACGCGAGATTGCTTCTAAAACCGTGTCTGGACTGGGTTTTCGCCGAATGCCAGGACTTTCGCCGACAACGACATCCAGCATGCCCGGGAAAAAGACGGCTGCAAGTTCCTGGACGGCAGTGTCGGGTTTGTTCGAGATCACGGCAAGGCGAAGACCATGTGCACGAAGTTTCTGCATCAGGGGCAGAATGCCGTCATACGGCCGGGTATGAATTTTGCAATGCGCATCATACCAGGGCTTATAAAATTCGAGAACACGCGTGCAGAGATCTTCTTCGGTTCTCGGAGGAACACAGTGCGCGATCAGGAACGCAGCCCCGTTGCCTAGATTTCGGCGGACGACAGAAGAATCGACAGGCGGAAGGGAAAACTCCGCAAGACTTCGGTTGACGGAATCTACCAGATCATCAAGCGTATCGAGAACGGTTCCGTCCATATCAAAGAGAACAGCTTTCCAATTCATGAATGCTCCTGAAAGAATCCCGCCCTATGGGCGGGATTCTGTTCTGTTTAGGTAAAAATCAGATCAGAATACCGCGTTTCTTGGCTTCAAAGCGGAGTTCGTCTCGAAAATCGGGATGGGCAATGGCGATCAGCTGGGCGACGCGTTTGGAAAGGGGCTCGCCTCTCAGATGAGCCAGACCGTATTCGGTTACAATATAGTCGACATCGTTCTTGCTGGTCGTCACAACGGCGCCGGGAGTCAGAATGGGCTTAATCTTGCTGATGGTGCCGCCCTTGGCAGTCGAGGTAAAGGCGATGAAGCTTTTGCCGCCTTTGGACTGGCAGGCGCCGCGGACATAGTCCACCTGACCGCCCGACCCGGACATGATTTTCGTTCCGATGCTTTCGGCGCATACCTGGCCGAAAAGATCGACTTCCAGCGCGGCATTGATAGAGATCATGTTGTTGTTCTGGCAGATGACTTCGGGATTGTTTACGTAGTCGACCGGCAGGATGGCGATGGCGGGATTGTCATCAATGAAGTCATTAATGGCCTTGGAACCGAAGGCAAAGGTGGTGACGCTGACACCTCGGTGAATCTGCTTTCTGCTGTTGTTGACGGCACCGCAGGCAATCAGATCAACCATGGAGCTGGTGAACATCTCGGTATGAATGCCAAGATCGTGTTTTTCCTTCAGCGCCAGACCGACGGCATCGGGGATCGCCCCGATCCCGAGCTGAATGCAGGAGCCGTCCTGAATCTGCTCGGCAATCAGGTTGCCGATGGTGATGCTGGTTTCGTCCAGCTTGGCAGGCGGCAGGGTGGGGAGTTCAAAGGTGTTCTCAACCAGTCCGGTAATCTGACTGATATGCAGCTGAGCGCCGCAGACGGCGCGCGGTGTGTTTTCATTGACCTCTACAAAGATACGCTTTGCCTTGTCGATCATGGCCGGGGAATACGAGCTGACCGTTCCCAAACTAAAGTAGCCGTGTTTGTCCATCGGAGAAACCGAGACGCAAAAGGCATCATATTCGTAGTTGGCACGAATGTGGCGGGGACAGTCGCGATAGTAGTTGGGGATGAAATCCGCCCAGCCGCCAGCCAGGGCTTTGCGGGCACCCGCACTGGCGAACCAGCCTTCGCCGGTGATCTTGCCGGCGAAAGAATCATCTGCAAGAAAGGCAAAGGGATAGCTGTCAAGAAGGAACTGAACACGCACACCGCGAAGAAGGCTGCTTTCTGCACGGCGGCAGATGGCGTCCATGATGGCAGGAGTTTGGGCAATAGCAGCGTCCATACCGATCAGCCAGTTGTTTTCCACCTGAGCTGCAACTTCATCGGCTGTGAGCCGTTTCTGCTCATAGAGAGCTTGATAGTTAGACATGTTTAATACCTCGTTCATGAAATCAAGAAAAAAGCCCGTAAAGACGGGCTTTTTTGTATTCAGCCGAAAACGCTGAGCAGGAAGCCTGCAGCGATGGCTGAACCGATGACGCCGGCCACATTCGGGCCCATGGCGTGCATCAGCAGATAATTGCTCTTGTTGTACTTTCTGCCGACATCCTGGGAGACGCGAGCGGCCATGGGAACCGCGGACACACCGGCGGAACCGATCAGAGGGTTGATCTTGCCGCCGGAAGTCTTATACATGACAATACCGCCGCAGAGACCGCCAACTGTCGAGATCGAGAAGGCAATCAGACCTAGAATAATGATTTTAATGGTGTTGAGATTCAGAAAGTTCTGTGCGACCATCGTGGCACCGACAGAGGTGGCGAGGAAAATCGTGACGATATTCATCAGCGCGTTCTGGGCCGTGTCGGACAGACGATCCGTCACACCGCACTCGCGGAAGAGATTGCCGAGCATCAGGCAGCCGATCAGAGGAGCGGTGGAGGGAAGGAGCAGGATGACAAAGGTGGCAACGACAACCGGGAAGACGATCTTCTCAGTCTTCGAGACCTCACGGCTCTGAACCATTTTGACCTTCCGCATCTTGTCGTTAGTCATCAGCTTCATGATCGGCGGCTGAATCAGCGGGATCAGAGCCATGTAGGAATAAGCGGCAATCGCAATCGGTCCGAGCAGTTCCGGAGCAAGCTTGGTGGTCAGGTAGATGGCTGTGGGGCCGTCCGCACCGCCGATGATGCCGATGGAAGCTGCTTGGGGGCCGGTAAAGCCAAGTAGCACTGCACCGAAGAAGGCAATGAACACGCCAAGCTGAGCCGCGGCGCCGAGAAGAAGACTCTTCGGGTTCGAGAGCAGCGGACCGAAGTCCGTCATGGCACCGACACCCATGAAGATCAGTGAGGGATAGATACCGGCTTTGACACCGATATAGAAGAAGTCCAGAAGTCCGCAGTGAGACATGATATGGCCGTAACTGTGGTAATACGGACTGGTGGAATCGAGAAAGGCCTCCCAGAGCTCGGGGTGATAGAGAGCGTTTGTGCCCATGCCGATAAAGTAGCTCAGGTTCGAGAGCAGGCAGCCGAAGGCAATGCCGCAGAGCAGCAGAGGCTCAAACTTTTTCACGATGCCGAGATAGAGAAGCACGAAAGCGATCAGGATCATGACCAGATTTTTCCAGCCGCCTTCCGTGGTAAAGAAAGCCGCAAAGCCGGACTCAAGGGCCAGCTTCTGCAGGACACCCATTATATCCATCCGGGCCTCCTTATGCGATCACGACGAGCGCGCTGCCGGTTTCCACAACGGCACCCTTTGCGACAACAACCTGGGCAACGGTGCCGGCCTTGGGAGAAACAACCTCATTCTCCATCTTCATGGCTTCGAGAATCAGAAGGACGTCGCCTTCTTTGACCTGCTGGCCCTGCGTGACATTGATTTTCAGAACATTGCCGGGCATGGGACTCTTGACGACTTCGCCGGCGGCAACAGCGCCGGCAGGCGCTGCAGAAGCGACGGGAGCAGCTGGGGCAGCCGCGGCGGGAGCGGTTGCAGGTGCAGGGGCAGCGGGAGCGGCCGGAGCAGCCAGCGCATATTCATCGACGAGCATGGCTTCGCCTTCTTCGACCTCAACCTCATAAACGCGATTGTTCAGCGTTACTTTATACTTCATCTTCCTTGACCTCCCTGATGGAAATAAAGCGCAGTTCATTGATGGGCTTGCCGAGCGAATCAGCGACGATAGCCATGACCATGGCGGCGTCACGGGGATCGGTGTTGTAGAGCTTGAACTCACCGGCCGTACCGGAGGCCTTTTCAGCCTGAACAGCCGGCGCTGCGGGCTCGGGAACCGCGGCGGCTTCGGTCTGAACGGCGGGTGCGGCATTCTTTGCCATCATGATCTTCCCCATGATCATGATCACGATCATCAGAAGCACCAGACCGAAGAACACGACACAGTAGCCGAGAATCGCATAACCGCCCGCGGTGGGCAGGGAGATGTTTACCAGATCTGTCACGTGTATTCCCTCCCGTTTACAGCTGCTCAATGGAGTAGCGGACCTTCTTCTCTTCGCGCTGTTTACGCTCCTCGAAGAACTTTTCGGCTACCTGTGGGAAGGCAATGTAGCTGAGGACGTCCTCTTCGCAACGGGCGGTATCACCCAGCTCTTTTTCGGCCTTTTCATAGATATCAGTGGGAAGGGTGTCGGCATAGCGGCCTTTGAGGGGCTCTTCGCCGTTGAGAATCTTTGCACGGATCTCCGGGTCAATGGGAGCCGGGGTCTTGCCGTACTCGCCTCGGCAGTAAGCCTTGATCTCGGCGCCGACGTTCTTGTAGCGTTCACCGGCAAGGACGTTCTGCACGGCCTGAGTGCCGACCAGCTGACTCGTCGGGGTGACCAGCGGGGGATAGCCCATGTCCTTGCGTACACGCGGGGTCTCGAGCAGGGCTTCGTCAAACTTGTCCAGCGCATTCAGCGTTTTCAGCTGGCTGAGGAGGTTGGAAAGCATGCCGCCGGGAATCTGATAGGTCAGGCACTGAGTATCAGTGGCCATCGAAATCGGATTGAGGGTTCCCTTCTCAAGGAACTGGGCCCGGATAGGCTTGAAGAAGTTCGCCATCTTGAGAAGTTTGTCATCATCCAGGTCAACCTCATAGCCGAACTCCCGCAACGCATAGGCAAGGGTCTCGGTCGCAGGCTGGCTGGTACCGCCGGAGAAGGGGGAAATCGCCGTATCGATGATATCACAGCCGGCCTCAACCGCCTTCAGACAGGTCATGAACGCCAGCCCGGCAGTGCAGTGAGTATGAAGAACAACAGGAAGATCTACCGCATCTTTGATCGCGGAGACCAGGTCATAGGCGGCTTTCGGAGTGCAGATACCGGCCATGTCCTTAATGCAGATGGAGGCAACGCCCATCTGCTGGAGTTCCTTGACCATTTCCACATATTTTTCAAGGGTGTGCACGGGGCTTGTGGTGTAGGAAATTGCGCCGGAAGCCATGGCACCGGATTTTACGGTTTCTTCGATGGCAACCTTGAGATTGTCAACGTCGTTCAGTGCATCGAAAATACGGATAATATCGATGCCGTTGCGGACGGAAGCGCGTACGAAACGGCGGACGACATCATCGCTGTAATGCTTGTAGCCGAGAATGTTCTGACCGCGCAGAAGCATCTGCAGCTTGGTGTTGGGCATCTTTGCCCGGATTTTCCGCAGCCGCTCCCAGGGATCTTCATTCAGAAAGCGCAGGCAGACGTCAAAGGTTGCGCCGCCCCAACACTCCACGGAATAAAAACCTGCCTGATCGATGGTTTCAAGAATGGGCTCAAACTGATCGTAGGCCAGACGCGTTGCAATCAAAGACTGACCCGCGTCACGCAGCACAGTTTCGGTAAATTGTACTTTCTTCATCCGTTTTCCTCCTGCCGGTTGATGATATGATAATATGGTATGCTCAGATACTGATTATAATAAACTGTTCAGGCAATTCTGTCAATTAAGACATTGCCCAAAATCTTCAAAATCCATGCCGGAAAAATGCAGAAAAACTGTACAAAACCACAAGACATGAGATAAAGGGAGAAGTTTAAAGAAAAATAATCTTTTCTGCACCGGCATGTGCTATACTGAAAAACAGGATCAGGAAAGGAGGGGAGCACTTTTTGGAAAACTTTCTGCTTTCAGCGAATGCCGTTGTGCCGATGTTTCTGATCATGGCCGCGGGTTACGCTGCCCGGGCTGCGGGCATTCTGAACCGCGGAGATATTTTCCGCTTCAACCGTGCTGCCTTCTGTGTGTTCCTGCCATGCCTGCTGTTCTGGAACATCTATCAATCGGACCTGTCCACCGTTGTTAATCCGAGGCTGATTGCGTTTGCAGCAGCCGGGGTGCTGCTTGTATTCTCGGCGGCCTTTATCGGAGTCAAGCATTGGGAGCCAGCAGAAAACCGGCGCGGCGTGGTGGCACAGGGCATCTTCCGCAGCAATTTTGTGATTATGGGACTACCTGTGGCAGAAGCGCTGACCGGAGGGGAAAACCTTGGTTCGGTTACGCTGCTGATCGCCGTCGTTGTGCCGCTGTTCAACTTCCTTGCCGTTTTTGTTTTGGAACGCTTTCGGGGCGGGAAGCTGAAGCCGGGAGAAGTCGTTCTCGATATCCTGAAAAACCCTCTGGTAATCAGTTCGCTGCTCGGGATCCTGTTTCAGCTGCTGCACATCCGGCTGCCTAACCTGATGGAAACGGCTGTCTCAAACATCGGAAGAATCGCTACCCCGCTGCAGCTTTTTCTTCTCGGGGCATTCTTCCGATTCGGCGGAATGAAGGACCGAATCCGACCGGTAGCTGTCGTGACGGCGATCAAACTGTTTGTCACGCCGGGTCTGCTGCTTTCCGCGGCAGCGCTTGCCGGTTTCCGCGGAGCAGAGTTTATTGGGCTGATCGGCATTTTTGCCACACCGACGGCAGTAAACTCGTTTACCATGGTACAGCAGATGCACGCTGGAGATGAAGAACTGGCCGGTGATATCGTGGTGATCACCTCAGCAGTCAGCGTCTTCAGTCTGTTTCTATGGATTCTGCTTTTCCGGAATCTGGGAATGTTCTGAAGTTTTCCTTGCAATTCCGGTTTCAGATGATACAATAGTACGGTCTGAAGAAAGCACTGCCGCTCAGGAGTTCGGAGAATGAAAAACAGAGACGTGAAAAAGAGAATACTGTGCTTCCTCCTCAGCTTCCTGCTGACAGCGGCGCTGCTTCCTGCCGCTCTGGCTGAGGAGCCGGCAGCAATACCGGAAGAGACAGCGGCAGCGGAAGATGAGAGTCAGGATAACAATACCGACGGGACCGAAGAAAAAACGGAAGAGAAAAGTGACTGGGAAACCCGTTTGTTGCTGATGCTGCAGGAATACAATGCCGATCCGGAGACCATTGGGGCGGGGTATTACAACTTTGCGACCGGAGAGGAACACTATTACAACGGCGATGTATACCGGGTCAGCGGCAGCATGTATAAGGTGCCGTTGAACATGCTGTTTCTGGACTGGATTGCCGAGGGAAAAATCGGATCGGATGAATCCATTCTGGGTTTCCGCTATTCCGAGCTTTTGCGCGGCACTATTATCGACTCCAACAACGATTACGCTCAGACACTCTGGACCTATGCCGGTGATACCATCCAGACACAGCCTGCTTCGACCTATTATCACCGTTATCGAATCCTGATTGCGCCAATTATGGGTGAAGATCCGGAGAATGTCGATGAAAAATATTATGAAAACAACTTTTTTACACCGCGGCAGATGATTACCTGCCTGCGGCAGCTGTATGACGGCGGGGAGAAGTACGACCGGCTGATCAGCACCATGCAGCAGGCTGAACCAGAAAAATATTTCAAACTGCATGAACGGCGATTCAACATTGCCCATAAATACGGCTGGTTCGCGGAGGATCCGATTCTTTACCTGAACGACTGCGCCCTCTGCTTTACGGATGATCCGATTGCCATCGTGCTTTTCACGACGGGAACAGAGAACGCCTACGGCGTTCTGGCTGCGTACTGCACGCTGATGTGCGATTACGCCCAGGAAACGCATGAAAAACGAGTCGAGAGAGAGCAGGCGGAAGCAAAAGCGCTTGCAGAAGCGGAGGAGAAGGATCGGCTGGCAGCAGAAGAAGCGGCGGCAGCCGAAAAAGAAGCAGAGGAAAAAGCGGCGGTTCCCGCCGAAAAGGCAGAAACGACTGCCGCAGCGAAAAAAGATCTTTCGGAAATCCGAAGCCGTTCACTCCCAATGGAAACTATGGTTGGCGCTGCCCTGATCTTCCTGGGGGCTCTGGCTGCGCTGATCTGGTTCTCAATTCGGCACAGAAAGAGCAGGTTCCGTATGCTCTACGGAGTGCTGGCGATCATTCTGACTGCGGCCGCCCTGACAGTCTGTTTTCCGACGGTCAGCGAAAACAGCTATGTTTCCGCAAGCAAAGAAGGAGCGCAGGAGACGGTAGAACGCTTTTTTGATGCGCTGAAGAGAGGAAGCTATGAAGAGGCGGAAGATTGTCTGACAACCCGCGTAAATCTGACAGGCGGAGATGCTTCCGGAGACGAACTTCGCACCAAGGCACGGGAGGCGCTGAGAGAGAGCTGGAATTGCCGCCTGTTGGGAGAATGTATTACCGAGAAGACCAAGGCCTGGCAGGAAATTCAGCTGCAGGTGCTCGACTATTCGAAGATGGAGCAGGATCTGCAGCGTGGAACGCGGGAACAGCTGCTGGAGCTGACGAGGAGAACAGATAGAGATCAGGTTTATGACGAGAACGGGGAATATCGTCAGGAAGCAGCAGAGACGGCATGCGAAGCGGCATTGAGTGAACTGCTCGACCATCCGAGAGATTATTACGGGTCGGTAGGTCTGCGAATACAGCTTTGCCTGACACGGGACGGCTGGAAAATAGTGCCGAATAAGGATCTCATCACCACTCTCAGCGGCAACCTCCCGCAGGAAAAGTGAGGTATTATTTGCACTTTTGGAATTCGGCACGGGAAGCGGAGTCCCAAACGGTCAGTATACCGTCCTTGTAGAAGAAGGGATAGGACTGCCCGCTGCCGGTCAGCAGCATGGCATCGGGATCGACTGCCAGGTCGATTCGAGTATCAAATACCGAAAGAGAGGCGGTCCCGTCATCTCCAAGCACGATACCGAGCGGAATACCGCGCTCCCGCAGAGGCGCAAGATCGGATTCTGTGAGCGACAGTTCATCGGAAGACAAAGCCGTGAGTACATATTCTCCGGCAAGCTCATCCTTTAAAGGAAGAACATAGACAGTTTCCTCCCCGTCTTCGTCCGGCAGTTCGAAGACGGGGTCTTCCGTTTGAATGGTGATTCGGGGAATGACCAGGAGAAGAACGGCAAGCAGCACAATCACGGGCAGGAGCAGGATCAAGAACAGCTTTTTCATGCGCTTTTCTCCAGACTCAGATCTTCAATATACAGAAAGTCCGAGAGCTGGCGGGCTTCACTCGGCCAGCCACGTTCGGAACCGTGAAACCAGATGTGGGTGGAACCTCCGCCGTCCAGGTTATAGGCCTGTTTGCAGCCGAGAAAGGCGAAATAGTCGGACAGCTCTTCAAGCGTAACACCCGGAAGATCGCTCCGGTATCCGAAAACCGACACCACGCAGTAATGTCCCGGCCCGAAATATCCGATAGCGGTTCTGGGATGTTCGCGAGTCAGATAATCATCGGGCAGATCAGAAAAGTCAGCAATGGGACTCCCGTCCGGATTGAGAAGAATCGGTCCGAAAGACCAGGCCTGCCAGGCGTTCTGCAGAGCGGCCTCTGCGGAGGCCTGATCCCGCAGCTTTTCGTGAGAAATTGTCCGCATGCTTCCGTCTTCGCAGAGAACGCATAAGTCATACCCGCTGGGGCAGGCATTCAGAATATGACCGTTTCGCACAGCATTTACACCCTGCAGGGTATAAAAGTCACCGTTGACTGCATACGCGGCGCCGGACTGCCGGGCAGCGGTCACGATATCTGCAGATGAAGGTTCCGCATGCTCCGGATCGTCGGCATACCAGGTTTTCAGATTATGCACATCGGACAGATAGATTTCGGTATAGATATAGGCACTGCCAAGATGCTCATCGGCCTGTGGGTGAGTCTCAATCAGAACCAGGGCATTGCTGCCGCAGTAGTTTTCGGAGATCCAGGTTGCCTCGGCAGGCATCAGGGCGGCATAGGCAGGGAACTGGGCGGCCTGAACGGCAGCCGGGTCCGGGGCGATAAGCGCGCCGGTGAGAGCAAGCAGGGCAAGAAGCCTGCTCAGCGCGGCGGAAATGATACGAACCATGGTGAAGCCCCTTTCTCAGTGCGGATGTTGTTATTATGCACGGCAGCGCTTTTTTTGTCAAATGTCTTTCATCGGGACAATGTTCATAAAATCCTCTTGAACTGGCCGAAGAGATGCGGGTATAATGCTTCCCGATCAAAACTTCTCCGGAGAACAGAAAAGAATGAAAAACGCAAAAACAATCCTTTGTCTGCTAATGCTCGCAGCTTTGCTGCTGAGCGGATGCGCGGCGATCGAGAATCTGCCGAAGCTGCCGCAGATTACCGCAGCACCGACTGCTGAACCGGCCGCTTCGACTCCGGCTGCGCCGGAAGAGGAAAAACCGGAAACGGCGCAGATAACGTTTTCCCCGGCGGCATCGGCAGGGGAAGAAGAGGACGGAAACGGCTTCTTCGTTCATCTGGAACGCAATACCCGCGAAGCCTATGATCCCGCAGAGAATAAGGAGAAGATCCTGAACTTCTCATGGGATTCCGTGCGGGTGCTGTCGGACCGCCATGCGGAAGCAGCGGAGAGAATTACGGAAACGCTGGCGGAGATGGAAGACGCCTGGTATACCGGCGGCAGCGTAGAAGACGGGTATGATTACGGCTATAACGGAATGCTCGAAATTGCCGAGGACAACTACGGGTTTGCCGTGGAATACGGCGGGATCATGGAACTCGAAGCGGAGCGGACGGTTTTCGTCGAACATGCGGACAGCGACTACTGTGCATTTCTGATCAATACTTATTATTATACCGGAGGAGCGCACGGCAACTATTCGACCGAAGCGGTCTGTTTTGATTCCCGGACGGGAGAGAGGCTCGGTCTGGATGAGCTTTCCTCCGATCCGGAGGCGCTCCGCGCCCGGCTGTTGGAGCAGATGCTGAAGCTCGCAGAGGAGGATCGGGACGGATATTACAGCGAACAGCTCTCCCTGACGGATCCTGAAAACTACGCCGCTGCCTTTGCCGCGCTGCTGCGGGAAGGATCCTGGTACCCCGGTCATGATGCCTTTTATGTATTCTCGACACTCTATGAGCTGGGACCGTATGCGGCCGGGATTGCGGAGTTTGCGATTCCTTATGAAAGTCTGGAAGGGATTCTGGACGAGCGCTGGATCCCGCGGCATACGGAGGAAGAAGCCGGGCTCCGGATTGTTCCGATGGCGGAGGTTCCGGAAGGAAGCGTGGAAATTGCCGATCTGCTTGTCCTCGGAGACGGCGGAGAGGCCTTCCTGCTGATCTGCGAGGGAGAGCTGACGGACCTGCAGATTCAGACCTGCAGCATCGGCTACGAAGACCGCTTCTATCCGGACAGGAATCTGTATTACTGCGGGCGCCTGAAGAACGCAGCCATCCAGCTGGCGCTGCTGATGCAGGGAGATCTTCCGGACTCCATGATCCGGTACCGGGATCGGAACGGGGAGCATGAACTGCTGATCTGCATGTCCGGAGAGGACGGAAGCTATTTTCTGACGGAAAATTCCTGAATACCCGTTTGCGGTTTACTGAAGCTGCACGGAAGAGAAAGCGGTTCTTTGCACTGAACTTTCTCTTCCGTGCATTTCTGTTGGTGTATTTGCATAAGAATGGCGAAGGGCGGGGGATGTCTGTCTGCAAGTGTGCATAAAAATAATGGCGGCAGCCGATTTGACCCTTGACTTGAGCGCCGAAAGGCGCTATAATCAGCGCATATTTATACAATAAGGAGCGCATAATTATGAATAAATCCGATATCAAAAAAGTCGTCCTTGCCTATTCCGGCGGTCTGGACACCTCCATCATCATCCCCTGGCTGAAGGAGAACTACAACAACTGCGAGGTCATCGCGGTTTCCGGCAATGTCGGACAGGCGGACGAACTGGAAGGCCTCGAAGAGAAGGCGCTGAAGACCGGGGCATCGAAGCTCTATGTACTGGACCTGACGGACGAGTATGTCGACGACTTCATCATTCCCTGCCTGAAGGCCGGCGCGGTCTATGAGGACTATCTGCTGGGAACCAGCCATGCACGGCCCTGCATCGCCAAGGGTCTGGTGGAGATCGCCCTGAAGGAGGGCGCCGACGCCATCGCCCACGGCTGCACGGGCAAGGGCAACGACCAGGTCCGCTTTGAACTGGCAATCAAGCACTTCGCGCCGAACATGCCGGTCATCGCGCCCTGGCGCGAGTGGAGCATCAAATCGCGCGACGAGGAGATCGACTACGCCGAGGCGCACAATGTGCCGCTGAAGATCAACCGCGAGACCAACTATTCCAAGGACAAGAACCTCTGGCATCTGTCCCACGAAGGACTGGATCTGGAGGACGTCGGCAATGAGCCGCAGTATGAAAAGCCCGGCTTCCTCGAGATGGGCGTTTCGCCGATTCAGGCGCCGGACAGCCCGAGCTATGTGACGCTGGACTTCGAACAGGGTGTGCCGGTCGCACTCGACGGGGAGAAGATGAGCGCAAAGGAGATCATTTACAAACTGAACGAGATCGGCGGCGCAAACGGCATCGGCCTGCTGGACATCGTGGAGAACCGTCTGGTCGGAATGAAGTGCCGCGGCGTGTACGAGACGCCGGGCGGCGCGATCCTGTACGCGGCGCACAAGGCGCTCGAGACGGTCTGCCTGGACAAGATGACCGCGCATGAGAAGCAGAAGCTGGCAATCACCTTCGGCGAGCTGGTTTACAACGGCCAGTGGTATACGCCGCTGAGGGAAGCACTGAGCGCCTTCGTGGACAAGACGCAGGAGCGCGTGAGCGGCAAGGTGAAGCTGAAGCTCTACAAGGGCAACATCATCAAGGCCGGAATCTGGAGCGAGAACTCGCTGTACAGCGAAGAGATCGCGACCTTCGGCGAGAGCGACTACAACCAGGCGGACGCGGCCGGATTCATCAACCTCTTCGGCCTGCCGGTCAAGGTGCAGGCGATCGTAGACGGGAAGTAAAGCATGGCAAAGATGTGGGCCGGCGTGACCGCCGGCAATACCGACCCGCTGGCGGATGATTTCAATTCGTCGCTGCGTTTCGATAAAAGGATGTTCCGGCAGGACATCACCGGGAGCATCGCGCACGCGCAGATGCTGGCAGCGAAGGGAATCCTCAGCGAAGACGAACGGGACGCGATGACGGAGGGCCTCGCCGGAATCCTCGAAGATCTGGAGACCGGAACGCTCGCGATCGATGAAAACTGCGAGGACATCCACATGTTCGTCGAGCAGGTGCTGACCGAGCGGATCGGAGAGACGGGCAAGAAGCTGCACACGGCGCGCAGCCGCAACGACCAGGTCGCGCTGGACCTGCGGATGTACCTGCGGGATGAGAACGATGAAATCCGCGGGCTGATCCGTGAGCTGCTGACGGTGCTTGCCGATCTGGCGGAGGAGCACAAAGAGAGCATCATGCCCGGATACACGCACCTGCAGCGGGCGCAGCCGGTCAGCTTCGGGCATCACATGATGGCCTATGCGATGATGCTGCTGCGGGATCTCGACCGCCTGAAGGACTGCCGGAAGCGGACCAACGTTTCCCCCATCGGCTGCTGCGCCCTGGCCGGGACGACCTATGAGACGGACCGGGTTCTGGAGGCCGGACTGCTGGGCTTTGACGGAATCGCATTGAACAGCATGGACGGCGTTTCGGACCGCGACTTCGCGGTGGAGATGCTGAGCGCGCTGGCCGTGCTGATGATGCACTTGTCCCGGCTGTCGGAGGAGCTGATCCTCTGGGCCAGCTGGGAATTCCGCTTCATCACGCTGTCGGATGCCTATACGACCGGCTCGTCGATCATGCCGCAGAAGCGCAACGCGGATATGGCCGAGCTGATCCGCGGCAAAACGGGACGCGTGTACGGCGAACTGATGGGCCTGCTGACGACGCTGAAAGGTCTGCCGCTTGCCTACAACAAGGATATGCAGGAGGACAAGGAGGGCGTTTTCGACGCCTGCGACACGGTCAAGATGTGCCTGCGGGTGCTGACGCCGATGCTGCAAAGCATGCAGGTCAACACCGGAAACATGCTGCTGGCGGCACAGAAGGGCTTCCTCAACGCGACGGATCTGGCGGACTGGCTGGTGAAGAAGGGCCTGCCCTTCCGGACGGCCTACAAGATCTCCGGACAGCTGGTCAGACGCTGCATGGAGACCGGGCAGGTGCTCGAGACGCTGCCGCTGGAGACCTATCGGGAGTTCAGCGAACTGTTTGACGGGGATGTCTATGCCGCCATCGATCTGAGAACCTGCATGGAAAAGCGCATCAGCGAGGGAGGAACCTCGGCGGCGTCGGTCGAAAAGCAGATTGCCTTTGTGCGGAAGGAGATCGGAGAATGACGACAATTTTCATAGACGGCAGCGCCGGAACCACCGGTCTGCGGATACACGAGCGTCTGGCTGACCGGCCGGAGCTGAAGATCCTGAGCCTGCCGGCGGAAAAACGCAAGGACGCCGCGGCGAGAGAAGAGATCATCAACGCGGCTGACGTTGCCTTCTTCTGCCTGCCGGACGCGGCTTCCCTGGAAGCGGCGCAGATGGTGCACGGAAACACGGCCGTGATCGACACTTCGACCGCGCACCGGACGAACCCGGACTGGGATTACGGATTTCCCGAACTGCACGGTCTGCGGGAGAAGATCAGGGAAAGCAGACGCATCGCCAATCCCGGCTGCCATGCAAGCGGCTTTATCTCGCTGGTGGAGCCGCTGGTGCACGAGGGCCTGGTATCGAAGGACACCGCATTCAGCTGCTTCTCGGTGACCGGCTATTCCGGCGGCGGCAAGAGCATGATCGCCGATTACGAGGCCGGAGGACGGGATGCGGCGCTCGACAGCCCGCGGCAGTATGCGCTGAGGCAGAGCCATAAGCACCTGAAAGAAATGGTGAAGATCTGCGGACTTGAGACGACGCCGGTTTTCTGTCCGATTGTGGGAGATTATTACAGCGGGATGGCCGTGACGGTGCCGCTTTTCCGGAAGAATCTGAGAGGCAGCGCGGAGGATGTGAAACAGCTGTATGCGGAGCGCTATCACAGCGCTGTGGTGCACTACGAAGCGTATGAGGACGGGATGATCGCGGGGAACGCGCTGTCCGGGAGAGACGACATGATCGTTACGGTGGCGGGGAACGAAGAGAGAATCCTGCTGATTTCCGTGTTTGACAATCTGGGGAAGGGCGCTTCGGGCGCCGCGATCCAGAACCTGAATATTCTTCTGGGACTTGACGAAACAACGGGACTGGTAGTATAAGAGTGAGAGAAGAGAGAAGAGAGAAGAGAGTTGAGAGTTGAGAGTTGAGCGGGGCGCTCCCCGGAAGGGTGTACCGTTTCGCGGCCAGGGAAGCGATTGCCCCTGACGAACCGTTTGCTGCCGCGAATGGATTATAAGTGTGGAATTATGCGGCTGTGTCGAAGGTGCTGGCAAGATTTTGAACCTACCCCTATAAAGCGCGGAGCAGTGGTTTTGAGCGAGGGAAAACGTTCCCTGACGCGCAAATGCAGAAAGCCGGGGACGGGCGTACATTTAATATTTATAGAAAGAAATAACTGCAGGTGATGGAAATGATTAAACAGATTTCAGGCGGTGTGTGTGCTGCCAAAGGGTTCTCCGCTGCGGGCGTGTACTGCGGCATCCGGAAGAACCGTGAAAAAAAAGACCTGGCGCTGATTGTCAGCGCGGTGCCGGCGCATGCGGCGGCGGTCTATACAACGAATCTGGTCAAGGGTGCTCCCCTGACCGTGACGAAGGCGCATATTGCCGACGGTCTGGCGCAGGCGGTCATCTGCAACAGCGGGAACGCCAACACCTGCAACGCGGACGGCATCGAGATTGCCGAACAGATGAGCAGCCTGACGGCGGAAGCGCTCGGAATCAAAGCGGATGACGTCGTCGTCGCTTCGACCGGAGTCATCGGCCAGCCGCTGAGCATTCAGCCGATTGCCGAAGGCCTGCCGGGCCTTGCAGCGGCGCTGAAGACGGACGGATCGGAAGAGGCCTGCGAGGCCATCATGACCACGGATACGAAGAAAAAGGAAGCCGCGGTCTCCTTCACGCTGGGCGGGAAGACATGCCGCCTCGGCGGCATCGCGAAGGGCAGCGGCATGATCCATCCGAACATGGCGACCATGCTCGTATTCCTGACGACGGATGCGGCCGTCAGCGCGGAGATGCTGCAGAAAGCCCTTTCGGGGGATGTGCAGAAGACCTTCAACATGATCAGCGTGGATGGGGATACCTCGACCAACGACATGGTCACGATCCTGGCGAACGGCATGGCCGGGAACGAGGAGATCACGGCAGAAGGCGAGGACTTCACCGTGTTCATGGAAGCGCTGAACACGGTCACGGTGCAGTTGTGCCGGATGATCGCGGGAGACGGCGAGGGCGCGACCAAGCTGCTGGAATGCAGAGTCAGCGGAGACCTGAGCGAGGAGAACGCGAAGAAAATCGCGAAAAGCGTGATCGCCTCCAGCCTGCTGAAGGCGGCGATGTTTGGGGAAGACGCCAACTGGGGGCGCGTGCTCTGCGCCGTCGGATACAGCGGAGCCGACATCGATGTCGGAAAGGTCGGGGTGAGCTTCTCCTCGGCGGCCGGCGAGCTGAGCGTCTGCGAGAACGGGGCCGGCGTGCCCTTTTCGGAGGAGCTGGCCGCAAAGATCCTGCACGAGGACGAGATCAGCATTCTGATCACGGTCGGCGAGGGCGAAACCGCGGTGACGGCCTGGGGCTGCGACCTGACCTATGACTATGTGAAGATTAACGGAGACTACAGGACGTAAGATGGATTCCTTTACCAACAATCAGCGGGCGCAGGTGCTGACCGAAGCCCTGCCCTATATCCGGAGCTACAACGGGAAAATCGTCGTCGTGAAATACGGCGGCAACGCGATGGTCAGCGAACAGCTGCGGGAGCAGGTCATGGAGGACATGGTGCTGCTGTGGCTGGTCGGCGTCAAGGTCGTGCTGGTGCACGGCGGCGGGCCGGAGATCACGGAAATGATGAATAAGCTCGGGAAGAAGCCGAAGTTCATCGACGGGCTGCGTGTGACGGACCAGGAGACCGTGGACATCGCCCAGATGGTGCTGGCCGGGAAGGTCAACAAAACGCTGGTCAAGCTGCTCGAGGTAAAAGGCGGAAAGGCCATGGGCATCTCGGGCATGGACGGCGGCCTGATCCAGGCGCAGATGAGAAACCCGGATCTGGGTTTTGTCGGCAGCATCACAGGAGTGAACATCGAGCCGGTGATGGATCTGCTGGAGAAGGGATATATCCCGGTGATCTCGACCCTCGGCTGCGACAGGGAAGGGAACACCTACAACATCAACGGCGATACGGCTGCGGCCTGCATCGCGGGAGCGCTGCATGCCGAGAGACTGATCATGATGACGGATATCGCGGGGGTGCTGCGCGACAAGAATGACCCGACGACGCTGATCGGAGAGATGACGATCTCGGAGGCGGTGAAGCTGTTTGAGGAGGATGTGATCGCGGGCGGAATGATCCCGAAGGTGGAATGCTGCATCGACGCCATCCACCGCGGGGTGGAACGCGTAATCATCATGGACGGGAGAGTGCCGCACTCGATCCTGATGGAGATCCTGACCGACGAAGGCGCAGGAACGATGGTGACGGGAGACCCGGAGTGAGAGTTGAGAGTGGAGAGTTGAGAGTTGAGAGACGGAGTTGAGAGACTGAGAGGGCTGCCCGATCGAAAGTTGCTGCTGTTACGCGGATAAGAAGCCGGTACCTCGCACGGACGTTACACCGCCGCGTTTTATACATTATTACGTAATACGGTAGAAATGCAGGCCTCACATCAGGCCGCCGTACGGGGCAAAATTCCCTCACACATCATTCGCGGCAGCAGTGCTTGTTAAGGGGCTTATCGTTCTCTGGCCGCGAAACGGTATATACTAATTAGGAGCACCCCGCATCCCCGATGGAAAGCCCAACGAAGTGGGTTTACATCGGAAAGGACGAGCAGCGGAGGGAGTGAGCTTTCCTCAAGCCTGAGGGAAGCGAATGATCCGGAGCTTGTGAGGACGCGGCCGCGAAATGATACAAGCTTCCGGGGAGCACATAAATAACAGAAAGAGAGGAATATGCAATGTCGGAACTGAAGAATATTGACAAAAGCTATGTGGCGAATACCTATGCCCGGTTTCCGATCGAAGTGATTTCGGGAAAGGGCTCGCTCGTTTATGACGACACGGGGAAGGAATACATCGACATGGGCAGCGGCATCGGCGTGACTGCTTTCGGCATTGCGGACGATGTCTGGGTCGCGGCCGTGGAAAAGCAGCTGGGAAAGCTGCAGCACATGTCGAACCTGTACTATACCGAGCCCTGCGCCCTGCTCGCAAAACTCCTGTGCGAGAAGAGCGGCATGAAAAAGGCCTTCTTCTGCAACTCGGGCGCCGAGGCCAACGAGGGCGCCATCAAGACGGCGCGCAGGTATGCCGCCGAGAAGAAGGGCCCGGAGTATTATACGATCGTGACGCTTGAGAACAGCTTTCACGGGCGGACGATCAGCACCCTGGCCGCGACCGGACAGGAGCATTATCACGAGCTGTTCCAGCCCCTGACCCCGGGCTTCGTCCATGCCCCGGCCAACGATCTCGAGGCAGTCAAAAAGGCAGCCCTCGACAACAAGGCGGCGGCGGTCATGATCGAATGCGTGCAGGGAGAGGGCGGCGTCATCCCTCTGGAGAAGGACTTCGTGCTGGGCCTTGCGGACTTCTGCGAGAAGGAGGATATCCTGTTGCTCGTCGACGAGGTGCAGACCGGAAACGGACGCACCGGCGCACTGTATGCCTTTATGAACTTCGGCATTCGTCCGGATGTGGTCTCGACGGCAAAGGGCCTGGGCGGCGGTCTGCCCCTGGGCGCGGTGCTCTTCGGGGAGAAAACCGAGTTCACGCTGAAAGCCGGCGAGCATGCCTCAACCTTCGGCGGAAATCCGGTCTGCTGTGCAGGCGCGATCAGCGTGCTCGAGCGGATGGATGAAAAACTGATGGCGGAAGTAAAGGAAAAGAGCGCGTATGTATTTCAGGCGCTGGAGGGAGCACCGGGCGTTGAGGGCGTCAGCGGCATGGGCCTGATGATCGGCATCAAGACCGTGAAGCCTGCCGGGGATGTCGTAAAGGCCTGCATGGAAAACGGCGTTCTCTGCCTGACGGCGAAGGACAAGGTGCGGCTGCTGCCGGCGCTGAATATCCCGATGCCGCTGCTGGAGAAGGCGATCGAAGTGATCAAGGGAGCATGCGTATGAATCTACACGGAAAAAATTTTCTGAAACTGTTGGACTTCAGCCCGGAGGAAATCGCCGGGCTGTTGGATCTTGCGGCGGATCTGAAGGCAAAAAAGAAAAACAGCATCCCGCACCGGATGCACGAAGGAAAAAACGTCGCGCTGATTTTCGAGAAGACCAGCACCCGCACGCGCTGCAGCTTCGAAGTGGCGGCGGCGGATCTGGGCATGCATGCGGTCTATCTGGACCCGAAGGCTTCTCAGCTGGGGAAGAAGGAGAGCATCGCCGATACGGCAAGGGTGCTGGGACGGATGTTCGACGGGATCGAATACCGCGGCTTTGAACAGGCCAGGGTTGAAAAGCTTGCGGCCTATGCGGGCGTTCCGGTCTGGAACGGTCTGACGAACGAATTCCACCCGACCCAGATTCTGGCGGACTTTCTGACCATCCGCGAACATTTCGGCGAACTGAAGGGAAAGAAACTGGTCTACCTGGGAGATGCGCGCTACAACATGGGCAACTCCCTGATGGTCGGCAGTGCGAAGATGGGTCTGCAGTTCACGGCCTGCGCGCCGGAGAAGTACTTTCCGAACGCGGAGCTGATACGGGAATGCCGGGAGATTGCGGCGCAGACCGGCGCTGTGCTGAAGTTTGAGACCGACCCACTGCAGGCCGTGCAGGGGGCGGATGTGCTGTATACGGATATCTGGGTATCGATGGGCGAGCCGGAAGAGGTCTGGGCGGAGCGTATCGCAGATCTGCAGCCCTATCAGGTGAACGCAAAGCTGATGGAGGCGGCGGGAGCGCAGAGCCGCTTCATGCACTGCCTGCCGGCCTACCACGACCTGGAGACGGAAAACGGGATGGAAGCCTATGAGCGCTTCGGACTGGACGCGCTGGAAGTGACGAACGAAGTGTTCGAAAGCGCGCAGTCGATTGTCTTTGACGAGGCGGAAAACCGCATGCATACCATCAAGGCCGTGATGGCCGCAACGCTGTAGATAATTCCGCTCCCAATCAGGCTATACCGTTTCGCGGCCAGGGAAAGAACAGCCCCTGACCAGCCGGTTGCTGCCGCGATTCCTTACTTTGTAGGGAGGTATCCCCGATGGGAAGCCCAGCGAAGCGGGTTTCCATCGGAGAGCGACGATCAGCGGAATGGGCGAGCTTTCCCGACGCTTCGGGGAAGCGAGACGATATGGAGCTTGAGAGGAGCCAGCGCGGCGGGAAAGGTCGGAGCGAGGAGAAACATCATCTTCCGCGCAATTGCAGGAAGCTGAGATCGGGAATGAACAAAGCGTTTTAAGACAACACCAAAGAGATATATACAAGGAATCAGAGAATGAACGCGTATCTTGTGCTGGAAAACGGAATGATCTTCGAAGGCCGGGCCATCGGATATTGGCCGGGCCTTTCGGACAATGGCGGTTCTGTCGGAGAACTGGTGTTCACGACCGGGATGACGGGATATCTGGAGACGCTGACGGACCCGAGCTATGCCGGGCAGATCATCATGCAGACCTTCCCGATGATCGGCAATTACGGTGTGATTCCGGCCGATTTTGAAGGAAAATGCTTTGCGAAAGGCTATGTGGTGCGGGAACTCTGCGACGCGCCGTCGAATTTCCGCAGCGAAGGCAGACTGGACGACTTTCTGAAGCAGCAGCGCATCCCGGGCATCTGCGGCGTGGATACGCGCGCGCTGACCCGGCTGATCCGGGAAAACGGCGTGATGAACGCCTGCCTGTGCGCAGACCTGCCGACGCAAAGCGCCGACATTTCTGTGATGCTGGAAGAGATCAAAGCATATAAGGTCGAAAATGTGGTGGCGGAGGTCAGCACGAAAGAAATATTGGAGTTTGCCGCAGGGAGCCCGATCGAAGCTTCCTGCAATTGCGCGGAAGATACAGTTGCTCCTCGCACGGAAGTTTCCCCGCCGCGCTGGCTCCTCTCAAGCTCCATATCATCTCGCTTCCCCGAAGCGTCGGGAAAGCTCGCCCATTCCGCTGATCGTCGCTCTCCGATGGAAACCCGCTTCGCTGGGCTTCCCATCGGGGATGCCTCCCAACAAAGTAAAGAATCGCGGCAGCAGGAGGTCGGAGAGGGGCAGCAGCTTCCCTGGCCGCGAAACGGGGAAAGCTGCGTGGGAGCGGGGAATCCTCTTCATGTTGTACTCATAGACTATGGGGCGAAGAGGAATATCATCCGCAGTCTCACGGAGCGCGGGTGCCGCGTGACCGTGGTGCCGCATGACACCCCGGCGGAGAAGATCCTGGCGATGCAGCCGGACGGCGTAATGCTCTCCAACGGACCGGGAGACCCGGCGGAGAACGTCTTTGAAGTCGAGCAGATCGCGCAGCTTGTCGGCAAACTGCCCGTCTTCGGCATCTGCCTCGGCCATCAGCTGACGGCGCTGGCCATGGGCGGGAAGACCTATAAGCTCAAGTACGGACACCGCGGCGCCAACCAGCCGGTGACGGACGGAAAACGGACCTGGATCACAACGCAGAATCACGGCTATACCGTGGACTCCGACAGCATGGCGGGCATCGCTTCCCTCAGCTTCCGCAATGCCAACGACTTCAGCTGCGAGGGACTGGACTATCCGGGAAAGCGCTGCTTCACGGTCCAGTTTCACCCGGAAGCCTGCGCGGGACCCCGCGATACCGGCTTCCTGTTCGACCGGTTCCTGCGCATGATGCGGGGAGAGGAGGGCTGAGATGCCAAGGGACAACAGCATTCAGAAAGTTCTCGTAATCGGCTCCGGCCCGATCGTCATCGGGCAGGCGGCCGAGTTCGACTATGCCGGGGCCCAGGCGTGCCGGATTCTGCGGCAGGAGGGGATCCGAACCGTTCTCGTCAACTCCAACCCCGCCACCATCATGACCGACAAGAAGCTTGCAGATGCGATCTATCTGGAGCCCCTGACAGAGGAAACCCTGCGGCGCATCATCGAGAAGGAGCGCCCGGACGGGCTGCTGGCCGGCCTCGGCGGGCAGACGGGTCTGACGCTTGCGATGCTGCTGAGCCGGGACGGAACCCTGGAAAAGTACGGCGTGCGCCTGCTGGGCTCGAACCTGGAGAGCATCGAGCGGGCCGAGGACCGGGAGCGCTTCCGGAAGACGCTGGAAGAGATGGGACAGCCCGTCATTCCTTCGGCCACGGCCGTGACCGTCCCGGAGGCTCTTGCCATCGCGGAGGAGATCGGCTATCCGGTCATCATCCGGCCGGCCTATACCCTGGGCGGCACGGGCGGCGGCATCGCCGGAAATCCGGAAGAACTCGCGGGGATTGCCGGAACCGGACTGGATCTCTCGCCGATCAGCCAGGTGCTGGTTGAAAAGTGCATCTCGGGCTGGAAGGAAATCGAATTCGAGACCATGCGGGACGCCGCAGGCAACGTCATCGCGGTCTGCTCGATGGAAAACATCGACCCGGTCGGCATCCACACGGGAGACTCGATCGTCGTTGCGCCGGCGCTGACGCTGGCGGACCGGGAATACCAGATGCTGCGCTCGGCGGCTCTGGATATCATCACCGCCCTCGGCATCGTCGGCGGCTGCAACTGCCAGTTCGCGCTGAACCCCGACAGCTTTGAATACGCCGTCATCGAGGTCAATCCGCGCGTCTCACGCTCGTCGGCGCTGGCTTCGAAGGCGACCGGCTATCCGATCGCGAAGATCAGCACGAAACTCGCGCTGGGCTACACCCTGGACGAGATCAAAAACGACATCACCGGCAAGACCTGTGCCTGCTTTGAACCGGCGCTGGACTATGTCGTGGTGAAGTTCCCCAAATGGCCCTTTGACAAGTTCCCGCATGCCAGCCGCCGCCTCGGCACCCAGATGAAAGCGACGGGCGAAGTGATGGCCATCGCGCCGAGCTTCGAGATGGCTCTGATGAAGGCGGTCCGCGGCGCGGAAATCTCGATGGAGACCTTAAATGCGCAAAAGACGGAGAACCGTCCCCTGTCTGTTTCGGATCTGACAGCGCAGGACGATCACAGGATCTTCACGGTCTTCGCGGCACTGAAGCAGGGCATGACGGTCGACGAAATCCATGAGATCACCCGCATCGACCGCTTCTTCATCGAGAAGCTGAAGGGCATGGCGGTGTTCGAAGAGGAGATCGCCGGGAAGACATTGACGGAAGCGCAATACCGGAAGGCGAAACAGCTGGGCTATACGGACAGGGGCCTGCGGGAAGTGCTCGGAGCGGAAATTCCGGAAGGACTGACGGAGCCTTTCATTTACAAGATGGTCGACACCTGCGCGGCGGAATTCGACGCGCAGACGCCGTATTTCTATTCGGCCTGCGAAGAGGGGAAAATGAAACGAGGAACCGTCCCCTGTTTCAGCTGCGAGGCAAGGAGCTTTGAGCGCAGCGGGAAGCCGGTCGTGATGGTGCTCGGATCCGGACCTATCCGGATCGGGCAGGGCATTGAATTCGACTACAGCTCGGTGCACTGCGTCTGGACCCTGCGCGAGATGGGCTATGACGTGGTCATCGTCAACAACAACCCCGAGACGGTCTCGACCGACTATGACACGGCGGACCGGCTGTACTTCGAGCCGCTCTGTCCCGAAGACGTGTGGAACATCATTCAGGTGGAAAAACCCATCGGGGTGGTGGTTGCCTTCGGCGGGCAGACGGCCATCAAGCTGACCAAATTCCTGTCGGAGAAGGGCGTCGCGATTCTCGGAACCTCCGCCGACGGCATCGACATCGCCGAAGACAGGGCGCGCTTTGACGCGCTGCTCGAGCGCTTCGGCATCCGCCGGCCGCGCGGGCACGGCGTCAGCAGCCTGGAGGAGGCCGTCCGGGCGGCGGAGGAGCTGGGCTATCCGGTCCTGCTGCGTCCCAGCTACGTGATCGGCGGACAGGGCATGTGCATCTCCCGCGACCGGGAGACCACCGAGCGCTACATGCAGGGCATTCTCTCCGGCGGCATCGAAAACCCGGTGCTGGTCGACAAGTACATGCCCGGCATCGAACTGGAGGTCGACGTGATCTCGGACGGGGAGGACGTGCTGATCCCGGGCATCATGGAACACATCGAGCGCGCCGGGGTGCACAGCGGCGACTCCATCGCGGTCTATCCCCCCTACAACCTCAACGACAAGTTCCTGCAGCGGATCTGCGAGGTGTCCGAAAAACTGACTCTGGCGCTGGGAACCAGGGGCCTGGTCAACATCCAGTACCTGATCTACGGCGACGAGCTGTACGTGATCGAGGTCAACCCCCGCGCATCGCGGACGGTCCCCTATATTTCCAAGGTCACAAATGTCAATATGGTGGATATCGCGGCGCACGTCATGCTGGGCGAAAAGCTGCGGGATCTGGGCTGCGGCACCGGACTGAAGGCGACGCCGCCCTACTACACGGTCAAGGTACCGGTCTTTTCATTTGAAAAACTGAACGACGCCAACTCCATCCTCGGCCCGGAGATGAAGTCGACCGGCGAGGTGCTCGGCATCGGACGGAGCCTGGCGGAGGCCATGTTCAAGGGACTGACGGCCGCCGGATTCCGGATCCCCGGACCGGGACAGGGCGTCCTGCTCAGCGTGGAAACGGCCGACTATCCCGACATCCTCACGCTCGCGAGGCGCTTTCACGGCCTCGGCCTGCAGCTCTATGCCACCGAGGGAACGGCGGCCGCCATCCGCGAGGCCGGGCTTCCGGTGGAGAGCTTTGATCCGGCGATGCTCCTCAGCGCTGCGCCGGAAACGGTGCCCGTCAGCCTCATCGTCTATACCGGCGCCGTCAAGGACGGAACCATGGGCGACTACATCGCCCTGCACCGGAGGGCCATGCAGCTTGGCATTCCCTGCCTGACCTCCACCGACACGGCCAATGCGCTTGCCGACAGCATCGCGGGACGCTATCACGAGTCGAACACGGAGCTGGTCGACCTCAACCGGATGCGGCGCTGGCGGCGGACCGTTCCCTTCACCAAGATGCAGGGCTGCGGGGACGACTATATCTTTATCGAGAACTTCGACGGCTCCCTTTCCTGTCCGGAATCACTCTGCGTTTCCCTCTGCCGGGTGCACACCGGCATCGGGGCGGACGGCATCGTGCTTCTGGAGACATCCACATGCGCCGACGTACGCATGCGGAGCTTCAACCGCGACGGCAGCGAAGGGAAAATGGCCGGGAACAACCTGCGCTGCGTGGCCAAGTATCTCTATGACAGGGCTTATATCCGCACGGAGACGATGACGGTAGAGACGGCGGGCGGCATCCGGAAGCTGCGCCTCTACTGCCGGGACGGCAAGGTCAGCTCGGTCACGGTTGCAATGGGAAGGGCCTCGTTCGACCCGGAAGAGATTCCGGTACGGACCGAAAAACAGCGCCTTGTTGACAGCGAGGTCTTCATCGCGGGACGCAGCTGGAAGGTCAGCTGTCTCTCCGTCGGAAACCCCCACTGCGTGACCTTCGTATCAAACCCCGACATCCTCAATCTTGAGGAGATCGGCCCGCAGTTTGAACATGATCCGATGTTCCCCGAGCGCGTCAACACGGAGTTTGTCCGTGTCGTGAGCCGGACCGCGCTGCGCATGCGCGTCTGGGAGCGCGGCAGCGGGGAGACCCCTGCCTGCGGCACCGGGGCCTGTGCGGCCGTTGCGGCGGCCGTGGAAAACGGACTCTGCGACCCGGACACCGATATCCGGGTAACGCTGCCGGGCGGCGACCTGATCGTGCGCCTGAGCGGCGGGGAAATCTTCCTCACCGGCGGTGCCGAAACCGTCTTCACCGGAAGCTTTGAATACTGAAGAAAAGAATTGAGAGTGGAGAGACGAAGGATAGAGTTAAGAGTGGAGAGTTGAGAGTGGAGAGACGGGGGAGCCCGTTATAAGGCTTTGTGATTACGCGGGAGGGAAGCTGGGCACTCGTACCCAGGCTTTACCGTCCCGCGTTTTATTCTTTTGGGATCGTTTTTCAGGCTTACGGATACATCTGGTGTCTACTTTTGAAAAACCATTATTCGCAAAAATGTGGTGTATGTCCACTTTTGAAAAAAGAAATAAAATAAAATTATTTTTCATGTCTACTTTTCTTGACTGGTACAGTCTACTTTAACTTTGATGAAGAGGACGAACTCAAATCGATTTTTCAGAAAAACAAGAATCCTCATCGTATCATAGAACTTCTTTCCATGATCGCCGGAGAGAAGATCGTTCCGGGAGAAACGCTGATTATCTTCGACGAGGTGCAGGAATGCCCGGAGGCACTTAACGCCCTGAAGTATTTCAAGGAGAAAGCAAATGAATACCATGTTATTGCAGCCGAAAGTCTGCTGGGGACACTTCTTGCAGAACCGAAGTCTTATCCTGTCGGCATGGTCAACCTTCTGGACATCTATCCCCTGACTTTTGATGAGTTCCTCGAAGCAACGGATCCCGGGCTGTTCTCCTATTACAAAAGCATCCGGAAGGAACAGCAGATTGAGGATATCTTCCATACCCGTCTGCTGGATTCCTATAACAGCTACCTGATTATCGGCGGTATGCCGGAATGTGTGGCATCGTGGATAAAATACAAGGATCCTGCCCGTATATCGCAGATCCAGCAGGAATTGACAGAGATCTATGAAAATGAATTTTCCAAGCACAACGGCAAAGTTAACAGCGGACGTATCCTTATGGTTTTTCGAAGCATCGTTTCACAGCTTGCCAAGCCAAATGAAAAGTTCATGTATGGAGCTGTTCGGAACGGCGGCAGAGCAAGAGATTTTGAAGAGGCTATCGAGTGGCTTGTTTCAGCCGGTATGCTCAACCGCGTTTACAATGTCTCCAAGATGGAACATCCGCTTTCTGTTTTTGACAAGCCGGATCAATTCAAGCTCTTTGTTTTCGACACAGGTCTTCTGAAACACATGGCCGGTATTGACAACAGCGCTATCCTCCTGAAAACCAATTTTCAGTTCAAGGGTCCGCTTACAGAAAACTATGTTCTGCAGCAGCTTCGAGGACAGTTTGATGTTGAGCCTCGATACTATTCTGATAAAAACAGTGAGATTGACTTTGTCCTGCAGCATGGAACTGAGATTATTCCCCTTGAAGTAAAAGCCGGAGAAGACAAATCTGCACCTTCATTCAAGAAGTATGTGAATGACCATCATCCGGAACACGCGATCAGATATTCGAAACGCGGGTACAGAAAAGACGGAACCATTACGAACCTGCCTTTATATCTTGCGAGAAAAACCAGAGAGTTGTTATAAAGAGAGAAGAGATAAATTGCTCCCAGCGGAGATGCGGGGTGCTACCCACTTGGCTTGTACTGTTTCGCGGCCAGGGAAACAGATGCCCCTGTCGAAACAACTGCTGCCGCGAATAGATTATGGGTATGGAATTCTGCAACAACGCTGAAGGTACCTGCCAGCTTATAGGCACTAACAGATTTCCCGTTGCCGGACAATATGCAAATCCTAAAAAGGGTTTGACATTCTGGACCCCCCCTTGCAGGAAAGAAAAACCTGTTATAATATAATTTTCCTGAGAGTGAAAAGTTCTCTCCTAATACAATTCTGATCAAAATGAACAAAAAACAATAGAGAGGATAGAAAAGAAAGGTACGAACTATGAAAAATTATCTGACTCTTTGCCTTGTGCTCGCGATCCTGCTGAGCATCTGCGCCTTTGGAGGCGTTTCCGCGTCTGCGGAGGAGAGCCTCGGCGAGACAAGCGTGGAAGAAGACATCTTTGCGGACTGGAACGAAGACGCGCCCGCACTTTACGCCCTGGTCGACTATGTGGAGGCGGTTACAGACGAGTTATCGCCCGATTACATCCCCCCGGAGGACCGCGTTGCCGTCTTTGACATGGACGGCACGCTCTGTGCGGAACTCTGCCCGACCTATCTTGAGTATTATCTGCTGGCCTGGCGCATTCTGAAAGACCCGACCTATGAGCCGGATGAAGAGATGCTGGAATTCGGACGCATGCTGCGCGATCACGCGCTGGATAAATCTTTCCCGGATCACATGGACCTGCTTCATGCCGTCTATGCCGCCGAAGCCTACGCGGGCATGACGCTGAGGGAATTTGACGATTATGTCACCGGCCGCCTGCTTCAGCCCTGTGACGGCTTCGAGGGTATGATCTGGGCAACGGCCTTTTATGCCCCGATGATCAACGTCGTGGACTATCTGAACGAAAACGGTTTCAAATGCTATATCTGCTCGGGCACCGACCGCGCGATTTGCCGCACCTTTGTCGAGGGCATGCTGGACATCCCCTCTAATCAGATCATCGGCATGGACGACGATTATGAGGCGACCGGCCAGGGAGATGTTGACGGACTGGACTATGTGTTCAAGGCAGACGACCAGGTCATCCGCACGGACAGACTGCTCATCAAGAACCTGAAAATGAACAAGGTCAAGCAGATTGTGCGGGATATCGGCAAGCAGCCGGTGCTCTCCTTCGGCAATTCGAGCGGCGATGTGAGCATGCACATGTACACCATCAGCAACAATGCCTACCGCAGCGAAGCCTTCATGCTGGTCGCGGACGATGATGTGCGCGATTACGGCAACCCCGAGAAAGCAGCCTCGCTGAGGGAAAAATGGGAGGACTACGGCTTCAACGTAATCTCCATGCGCGACGATTTCCGCACAATCTATGGCGACGGAGTCGTCAAGACCGGTGAATTCCACTGGCTGGAAGACCTGGCGGACACGCGTGAACCCGCTGAGACAGAAGAAGACGTGGTGTGGGACGAATACTACAACAGCGCAGCGGCATAAGACTGAAGAACGGATGACAACTCTGTATAACTATTTGAGCGAAGGACAGAAAACTATGAAACGAGAGCTTGAAATCGCCAGATGCGGGCTGGCATGCTGTTTATGTTCTGAAAACGTCACCTGCAAGGGATGTAAGCGAGATGGCTTTATGGAACTGTCGTGGTGCAAAGACGCTGAGTGGTGTGAAAACCGTAAATGTGTGATCGAAAAGAATCTGTCCGGCTGTTATGAATGCAATCCTGCAGAATGCCGTAAAGGCCTGTATGCGGAAAAGATCAAGGCACGGGCCTTTGCAGAATTCGCACATCGATACGGCGTAGATGAA
>JAFYHU010000066.1 GCA_017538965.1 Oscillospiraceae bacterium
ACTTGGCAAAGCTCCCATCGCAATCGATGAGAGGCCTTGCTTCTGACAGGGCCAACAGCTTGCTCCTCCGCACATAAAAATGCGGAGATTTCCGTTTCATACTGACGGTGCGGAATACGATATAATCCCCGGATGCCGTCAGCTTCACCATGGTTCTGTCGCTCATACGACCTCCTATCTCTTGTCTGTCAGGCGCACTGGCTCTGTGACGCGAATCTGCGTTTCTTGAGGTCCACGCCATACCAGGTGTTTGCCAGTATGGATTTCCCATCGACAGTCGCGAGCCCGATTTGCAGGATCTTTGATCCGTCCGGGCTTTCCTTTGCCAGTGCGAGGATGTCGCCGCGTTTACCCTTTGCCCTGGGATCTATGCCTCGGACAACGGCAAAACCGTTCTCTGCGATCCCGTGCTCCTTGTTCACGCGGTTGTTCCATTTCTCCAGCGGATGATCGCACATATATGCGAGGGCGAACATGAAGAAGTCCTTGCGCGAGAGCTGCTTCAGGATCGTCAACTCCGTGCAAGACACCTTGCTGTCATATTCATCCTCGTCCACATCGCCACCGGCGTCCACGAGCCAGTATTCCGCACGGTCCATGTTGCTGTAATAGCTGAGACAGTCCAGCGGATTTGCGGCGCAATGGAAACCGTTATGCCGGCAGTTGGCCTCGTCCGTTGTGTTCAGCCCCACATGGAACTGATACCCACGGCAGACAAGCCCCGGCTCAAATGCTTTGCATACGATCATGCCGCAGCCTCCATCTCGGGGCAGGTCGTGCGATTGACAGCGTACTCCCCGAAATTGAGCTTCGTGATGATCTTTGCAATCTCCGCATCGTCATTCCACCTCGCGGCCAAGGCTCTTCGCTCCGGGCCGGCGCCGACACAAACCGTCACGACGCCGCCATTGAGCAAAAGCAGCAGCTCCGGGCGCTGTGCGCAGACGACGGCCAGATTACCAAGCTGTTTCATATTGCATCCTCCTTACGCTGCCATATCGGTCTTGGGAAACACCTTCATGGAGGATTTCAGAAAATCGTCCGCGCTCAGAGTGACCGTACCGTCGCGGTACATGGCCTCCAGCTTGCAGCGGGCGTCTTCCTCGTCCTCCGCGATGATCGGAACCTCGCGGCGCAGCGTCTCACGGATGATACCGGTAAAGGTCAGCGGTATGGGCTTTCCCTCCAGTGCCGACTGCAAGACTGCCTCGCAATAGAGGTACTCCGCAGAAATGCCGACGTACTGCTTCAAAATGTTCAGCAGCTCCGCAATGGCTTCTGCCGCCTCGTCGCGGTCAATGTCAAGCGTTACTCCGTCCGGATCGTCTGCGTTCAGGGCAGGTTTGAAAAAGAAACGGTGCGACCCGATCTTGCAGTAGATATCGGAATCTCTGGGATCTTCGTACAGCTTGACGACGCCGGCGTCCATGCCGGCTAAAAGCATTTCTTTTGTAATCATTTTCGGCTCCTTTTCTTTCTCTATGCCGATCAGCCGTCTCAGGATGCTTCCGCAAACAGGCCCAGCTGTCCGGCGGCTTCCGCTTTCGGAACAGGCTTGGGTGCAGGCTTCGGCTCCGGCTTTTTCGACTCGGCCTTCTTCTTGTCCTTCGTCTTGGATTTGGGGAGGGCCTTCGTCCCCGGATAGGGCTTGGGAACGAACTTCTCCTCCTGTTCCTCATCCTCCTTGGCGTTCGGGTCGTTGAAATATTCGGCAGCCCACTCATACACCAGATCGTCCGGAACGTCGCAGCCGTACATGCCGTTGACGGCGCTCCCAGGAAAGCCTCCTCGCTCCGGCTGGAAGCCATTGGCCTCCATCTCTTTCTTGGCGAACTCCGCCGCCTTGTTGTTGATGTGCCAGATGCAGTGGACAAAGCTCTTTTTGGGGTGCATCACCTTGCGGGCAAACGCCGGATCCTCCAGGCACATGGTCTGGATGTACTCTGTCACGCACTCCTTCATGTTGCGGCGGGTCAGCTTTTCGGCGTCTTCGCCGAGCTGCTTCATGGCCGCCATCATCACGTCAGAGTCGCTCATGGCGTTCACGCGGGCCAGCTTTTCGGCCTCCGCGGCTTTCTTTGCCGCTTGCCTGGCCTCAAACTCTGCCTTGCGCTTTGCCTCGGCTTCCTCGTGTGCCTTTTTCTTCGCTGCCTCGTCCTCCTCGGCTTTCTTTTCAGCTTCAGCATCGGCAGCGTCCTTTGCCTCTGCGCTCCCGCTTTCGGGCTGCGCAGTCGGCATGGGGATCACATTGTCCTGTTCAGGCGCGGCAGAAGCGTCGGCGCCGCTTTCCTCTTCATCCATCTCGGCAAATGCGTCGTTCTGATAATCCGCTTCAGAAAAGTAACCCATTGTAAAACCTCCAAATCATTTCATGTTCTTTGCCAGCAAAGGCGAAAACTCCACCGGCGTAAAGCTGGTTTCCTCGCGGTAGAAATACCTGCGTTCCCCATCACCGTAAAGTTCGATCACGTCCGAAGCGGAGATGCTGCGGCCGTGATAGGTTTCGGGAAGCGCGTCATTGTAGCTGTGGAAGATCCGTTCCAGTACATTGGCATCCGTCTCTCCTTTCGGGCAGATGATTTCTCCGTCATGCACCAGCGCATAATCCGACGCTCTCGGCTGCTCATATCCGAGCGCAAAGAGCTTGTCCAGCCCCGCAAACGCATAGGGAATGGTTTTCCCGTTCAGCAGGTCCAGCTGATACACCCGAAAGCACTGTCTGCGGCGCAGACTGTTCAGCATCGCCTCAAACGTGGAAGAAAGCCCTGACTGAAGGAACACCTCGTATTCCGGCTCCGTCAGTCCGAGATACTCACGCAGGCTGACGCCGCAGTCACCAAGCTGATGCCACACATCCGTACAGACCTTGATCTCCTCGATGCCGCATTGGCCAGAGAGATACTGCTCCTTGAAACCGGGGCGGTCTTCCTTTGTTTCGATCTGCTTTCTCCGAAGCGCGAGCTGCCAGTCGTCGAAGCCCTTGAAATTGGGATTCCAGGTCATGCGGCGGC
>JAFYHU010000067.1 GCA_017538965.1 Oscillospiraceae bacterium
ATCAGTTTCTGCTTTGAACGCATGAGTCTAATTCTCACGTACATTTCTTTAGCTATATTGCTAATTTGTCAACTTTCAGATGAAAAAAAGAAAATATTGGGCAGTTGGTTGTTTCGCTTCAGAGGAGAGAACTCCTTCCGGCCCTGCGGGGCCACCTTCCTCAAAGAGGAAGGGTGAGTATGGCTGCGGCCGGGAACACCTCATCCGTCAACCAGTTTGCGAACTGGTTGCCACCTACCGGGTCGCGATCGCAGATCGCTTCCCGCTTGGGCTACAAACGTGCCCCCGGCACGTTTGCTTAACGCGTCGCGCCCCAGAGGGGAAGGGCGCCTGCAGGCGCGGGGATCACTACTAGAAAAGAAAATCGTTTTATCCCAGGAATACAATGTCCCGGTGAATGAGCACATGGAGATGATCTCAATGACCTTGTCTTGCTCGGACGGGGTCATTTTGTTGTCCAACAGAGAGGTAATCAACAATCCTGCTTGACACTTCCCGTTATCGTGATATAATATCTTTAAGATATCGAAAAGGAGTTGCTTTTACATGCCTGAAATCTCTCGTTTTTATGGTATCGTAGCCAAAATGTATATGATCGGACGCGACCATAATCCGCCGCATGTTCATTTCATCTACAATGACTATATGAGTTCCGTAAACCTCAGAGATCTGACCATTATGGAAGGAGATTTACCTTCCAAAGCACAATCCATGGCTATGGAATGGGCTGCCATGTATCAGCGTGAATTGCTAGAGATGTGGGATACGCAGCAGTTTCGCAAGCTGCCGCCCTTGGAATGACAGGAGGAGTCGTATGTTCCACAGATTGAAATCCGTAACCACTTTGCCGGACTATTGCCTGCTTGCACAGTTCCGATGCGGAGAGGCGCGCCGATATGACATGAAACCGCTGATCAGCACGATGGATTGTTTCGCTCCGCTGGCTGATATCCCCGGTCTGTTCAATCTGGCGAGAGTGGATGTCGGCGGCTGCGGTGTTTCCTGGAATGAGGATATCGACATCGACGGAGAAGAACTGTGGGTAAATGGTACTCCGGTTAACACAGCTTTTGATGACCTGCTGTCTTTCGGCGATGCCTCCGCCATCTGGGGACTGAATGAATCCACGCTGCGCAAAGCAATCGTCTATCACAAACTTGTGGAAGGACTCGACGCACAGAAGTTTGGAAAACAATGGGTTGTCACCCGCGAAGCCATGCTGCGGGAATACGGAACCCCGGATTCTTAATCAGGAACTGCTTTCATCCTCAACGGAAGCAGCGGCGGATGATCTCAATGACCTTGTCTTGATCGGACGGGGTCATTTTGTTGTCCGACGGGAGACAGAGGCCGCGGTTGAAGATATCGGCACCAATGTCGGCAGAAGCGCCGGGGATGTAGGCGTTGGTGCCGGCTCGGCCATTACCGGAAGCTGTGATAAAGGGATGGCTGCGATAAATCGGCTGCAGGTGCATGGGCTTCCAGATCGGGCGGCCTTCGGCGTTGAAGGCGGCAAGAGCCTCAAGAATCTCGGTCGGGCAGGATTTGCCCGGTTCATGGATATAGAGAGCTTCGCTGTCACTGCGGACCTGGGGGCACATGGCCTCCGGGTTGATAAGCAGGCAGGAGAGCCAGAAGTTGGGGACGCTGTTCTCCTCGTCGTAGGGGTTCATAGAGACCGGGAGATCACGGAGACCTTCGCGATAGCGCTCATAGATAGCTTTCTTTTGGGCGATGTGTTCATCGAGGTAAGGAATCTGGCCCCGGACGACGCCGGCGATAATGTTGGACATGCGGTAGTTGTAGCCCAGTTCTTCGTGCTGGTACCAGGGGGCAGCTTCGCGGGACTGGGTAGACCACTTGCGGACCTTGTCGGCGTCTTCCTTCGAATCAGTCAAGAACATGCCGCCGGAGGAACCGGTAATAATCTTGTTGCCGTTGAAGGAGATACAGTTATAATCGCCGAGGGTACCGGTCTGTTGTCCTTTATAGGTAGCGCCGAGGCTTTCGGCGGCATCTTCGACAATCAGGGCGGAATGGGCTTTGCAGGTGGCCCGGATTTCGTCCATTTTGGCGGGGGTGCCGTAAAGGTGGGCAAGCACGACCAGTCTGGTATCGGGGTAGAGTTCGAAAGCCTTTTCAAGGGCACAGGGATCCATGTTCCAGGTGTCGTACTCGGTGTCAATAAACACCGGTTCTCCGCCCTCATAGGCCACCGGATTCACCGTTGCCGCAAAGGTGGTGTCCGACACAAATACCCGACGTCCCGCCAGCGCACCGTGACCTGCATGGGGCTGGCCGCAGAGTCTCTCTCCTGCCAGTTTCATTGCGAGATGGAGTGCCGCCGTCCCCGCAGAGAGCGCTACGGCATACCTGACACCGATATACGCCGCAAGCAGCTTCTCGACCTCATTGATGTTTGCGCCGACCGTTGAGACCCAGTTGGTCCTGATCGCGTCGTCCACCCAACGCTGCTCGTCGCCGTGCATCGTGGGAGAGGACAGCCAGAGCCTGGACGGGAACGGTTCTAATCCCGTAAAACGCGAATCGGCCAGATATTGATTCATTTCACTTGTCGCTCCTTTGTCTATGGTCTAAAGGCGCAGGTTTTCAGTTTGTCCTGTGGCTCATCGCGCTGTTTCTCTCCGGTTTTCGGCGGACCATCGCATGCCGATGGCGTTCAAGGCAGTGATTTGCTTTTCGCTCAGGCTATTCTGTTCCCGCTTCATTTTGCCAAGCCACAGATTGAGATTGCAGCCGTTGGCAGTCTGGTAGCTGCGCGGTACCTTTAGGTTTCCGTTTGCTTCCGAGTACGCCTTCGCTTCGTCGTACATCTCCTGCCAGCGCTCGGCATGGACCTCCCATCGCATCCCGATTTTTTCAAGATCAGCAATCTGCTGTTCGGACAAGCTGCCCTTTTTGTACTGCCTGCGTTTCAGGCTGATCCACGACCCCAGGCGGAATCCATCTTTCGTCTCATACGAAACCGGCACATTCAGATTTCCCTGCTCCCGGCTGTACTGCAGCGCCGCCGCATAGCCGATCCGCCAGCGTCCCTCGTCCGCATCCCAAGCCATGCCAATTCGATCCAACCGGGCAATCTGCTCATCTGTTATCTTTCCGCGCCCCTTGCCGCTGCGATTTACGCGCAGATGTGCAATCCAATAGCCCAGCTTGATCCCATCGGCGCTTATATAGCTTTTTGGAACGATCAGATGCCCGTGTTCCCGGTAATACTCTACCGCTGCCAGATAGTTTCGCTCCCACTGGTCGCTGATCACGTCCCAGCTCATGCCGATCTCGTCGAGCCTTTTGATTCGTTCTTCCGTGATGATGCCGGTACGCTGATTCGCGCGATACTGGCGCATCATGGTGATCCACATGCCCAGAGGGAAGCCGGTTTCCGTTGCATATTTTGCCGGAACCAGCAGGTCCCCAAAGCGTTCATAATAGGCTTTCGCCTCCAGATAATTCTTCTCCCAGACCAGATTGTGGTAGTTGTCCCAGACTATACCCAGCGCATCGAGCTGCGCGATCTGATCCTCAGTGAGAACCCCCTGTGCATTTCCGTTGTAGATCCGGCGCTGGACATTCAGCCAATTGCCAAGAGAGAGGCCTGTTTCCGTCTTATATTTGGCCGGGACCATCAGATCCCCGTGCTCGCGGTAATACTTCTTCGCCTCTGCCAGCATCAAATCCCAGGAGCAGTTGAGACGCCGCTCCAGCTCCGCAAAGAGGCGCCTGGAGTCTCGCGTTTCATCGATGATCGAGAAGCGCTCGTTGATGATGTTTTCGTATTGCCCAAGATAGCGGTAATAGGTGATAGCTGCTTGCATCTCCTGCTGGATTGTGCCGATACTGTAGAGATTTTCGATGTTCAGCACGATATCGAAAATGACAGCATCCTTTTTCGACCCTGCGGCAAGCGCCCGGCCGATCTGCTGTTTATAGATGATAGGAGACACCGTCGGACGCAGCAGAATGACACCGCTCACATTGTCAACGTGGACACCCTCGTTGAGCATGTCGATGCAGAACAGCAGCTTCAGATGCTCGCTGTTGTCAGCCTTGAAATCGGCAAATGCTTTCCTTGTCGCCGGATCGTCGGCATAGGCGCGGTAGATGTGCGGTCTGGGATCGACCTTCCGAAACCATTCCGGCGCTTTGGCAATCATCTCGTCCATATGTTCGGCGTTGGAGCAAAAGACCAGATATTTGCCTGTTCTGTCCGTCATATGTCTGGCGAAGACCTCGTCCAGTCCCTCGGCGTTGGCCAGTTCCCGGCGCAGCGCCTCGAAATACTCCTCTGCGGCCTGACGGGACGCTTTACTTTTTGCGTGCCGGATCTTGCGCTGATACTTTTCCAGATCCTTCTGATAGGAGAAGACGGACAGCACATAGCGCGGGGGATTGAGGATGCCGCGCACAATGGTTTCGCCCAGCGTCATCTGGGAGGCGATATTGCTGTCAAAGAGTTCGTCGGCCATATCCCGCCGGCGATCCAGGTAGCGGATGTTGGTAGCCGTTAGGCCGAGGATGGGTACGTGGGGATACAGACCAAGAAGTCTCTGTACGCCTGCGCCCCATTGCTCCGCACCGCAGCGGTGGAACTCATCCAGAATGATGTAATCAGGGCGGATGGCGGAGAGCTCGGAATCGTCCATGAGCATCAGACGGGCGTAGGTCAGGAAAACGATGTTTTCAAAGTTGAAAGACGAGGATTTTTCCGCTGCGGCGGGGGCGCCTGCGGGCG
>JAFYHU010000068.1 GCA_017538965.1 Oscillospiraceae bacterium
GTCTTTCTCCATGGAAGACCTCCTCATTTTCATTGGTGTTGGTCGGCAAACCTTTCACCTACTGTAATGGGGAGTTTTATTTTTGTCCATAGCTAAAGCCTTTTTTGCCACTGGCATAGCCAGTGGTTGTCTACCAAGAACGGGAGAAAAAAGGCGTTTTAAGACAACGCCTTTTTCTCATTTGGATGGATTATCCTAAGCTGCTGTAGTAGATCGCTGCCAGTCCGCCGTGGGATGTCTCACGGTATTTTTCATTCATGTCCTTTCCCGTGCGGTACATGGTCTCCACCACTTCGTCGAACGAGATTTTTCTCGTCTCATACAGGAAGCGGGACAGGTTCACCGAACTGATGGCACGCATGGCCGCAACCGCGTTCCGCTCGATGCAGGGGATCTGCACCAGTCCGTTCACTGGGTCGCAGGTAAGCCCCAGGTTGTGTTCCATGGCGATCTCGGCCGCGTATTCCACCTGATCGATGTTCATTCCGTACAGCGAGGCCAGCGCCGCCGCCGTCATTGAGCAGGCGCTGCCGATCTCGGCCTGACAGCCGCATTCCGCGCCGGAGATGCTGGCGTTGGTGCGGATGACATTACCGATGATTCCGGCGACGGCCAGGGCGTCCAGAATTTCGTCTTCCGGGAAGCCCCTGTCATGCTGCATGTAATACATGACCGCCGGCAGCACGCCGCAGCTTCCGCAGGTCGGTGCGGTGACGACGATGTTCTCGTCGGCGTTTTCTTCGCTGACGGCATAGGCATAGGCCGCAATCACGCGGTTCATCGTCACGTCCGCGCTCTCGTTGTAGCAGCGCTTGGAGTAGAGCAGCTTGGCTTTTCTGCTGACGCCGAGCCCTCCGGGCAGGATGCCTTCGGCCTTCAGGCCGCGATTGATTGATTCCTGCATGGCCTTCCAGATCTTGCTCAGATACGTGCTGAAGCTCGGGCCTTCCATCCGGTACAGATACTGTGCGAGCGTAATCCCCTTCTCGTTGCAGAGATTGACGATTTCCGAGAAATGCTTCTGCGGATAGACTTCCTTCTCCTCGTCCGAGGTTTCATTCTCGATCCGAATCGAGCCGCCGCCGATGCTGAAGATCCGGTTCCGGCCGATTTCCTTGCCGTCCTTCAAAGCGACGAACAGCATGGTGTTGGGATGCGGAAGGTCTTTTTCATCCGGATCGGAGATGAGCTCGCAGTTCGGCAGTGCCGAACGGATGGCCTTGCCGGTCCCGTGTCCCTCGCCGGTAAAGGCGAGGGAGCCGTAAAGCGTCACGCGGAAAGCATCCGCCTCCGGATAACGCGAGCCGAAAATCTGCGCGGCATGGTACGGGCCGACCGTATGCGAACTGGACGGCCCGTTGCCGATTTTGTAAACGCTTTTGATGCTTTTCATATGCTCTTATGCCGGGTTCTCTGCAGGAGCTTCTTCTTCGTTCTCCTTGCCGGTGATCGCGTTCATCAGCATGGCGATCGCGCCGTCGCCGGTCACGTTGCAGGCGGTTCCGAAGGAATCCTGCGCAATATACAGGGCGATCATCAGCGTGAGCATGTTGTCATTGAAGCCCAACATGGATTCGAGAATGCCAAGCGCCGCCATGACCGCGCCGCCCGGGACGCCGGGAGCCGCAACCATCGTGATGCCGAGCATCATGACGAAGGGGAACATCTGGGCAAAGTTGACCTGCCAGCCGTTGAGCATCATGACCGCGATGGCGCAGCTGGTCAGCGTAATCGTGGATCCGGAGAGGTGGATCGTCGCGCAGAGCGGGATGACAAAGTCCGCGATCTTTTCCCGGCAGCCGTTTTTCTTGGTGCACTCCAGCGTGACCGGGATGGTTGCCGCCGAGGACTGCGTGCCGATGGCGGTCATATAGGCCGGCACCATGTTCTTGATCATCTTGAAGGGGTTCTTCTTGGCAAACGAGCCCGCCACAAAATACTGGAACACGATGATCAGAAGGTGCATGATAATGATGATCGCAAAGACCTTGGCAAAGACGCTCATGATCTCGGCAACCGTGCCGGCGTAGGTCATGTTGGCAAAAATACCGTAGATATGGAAGGGCAGCAGGGGGATCAGAACGCCGGCGACGACGCCTTCCACAATCTTCTGGAACTCATGGAAAATGCTCTTGAGCGTTTCCGCCTTGGTCACGGCAATGCCGATGCCCATGATGAACGAGGTAATCAGCGCCGTCATAACGCCCATCAGCGGCGGCATCTCGACCGTAAAGAGGCCGGCCAGCATGGTATCTTCCGCGTTCTGGGCGTTGTCCATGACAATGGAACCGAATTTCAGGAAGGTCGGGAACACGGCGCTGTCGACGAGAAAAGCGAAGGTTCCCGCAATCAGCGTGGACAGGTAGGCAATGCCCGCGGTGATCGCGAGGGTTTTGCCTGCGCCGGCGCCCAGATCGGCAATGCCCGGGGCCACGAAGCCGATGATGATCAGCGGAATGCAGAATCCGAGGAAGTTGCCGAAGATGCTGTTGAAGGTGGCGCCGATCCGGATGATGATCGGCAGGTTGGCCTTGCGTGCGATAGTACCGATCACGATACCGAGGACAATCGCGATGATCAGCTTGGGCAGGAGACCGAGTTTCTTTTTCATGAGAATATACCTCTTTTCTTTTTTCGGTGCTGCTTATTCTGCCAGGGCAATGGCTTCGATTTCGCAGAGGACCTGCTTGGGGAGCTCGCGGACGGCAACGCAGGAGCGGGCCGGTTTGCTGACGAAGTATTTCTCATACACGGCGTTGAACGCGGCGAAATCCTTCATGTCGGCGAGGAAGCAGGTGGTCTTGATCACCTTTGAGAAGTCCGTGCCGGCAGCTTCCAGAATTGCGCCGATGTTCTTGCAGCTCTGTTCCGCCTGCTCGGCGATCGCGGTTCCGACGATCTCGCCCGTCTGCGGATTCAGGGGAACCTGCCCCGAGGTAAACAGAAAGCCGTTTGCCGTATAGGCCTGGGAATAGGGGCCGATGGCCGCCGGTGCGTTTTTCGTTGCGATTGTTTTCATTGTCATTCTCCTTCCTGCTTTCAGTCAAACAGATGATAGCCTTTTGCGAGCAGCGCCTTCCGGATATCGAGCACATGCGCTTCGTCACGCGTCTCGAGCGTCATGGTGACCACGCAGCTGTTTACCTCGGTCTTGGCGTCCTCGCGCTCGTGCTCGATGTTCAGGACGTTTGCGCCCGTCTCCGCCACGCAGGTCAGCAGCGCCGCCAGATTGCCCGCCTTGTCGGTCAGCTTGGTGGTGAGATTGACCATTCTGCCGGTTTTCTGCAGGCCCTTCGTGATGATGCGGGAGAGCGTCGTGATGTCCACGTTGCCGCCGGACACCAGCGCCACGGTTTTCAGCGAGGTGTCGACCTTGCCGAACAGATAGGCCGCTACGCTGGTCGCGCCGGCGCCTTCCGCCACGGTCTTCGGTCCCTCGAGCAGGGCCACGATCGCCGCCGCGATCTCGTCCTCGCTCACCGTCACGATGTCGTCCAGGTTTTCCTGAATCAGCTTGAAAGTCAGATCGCCCGGCGTCAGGACGTGGATGCCGTCGGCAATGGTCGCGCCGTCCTTGACGGTCGTAATCTCGCCGCTGCGGATGGAAACGAACATGGACGGGACCGTCGATGCCTGCACGCCGATCACCTTGACATTCGGCCGCATGGACTTCACCGCGACGGCCACACCGCTGGCAAGTCCGCCGCCGCCGATCGGAACGATGATCTGTTCGACTTCGGGGACCTGTTCCAGAATTTCCAGACCGATGGTTCCCTGCCCCGCGATGACGTAGGGGTCGTTGAATGGATGGGCAAAGGTGTAGCCTTCTTCCTTTGCCAGACGCTGAGCCTCGCGCGCGGCATCGTCATAGATTCCCGGCACCAGAACCACTTCCGCGCCGTAGCCGCGGGTCGCTTCGACCTTCAGGATCGGCGCGCCTTCCGGCATGCAGATCACCGAGTGAATGCCCAGGCGGGTTGCCGAGAGCGCAACGCCCTGTGCATGGTTGCCGGCCGAGCAGGCAATCACGCCGTGAGATGCTTCTTCCGGCGAGAGCATGCGAATCTTGTTGTACGCGCCGCGGATCTTGAAGGATCCGGTTTTCTGGAGGTTCTCGGATTTGATATACAGGTTCTTTCCGAGGCGGGTTGATGTGACGATGGGTGTTACCTCCGCCACACCGCTGAGAGCTTTTCTGGCATCCCTGATCATTTCCAGGGTTACCTTGTTCTCCATGGGACATTCCTCCTTTTATATCTTCTGTTTTCCAGCAGAGATGGTTATATCATACCACACATTGTTTAAAAAAGAAAGCGTCGTTTTCTTCATGTTTGTGCTTTTTGACGATAAACGTCAAAAAAAGAGAAGCTGACTTCTGTCGGCTTCCCTTTCTGTATTTCCGGATGATTACTCGTCTTCGTCGATGAGGTCTTCCCCAAAGAGCGCTGCAATCAGCTCATAGGTCAGTTGCTGGTTTCGAAACACTTCTTTCATGGTATCTTCCATTTGTTTCAGCCTCCCAACTGTAATCCTGTTCTTTTTGGCAGTTTGCCCATTTTCTGGCTGTTCGAGCCACAAAAACTTGTGGCTTTTACATAATAGCAGGGTGGATAAGCTCCGTCAACAAACATTCAGTAACAGAAAAGAACGAATTCAGTAAAGAGGAGAAACAGTTTGAAGATGTCAGAAACATAACGCAGACAGATGCGTTTCGGAATCTTATTTGCGGAGGATCTTGATGGCCTGCATGCCCGCATACTTGAGCATCGGGCCGACCTTGTCCTCGCAGCGGACCATGGTGGAGGCTTTGGGAACATCGCGCTCGAGGTGGATCGCGTCGAACATGCAGCGGGTGGTGCACAGGCCGCAGCCGATGCAGCGGTTGGGATCCACGATGCTCACGCCGCAGCCCAGGCAGCGGCTGGCCTCCGCCTTGACCTGCTCTTCGGTAAAGGTAAGCCGGTCATGCTCAAAGGACCTCGCCTTCTTCGGATCGTGCAGAATCGGCTGACGGGCCGGGCGGTCGAAGCAGTCGACATCGATCAGGAGGTTGCCCTTATCCAGTTCGTAGAACTCGCGGAGATTTCTGCCGCGGGTCAGACTCTGGCCGTCCTGGACAAAGCGGTGCAGCGACTCGGCGCCTTCGCGGCCGGCCGCAATGGCGTCGATCGCGAACTTCGGTCCGGTATAGACGTCGCCGCCGACGAAGATGTCGGGTTGCTCGCTCTGATAGGTGACGGGATCGGCGACGGCATTGCCCTTCTTGCCAGTCTTCAGTGCGCCGACATCCAGGCCGCCCCAGTCGATGACCTGGCCGACGGCCGCAATCACGGAATTAAGCTCGATGGTTTCAAACTTTCCGGTGCCGACCGGCGCACGACGGCCCTTCTCATCCGGCTCGCCGAGTTCCATGATCTCGACCTTCAGTCCGCTGACCTTGCCGTTTTCGCCGACGATCTCGACCGGCGCGTTGAGGAAGCAGAACTTCACGCCCTCTTCCCTGGCTTCTGCGACCTCTTCCCTGTCGGCAGGCATTTCCGCTTCGCTGCGGCGGTAAATGACAAAGGTCTCGGCGCCGAGGCGGACCGCGGTGCGGCACACATCCATCGCTACATTGCCGCCGCCGATGACGGCGCACTTTTTGCCGATTCTGGGCTTCTTGCCGAGGTTCACCTCGCGCAGGAAGTCAACGCCGCCGAACACGCCCTTCAGCTCCTCGCCGGGAATCCGGAGGCCGGAGCTCTTCTGGGCGCCGATGGCCACATAGAAGCCCTTGTATCCTTCCTCGCGCAGCTGCTGAATCGTGATGTCCTTGCCGACCTCGGTGTTCATACGGAAGTGAACGCCCATCTTCTCAAGGATTTCAATCTCGCCCTTGAGCGCCGAGCGGTCCAGACGATAGCTCGGGATGCCCATGACGAGCATGCCGCCGGGTGCGGGATTGCGGTCGAAGACCGTCACGTTGACATAGCCCATCCTTGCCAGATAATACGCACAGCTCAGCCCCGCGGGACCGGCGCCGATGATCGCGATCTTCTCCTCGTAATCCTTGTCGATGGGACGGCGGCGAAGAAGCTCCGGCACATAGCGCTCGTCGCTCTTCATATCCTGCTCGGCGATGAATTTCTTGATTTCGTCGATGGCAAGCGCCTTGTCCATCGTGCCTCTGGTGCAGGCGTCCTCGCAGCGGCGGTTGCAGACGTAGCCGCAGACCGAGGGGAAGGGGTTGTCCTGCTTGATGAGCTTGAGCGCATCCAGATAGCGGCCTTCCTTTGCCAGCTTGATATAGCCCTGGATGGCGATATGCGCGGGGCATGCGGTCTTGCAGGGAGCCGTGCCCGACTCGTGGCAGTTCTTGCGGTTGTCGAAGACATAATTCGGGTTCCACTTGTCTTCGCCCCATTTGAGGCCGCTCGGCAGTTCCTGGCGCGGATAGCTGAGTTCGCCCTGTTTGGTGCAGAGCTTCTGGCCCAGCTTGACGGCGCCGGCGGGACAGACTTCGACGCACTTGCCGCAGGCCACGCAGTTGTCCTTGTTGACATGGGCACGGTAGGCGGAGGCGGACAGGTTCGGGGTGTTGAAGTACTGGCTGGTGCGCAGGGCAAAGCAGACGCCGATGTCGCAGTTGCAGAGGCCGAATATCTTGTCCTCGCCGTCGATGTTGGTCACCTGGTGGACATAGCCGTTCTCCTCGGCGCGCTGGCAGATCTGAAGTGCCTCTTCCTTGGTGATGTAGTGGGCCTTGCCGGTCTCGACCAGATAGGTGGCAAAGTCGCCGAGGCCGATGCAGCAGTCGTCCTGGATCTCGCCCGAGCCCTCATTGTAGAGGCGGCGGGCGTTGCGGCAGGAGCAGTAGCCGACCGAAAGCTGGCCGTCGTACTTGTCCAGCCAGTGCGAAATGTGCTCAATCGAGGCGGACTGGGTGTGCGTGGGGATCGCATTCTCCACGGGCAGAACATGCATGCCGATGCCGTCGCCGCCCGGCGGGATCAGGTGGGTCTTTCCTTCCAGCGGCAGGAAGGTCATCTTGTCGAAGCTGTCGGCCAGTTCGGGATATTTCTCGACCTGCTCCAGCACCATGTTGGTCATCTCGGCAATGCCGGGAACAAAGAGCTGGACATACCACTGCTTCTCGTGCTGCGGATTCTCCCAGTTGTACTCGACGATGCCGTGCTTCGCACCGTCCGTGAGCAGTTCTTCGATGCGCTCGGGAGTTTTGCCGGTGATCTTGGCGATCTCTGCCGTCGTCTTCGGTTTGCGCAGGCCCATTTTCAGCATGACTTCGGCGATCTCGTCATTGCTGCAGGCGCGGTCCAGAATGATGTATTCCGGATCCTCCTCCGTCAGTTTTTTAATGCCGAATTTGTACGGCAGCCGGTCCGTGATCATCTTGCCGAGATCAAACAGGATCTCTCTTGCCATATTGTCTCTCCTTTCAGAATTTGTTTTGAAGATCATAATCCCTCTGTTATGCATGATAGCATATGGTAAGGAAAAAGTCATGCAAAACTTTTCGCGCAGCCATTTGTTGGAAAAATAACATCTGTTGACAAGAGGAACCCCATCACGTATAGTGGGCTCCGGAGGAGTTTTGCCTCCTCTTCAACACATGTTTCCGAGGTCTGACATGGAAAAACTGAAAGCCTTTCTTGCACGGAAAAATATTGTTCTGTCCGCCCGGAGATACGGGATCGATGCCCTGGGCGCCATGGCGCAGGGTCTCTTCTGTTCCCTCCTGATCGGTACCATTCTCAAGACGCTTGGCCAGCAGATCGGCTGGGCCATGCTGGTGGATATCGGCTCCTATGCCATGGCGGTTTCCGGTCCTGCGATGGCCGTGGCCATCGGCTACGCGCTCCAGGCGGACCCGATGGTTTTGTTCTCCCTGGCCGCGGTCGGCTGGTCCGCAAATGCCGAAGGCGGCGCCGGCGGTCCGCTGGCCGTGCTGATCATTGCCATTGTGGCGGCGGAATGCGGCAAGGCCGTCTCCAAGGAGACCCGCGTTGATATTCTGGTCACCCCGGCCGTGACGATCTTCATCGGCGTTGCCCTTGCCAAGCTCATCGCGCCGCCGATCGGGAGCGCGGCGAGCGCTTTCGGTCTGATCATTGACCGCGCGACCAAACTGCAGCCCTTCTGGATGGGCATTGCGGTCTCGGTTCTCGTCGGCATCGCGCTGACGCTGCCGATTTCCTCGGCGGCCATCTGTTCGGTGCTGGGGCTGACCGGCCTTGCCGGCGGCGCCGCGGTCGCCGGCTGCTGTGCCCAGATGGTCGGCTTTGCCGTCATGTCCTTTAAGGAAAACCGCTGGGGCGGTCTGATCAGTCAGGGCCTCGGGACCTCGATGCTGCAGATGCCGAACATTGTGCGCAATCCCCGCGTCTGGATTGCTCCGATTCTCACCTCCGCCGTCACGGGTCCTCTGGCAACCTGCGTTTTCGGGCTGGAAATGAACGGTGCCCCGATCAACTCGGGCATGGGTACCTGCGGTCTCTGCGGGCAGATCGGCATCTGGACCGGCTGGCTCGCGCCGAGCGAAGCTGCCCTCAGCAAGGGTGCCGTCGCCATCACGCCGGGTGCCTTTGACTGGGCGGGTCTTCTCCTGATCTGCTTTGTTCTTCCCGCCGTTCTTGCCCCTGCCATCAACGCGCTCTGCCGCAGGCTCGGCTGGGTTCACGACGGCGACCTCAGCCTCTCCCGGACATAAAAAGCACCTGATCCGACGTCTGTCGGATCAGGTTTTACGGTTTTATGCTGCGGAGAAAAAGATATCGTCAATGTCGTACTCTTCATCATCGTCTGTCCAGTAAATACCGTTCTTTGAGGGCCAATAATCCAGGTCTCCGCTGTGGTCATAAGGATCGATATCCTTTTCCTCATTGCCCTGTTCGTCATATTTGAGGGTCGTCTTGACTCCCTCATCATAATACAGGATCCTGTCTCCGTTGAACTTGCCGGAAAACTCCCACATGATAATATGTTCGCTGTCCTCAAACTTGGTAACTGTCACATAGTAGGTGCCCGAATCCGCGCTGATCTCCATAGTGCAGCCGTCATCGTCTTCTTCGACGTACAGGCCTTCATAGCTTACGGTGTTTGCGGCGGTGGTCCCGCCTGCTGTGGATCCCGCGGATGTTGAGCCCTGACCGGTCGTGACCGTGATCGAGGCTTTTTCCGTGCTCGTGCTGCCGTAGTCGTTGCTGTAGCAGCAGTACACCCGCCATCCGTTCATCGCCTCCGGGATGTTGCTCAGCGTCATCGTGCTGTACATTCCGTTCGAGACCTGCAGATTCGGGAACTTTGTCCCGATCATCTCATACGTCAGGTCCGTCGCTCCGTCGGGACTGACAAAATGCCACACTGCGTAGATGGCGTTCTGATACTCCGCCGAAAAGCTGCACGAGCCGCCCGGCGCCACGCTCTCATTCGTCGGGTTTTTCGTTACGATCGGCAGGTTGGATGTCGCCGCGGGGTTTGCCGCCGCAGGCGTCGGGGTCGGCGTCGGCGTCGCAGCCGGAGGGGATGTCGGCGTGGTCGTCGCCATCGGCAGAGGCGTCGGCGTGGGTGTCGCTGTGGGCTCAGGGGTCGGCGTCGGCGTCGGGGACGGGACTTCTTCTACGATCAGCGGTGTCGGTGTGGACTCGGGTTTTGCTCCCGGATCGGTCTTCTTCCCGCAGCCGGCAAGCAGCACGGCCGCCAGGAGAAGCAGCAGAATAATTCTTATTCTTTTCATACGGACCCTCCGCAATCTTCGTTTTATCAGCTTGTTTTTATCCTATCACACCCGCATCCCCAATTGCAAGTTATTTTCCAGGGAGGCCAGGACATGAACGATTCCCCTCTTGAGATTGAGCGCAAGTTTCTGATCGCGTACCCTTCCCTTTCGTGGCTCGGACAGCAGCCCGGCGTGAGAAAGGTCGAGATCGAACAGACCTATCTGACATCCGATGCTTCCAGCAGCCGCCGCGTCCGCCTGTGGCGGGAAGCGGAAGAAATGCACTGTTTTCGAAGCATCAAGCGTTCGCTCAGCGACAGGACCCGCATCGAAGAGGAAAAGGAAATCAGCTTTGACGAATACGGGATTCTGCTCTGCGAAGCGGACCCCGCGCGCCGTCCGGTTCGGAAGACGCGCTGGTGCCTCCCCTGGGACGGGCATCTGCTGGAGATCGACATCTACCCCTTCTGGAGCAGGCAGGCCGTCCTTGAATGTGAGCTGGAGCACGAGGAAGAAGCCTTCACCATTCCTCCCGAACTGACGGTCCTGCGTGAAGTCACCGCTGACCGGCGCTATCTGAATTCCGTTCTGGCCAGGATGAGCGAAGAAGAGCTCGCAGAGCTGGAGATTGCCGCCGCGGAGTCCGAAGGATGACGGCGCCTCCCGGACTTCTGACCTGGCTGATCGTTTGTCCGCTCGTCTTTCTCGGCGGCTTTGTTGACGCCGTTGCCGGCGGCGGCGGTCTGATCTCCCTGCCGGCCTATCTGATCGCGGGGCTTCCGGTCCACAACGCCATCGCCACAAACAAGCTCAGTTCGGCCATGGGAACCTCTGTCGCGACCGCCCGGCTCGCCTCGGCGCATTGCATTCCTTGGAAGAAAGCCGTTCCCTGCGTCGTTGCCGCGCTGATCGGCTCGAACCTCGGTGCGCATCTGGCGCTGCTGGTGGACCCCGAGCTCTTCAAGCGCATCATGCTGGTCATCCTGCCGCTCACGGCGCTCTATCTGCTCCTGCGCAAAAAGGACTTCGACGACCCGGGAGAGGAACTGCCGCCGATGAAGACCCTGCTTCTCTCCGTCGGGATTTCCCTGACGATCGGCGCCTACGACGGCTTTTACGGTCCCGGCACCGGGACCTTCCTGATCCTGCTTCTGACCAGTCTGGCGCACTTTCGTCTCGGCGAGGCAAACGGCGTTGCCAAGGCCATCAACCTGACCACCAATCTCTCCTCCCTCGCGGTTTATCTGCTGAACGGCAAGGTAATTCTGCTTCTGGGCTTCGTGGCCGGCCTCTGCGGCGTAGCCGGCAACTATATCGGCATTACCTTCTTCCAGACGCGCGGCAGCAAAGCCGTCAAGCCGCTGATGCTGATCGTCCTGACCATCTTTTTTATCCGCATTCTGACCGAAATCCTGTAAACAGCAGCCCCTGCCGGCCGGCAGGGGCTGCTCCTGTTATTCGCGGATAAGGCGTTCGCCCGAAGGGGCGCCGGTGGTGATCAGCGGGACATTTTCCCGGATCACGGACGAGGTGTCAAGACCGTACCAGCGTTCTCGCGATCCCGCCATGCGGCGGATCGCATACTTGGAATTGAGAATGAACTCATCCACGTTTGAAAGCTCCGTCTTGGTTGTAACCGATTTGTGGATGATGCAGAATTTGAAGGTGCCGACCTTGGACGGACCGTAGATGGAATACTTTTTTTCCTGCGCCGGCAGTTCGCCCCGGGCCAGCATATCCTGAATCACCTGACGCAGATACACGTTGACGCGCTGCGGGCACTGGAAGCCGAGGTTCAGGCGGATGCGGAAGATGCAGTCGGTGCCGTAGGTCTCGAGGTTGTAGGTCATCGTCTTGGGCTCATTCAGCACGTTGACGTTCACCAGCCAGTAGGCCTGCGCCCGCTTGGTATCCTTGTCAAGAATGGAATACAGGATGTCGCGGTCGATGTATTCGGGGTCCGATTCACTGTGCAGATATACCAGGTTGTGTGCCAGAAGCGGAATCTCCGTGTCATTGTGCAGTGCGACAAGGCTGTCGACATGATCCCGCATATGCAGACGGGTTGCATATTTCTTCTCCAGCTGCGTGCCGCGGTACCAGATGATCTCGAGGGAAAGCAGAATGAGCGTGAGGAACACGGTTACATAGCCGCCGTGCATGAACTTGCTCAGGCTGGAGATGAAGAAGATGGATTCGATGCTGCCGAAAACCGCCAGCATCAGAAAAGCGAGCGGTCCCTTCTTTTTCAGGTCCTTCAGATAGACGAACAGCAGCAGCGTGGTCATCAGCATGGTAACCGTGATGGCCAGTCCGTAGGCCGACTCCATCCGTGCGCCGGAGCGGAAATACAGCACCACCAGGCTGCAGCCGATCCAGAGCATGCTGTTGACCGTGCCGATATAGAGCTGCCCCTTGATATCCGAGGGATAGCGGATTTCCAGATGCGGAAGCAGATCCAGCAGGATGGCCTCCGAGACGAGCGTGTACGAGCCGGTGATCAGAGCCTGGGAGGCGATGACCGCCGCCGCCGCGCTCAGGAGCACGGCCACGGGGCGCAGTGCGGGCGTCAGCATCAGGAAGAAGGGGTTCAGGTCGACGACCTGCCAGAGTGCGGCATCTCCGCGGCTCTGAATGATCCAGGCTCCCTGACCCAGATAGTTCAGGATCAGGCAGAGCTTGACGAAGGGCCAGCTGAAATAGATATTCTCCTTGCCGACATGGCCCATGTCGGAATACAGGGCCTCGGCGCCGGTGGTTGCGAGAAAGACGCTGCCGAGGATCATGAAGCCCAGCTTGTTTGCGGGGCTTACCAGGATATGGACGGCATAAATCGGGTTAAAGGCCTTCAGAACGACGGGAAAAGAGAGAATGTGAGAAGCGCCCGTGAGGCCGAGGAAGGAAAACCAGATCAGCATGACGGGCCCGAAGGCCTTGCCGATGCGGCTGGTTCCGGCGTGCTGAACCGAGAAGAGGGCCGTGATGATCACCAGTGTGATGATGACGACCTTCACCTGGTTGGGTCCGAGGAAGCGGTCCATGACCGCCATGCTCCGCAGACCTTCCACGGCGGAGGTAACGGTGACGGCCGGCGTCAGGACGCCGTCCGCCAGCAGGGCTGCCCCGCCGAGCATGGCGGGCACGATCAGCCACTTGCCGCAGCCCCGAACCAGGGAGAAGAGCGAAAAGATGCCGCCCTCTCCGTGGTTGTCCGCCTTCATGGCAATCAGGACATACTTGATGGTTGTAAGAAGGGTGATGGTCCAGATGACGAGCGAGAGAGATCCGATGATAAACGCTTCGTCAATCTGGGTGATTCCCCCGTTGCCCTCGAGGATCGACTTCATGACGTACAGCGGCGAGGTGCCGATGTCGCCGTAGACGATTCCGATGGTCACGAGAAACATGCCGAAACGAAATTTCGACTTTTTATTCATACGCTGTCACTCCGCATTTTCTCCGCGCATATTCTTCTGCGCGTGCCGGCTGTGGACTCAGTGCAGGCTTACTTCCATCCGAAGGTGGCAAGGCCATAGATGTAAAGCCCGATGACGGCGATGGGGACGACATACATGAAGATCGGCTTCATCCAGTTCTGGACTTTCATGCCCTTGCCGGCGTTGGCCTCGGCGACGAAGTTGTCCCAGCCCCAGCCGAACTTATAGCAGCAGAAGACCGCAAACACAAAGGCGCCGATCGGCAGGCAGTTGGTGCTGACGATGAAATCCCAGAAATCGAGCCAGGCGCTTCCTTCCGCAAAGGGCTGGAAGTGGAAGACACTGTAGCCCAGAGCCGTGGTCAGCGCGAGCAGGAAGATGCCGATGCCGCAGACCACGCAGCCCTTCGGGCGGCTCCAGCCGGTCATCTCGCGCACGCAGGCGAGGATGTTCTCAAACACCGCAAGCTCGGTCGAGAAGGCCGCGAAGACCATGAACAGGAAGAACAGCGAGCCCCAGACGCGGCCGCCGGCCATGTTGTTGAAGACGGTTGCCATCGTGTTGAAGAGCAGCGACGGGCCGGCATCGACCTCGATGCCGTAGGTGAAGCAGGCCGGGAACATGATGAAGCCCGCGATGATGGCGACGAAGGTGTCCAGCAGAATGACGTTGACCGACTCGCCCAGCAGCGAGCGCTCTCTGCCGATATAGCTGCCGAAGATGGCCATGGAGCCGATGCCGATGCTCAGGGTGAAGAATGCCTGGTTCATGGCTCCGACGACGACCTGTCCGTTGATCTTCGAGAAGTCGGGCACCAGGTAGAAGCTCAGGCCTTCCTTCGCCCCGGACATGCCGGCGCTGTGAATCGCGAGAACGATCATCAGGATGAACAGTGCGACCATCAGATATTTTGTCACGCGCTCGAGGCCGCCCTGCAGGTCAAAGCTCAGGACCAGGAAGCCAAGCGCTACCGCGATCGCCAGATAGATCACGTTTACGCCCGGGTTGGTAATCATGCCGACAAAGCCGAGATCCGCCGTCTGGCCGGTCAGGAACATGACGAAGTAATACATCATCCAGCCGGTGACAACCGTATAGAAGGCCATCAGGGCAATGTTGCCGAGCAGGCAGATATAGCCGTGAATGTGCCATTTCTGACCCGGCTTCTCGAGCTTCTGGTACATCCTGACAGGGCTCGCCTGAGAGGCGCGGCCCATGGCGAACTCCATGGTCATGGCCGGCAGGCCAAGCAGGAGCAGGCAGAGGATATAGACCAGGACGAAGCCGCCGCCGCCGTACTGGCCGGTCATCCACGGGAACTTCCACACGTTGCCGCAGCCGATGGCGCAGCCCGCGCTCAGCAGAATGAAGCCAAGGCGGCTGCCGAGTTTTTCTCTGTTGTTGTCCATAGTTTTTTCTCCTTTGAACAGATTTTGTGCGTATGGGTTATTATAGTACAGACTTGCCGAGATGTAAAATCTTTTTTTCAGAATGGCCTTGTTTTCTGTACATCCCCTGCGATCGGCAAGGAAAGACTTGAAATTCCGCCGGGTTTCTAATATAATAAAGTATCGTGCCGGTATTGGAAAATGACATTTCGGATTCCCGGAAGGAGGTTGGAAATATGGGTTTTCTGGTTTTTGCCGACGGTACCGCCAATCTGCCGAAAAGCATGCTGGACGGTATCGATCTGCTGCCCTGCGAATTGATCGTAGACTGTGTGCCGCAGACCTATCAGGGAGATGTGGACAGTTTTGATGCGCACACCTATTACGAAGGACTGAGAAACGGAAAAAACATCCGCACCACGCTTTTGAACACGCAGCTGTTTCTGTCGCGTTTTTCCCCGCTGCTGGAGCAGGGTCATGACATCATCTACGTTGCCATGAGTTCCGGCATCAGCGGCACTTACGCCGCCGCCAGGATTGCTTCGCTGGAGCTGATGGACCTCTATCCGGGACGCTTTGTCCATATTGTGGACTCCCACGGCTGCGGTTTCGGAAACGGCCTGCTGGCGGTCATGGCTGCCCGGCTGAGCCGCGAGGGCGTGGACGCGAGAGAGGCTGCTGATATTCTGGATGCGGAAGTTCCCCACACCTGTCAGTACTTCACCGTGGACGACCTGAACTTTCTGAAGAGAACGGGCCGTGTGAGCGGCATGACCGCCAAAATTGCCACGGTGCTGAACATCAAGCCCATTCTTTACGGGGACAGCACCGGTCATATCGTTTCCTGCGCCAAAGTCCGCGGGCGCAGGGCCGCCATTGAGGCCGTCGCCAAAAAGTACGAAGAGAAGCGCCTGGACGGTCCGGAGCAGTACGTCTGCATTTCCCACGGCGACTGTCTGGAAGATGCGGAAAAGCTGGCCGAGCTGGTCCGCGGCATCACGCCCGATGTCCCGATGACCATCTGCCAGCATGAGCCGTTTTCCGGGTCTCATGTCGGCCCCGGCATGCTCGGTCTCTTTTTCCGGGGGATCGAACGATAATGATTCGATTTCTGATCATTCTGGGAAGCCTTCTGATGGTCTATAACATCTACGGCTTTATTCGCTATGCCCGCTCCGTCAAGGAAAAGGAAAACTGGGGGAAGGACGCCAACATTCTCCATGTGCCGATCTTTCTTCTTGTCATGTTTCTGCTTGGCTATCTGGCCGTCGCTTTCTTCGGCAAGCCCGATCTGATCATGGCCGGCATTCTCTTCGGCGGCAGCATCTTTGTCTTTATCATGTATCGCCTGATGAACAGGATCACGATACAGATCATAGAGAGCGAACAGCTGGAAGCCAGGCTTCGCGCTTCGGAAGAGAGCAGCCGGGCGAAAAACAGCTTTCTCGCCAGTATCAGCCACGAGATGCGCACGCCCATGAACGTCATTCTCGGGCTGGACAGCATTGCTCTGAAGAATCCGGATCTCTCCGACGGAACCCGTGATCAGCTTGAAAAAATTGGCCAGAGCGGGCGGCATCTGCTGGGTCTGATAAACAACATGCTGGATCTCCAGCGCATTGAAACCGGAGAACTTGCTGTCCGGCAGGAGCCCTTCTCTCTCCGGGATCTGGCCGATCAGATCAACGCCATCGCCGGGACGCTCTGCGAAGAGAAGGGTCTGAGCTATCATGCCGCGGTTTCGGACGCTGCGGACGGATGGTATCAGGGAGACAGTCTTCTTCTCAAGCAGGTTCTGCTGAATCTGCTGGAAAATGCCGTCAAGTTCACAGATGCTCCCGGATCTGTCGGCTTTTCCGTCGACCGGCTTCCGTCCGACGACGAACCCCCGCGTCTTTGCTTCTCCGTGACCGACACCGGCATCGGCATCAGTCCGGATTTCCAGCCGAAGGTTTTTGAACTGTTCTCTCAGGAGGACAACAGCTATACCACCCGCTTCGGCGGCAGCGGCATGGGCTTGGCCATCGCGAAAAACGATACCGAGCTCATGGGCGGCAGTATTGCCGTTGAGAGCCGGCAGAACAGCGGCTCGACGTTCACGGTGACGCTTCCCCTTCCCCGCGTCGCTGCAGAGGAATCCGCCAAAGCGGCGCCTGCTGAGATTGATCTGGAAGGCCGCCGCATTCTGATCACGGAAGACATCCCGGAGAATGCCGAGATCGCCGCCGATCTGCTGGAACTCGAAGGGGCAGAGACGGAACACGCCGAAAACGGACAGGCCGCTTTTGAAATGTTCCGGAACGCCGAACCCGGTTATTACGACGCGATCCTGATGGATCTGCGCATGCCCATGATGGACGGATACGAGGCTACCCGCCGCATCCGCGCGCTGGATCGGGAAGATGCCGGAAGCATTCCCATCATTGCCCTGACGGCAAACGCTTCCGAGGAGGATGTGCAGCGTTCTTTGGACTCCGGCATGAACGCCCATCTGGTCAAGCCGATTGATGCCGATCTTCTTTACGCTACCCTGACGCGGTGGATCCGCGTCTCCGGAAACGGGAAAGGAAAAACATGATCGAATCAAAACAGATGCATCACAAGCCGCTTGTGCTGGTAGTGGACGATCAGGAACTCAACCGGGATGTGCTGGGCATCATCCTGGAAGAGGACTATGAGCTTATCTATGCCGGGAACGGAAAAGAAGCCCTCGCGCTGATCCGTGAGCACCAGAACGAGCTTTCCATTGTTCTGCTGGACCTGATGATGCCGGTTATGAATGGCTTTGAAGTCATGGAAGCCATGCGGGAGGACGAGGCGCTCAGCCGCATCCCGATCATTGTTCTGACGGCCGATAAAAGCGCCGAACTGGAGGCGCTGGAGATGGGCGCCTATGACTTCATCACCAAGCCCTTCGACGTACATGAAGTTATCCTTGCCCGTGTCAGGCGGATTACGGAGCTTGTCGACGGAAGGCAGCTGATTTCCGCGGCCGAACAGGACAAGCTGACGCAGCTTTATACCAGGAGCTTCTTCTATGAATATGCCGGACGGATGTTCCGCTATCGCAGAGATCTGCGTCTGGATGCCGTCGTCATCAATATTGAGCAGTTCCATTCGATCAACGACCTCAACGGCCGGGAATTTGGTGACGAGGTGCTTCGCACTCTCGGTTCGGAAATTCTGGCATTTCTCTCGGAGACGGAGGGAATCGCCGGCAGAAACGAAGGCGACCGCTTCGGCATTTACTGTGCCGCGCAGCCGGATTACCGCGCCCTGCTGGATCGTTTCCAGAAAAAACTGGACGCGATTTCTTCCAATGTCAGCATTCACCTTCGCATGGGCGTCACTCCCTGGCAGGAAGGCATGCCGCCGGTTCTTCTGTTTGACCGGGCGAGAGCCGCGTGCAACAAGGTGCGCGGGGATTTCCAGAATCCGCTGATGATCTATGATGAAGACATGCACCGTCATGAAATGCTCAACCAGCGGCTGCTCAACGACCTGCGTGCCGCCGTCGAAGAGCGGCAGTTCATGGTATACTATCAGCCCAAGTACAACATTCAGTCCGATCCTCCCCGTCTGACCAGCGCAGAGGCGCTGATCCGTTGGAACCATCCGGAACTGGGCATGATCTCGCCGGGTGCCTTCATTCCCCTGTTTGAAGGGAACGGCCTGATCAGCGTTGTCGACAGCTTCGTCTGGGAAGAGGCTGCCCGTCAGGTGGCAAAGTGGCGGGAGGAGTACGGGTTTACGCTCCCGGTTTCCGTCAATCTGTCCCGCGCGGACATTTTTGACCCCACTCTGACCGAGCGGCTGACGCGTCTGATTACGGACAACGGTCTGAATTATAAGGACATCAAGCTCGAAGTCACCGAATCGGCCTACACCGACAACGCGCGGCAGCTGCTGGAGCTGATTTACGGGCTGCGAGGGCTCGGGTTTGAGGTGGAGATGGACGACTTCGGCTCCGGGTATTCCTCGCTGAACATGCTCTCGTCGATGCCGATCGATGTGCTGAAGATGGACATGAAGTTCGTGCGCAACATCGAAAACAACGAGACGGATCTTCGCCTGGTCAAGCTGATTCTCGACATCGCCCGCTATCTGAACCTTTGTTCCGTGGCGGAGGGCGTGGAAACCGAGGGGCAGATGAAGCTGCTTCAGGATGCGGGCTGTGACCTGGTCCAGGGCTTCTTCTTCTCGCGGCCGGTGCCGCCGGAGCAATTTGAACAACTGATTGTCAGAGAGATCGAAACGGAAAGGAAGGACGAGCAATGACCCTGCAGGAACTGTACCGGAACATCGACGGGGATTATGATCAGGCGCTGAAGGTGCTTCGGATGGACAAGCTGCTGGACAAGCATATCCGGAAGCTGACGCAGAACGGCGTTGTGGACCGTCTCGTCGAAGCCGGGCAGAGCATGGACCCGACGCAGCTTTTCGAAGCAGCCCACGCCGCCAAGGGCGTCTGCGCCAATCTGGGGCTGACGCGTCTTGCGGAAGCGGCGTCCGAGATCGCCGAGGAGTTCCGTCCCGGCAATCCCCGCCTCATGAGCGACGCCGAGGTCGCGGAGAAGCTGCTGCAGATCGCCGCGCAGTACGAGAAGACCGCGGACGGCATCCGGAAATATGAAGAAAGCTGAGAAAAAGTATCTGTCCGCGCTCGGAGCCTGGGCGCTGGCATTCGGCTGCAGCGTGGGCTGGGGCTCTTTCGTCATGCCCGGAACGACCTTCCTGCCGATCGCAGGTCCGATCGGCACGGCGATCGGGATCGGGCTGGGCGGTCTGGTCATGCTGGTTCTGGCGGGGAACTTTCAGTATCTGATGAACCGCTTTCCGGACAGCGGCGGGACCTACACGTACACGAAGAACGCGTTCGGGCACGACCACGGGTTTCTGAGCGCGTGGTTTCTGATCCTGACCTACATTGCGATCATCTGGGCGAACGCGACGGCGCTGCCCCTGATCGCGCGGACGGTGCTCGGCGGGACCTTCCAGTTCGGGTTTGACTACACTGTCGCGGGCTTCCACCTGTACTTCGGGGAGATCCTGCTGGCGGTGGGTGCGCTGGCGCTGGCGGCGCTGGTATGCCTGTACCGGAAGCAGGCGGAGCGCTGGCAGATCGTGCTGGCGCTGGTCCTGCTGGGCGGGGTGCTGGTCTGCTTCCTGGGCGCGCTCGGGCGTTTCGGGAGCCGGGCGGGGCTGTTTCGTCCGGCCTTTGCCCCGGGGCGGAGCGCGGCCGGCGGCACCTTCACGATCTTCGCGCTGGCGCCCTGGGCCTACGTGGGCTTCGAGTCGATCTCGCACTCGGCGGCGGAGGCAAAGTACCCGCTGAAGCGCAGCTTCGGGATCATGGCCGGGGCGGTGGTGTGCGCGGCGCTGGCGTACAGCCTGCTGGCGCTGCTGGCGGTGACGGCGCTGCCGGAGGGCTGCGGGAGTTGGACGGACTACATCGCGAGGCTGGACAGCTTCGGGGGGACGGCGGCGCAGCCGACCTTTCACGCGGCATGGGCGGCGCTGGGGAACGCAGGGCTCGCTCTGCTCGGGCTGGCGGCGCTGGGCGCGATCTTCACGGGCCTGATCGGCAACTATATCGCGCTGAGCCGGCTGCTATGCGCGCTGAGCGATGACGGGATGTTCCCGAAGTGGATCGGGGAGCTGGATGAGCGGATGGCGCCGCGGCATGCGATCCTCGGGATTCTGGCGGTATCGGCGGTGCTCCCCTTCCTCGGGCGCACGGCGATCAGCTGGATCGTGGACGTGACGACGGTGGGGGCGACGATCGCCTACGCCTTCTGCTCGGCCTCGGCCTGGAAGCTGGCGCGGGAGGAGAAGGATAATCGGCAGGCGGGCGTCGGGCTGGTGGGAATGGCGATGTCGGTGCTGTTCGCGCTGGAGTTCCTGATCCCGAACCTCGTATCGATCAAGACGCTGGCAACGGAGTCCTACCTGATCCTGGCGCTGTGGAGCATCGCGGGCTTCCTCTACTTCCGCTTCTTCATCCGGAAGGACAGCGAGCGGCGGCTCGGGCGCTCGATCGTGGCCTGGGTCGTGCTGCTGGGCCTGATCATCTTCACGTCCACCGTGTGGATGCGGGAGACGACGGACCGGGCCCTGTCGGACTCGGCGGCGGCGATCGCGGAGCAGACGGCGGAAGGCGGGGCGGACGAGGAGTCCCTGCGCGGGGAGATGAAGAAGGCGGAGCGCGCGATGGAGAGCTCCAGCCTGATCCAGATCGCGCTGGTCACGGCGTCGCTGGTGATTCTGCTGGACATCTACCGCATCCTGCAGGAGCGGGAGAAGCAGATCGAAGTGGAGAAGGTGCTGGCGGAGGAGTCGAGCCGCGCGAAGACGAGCTTCCTGTCCAACATGAGCCATGAGATCCGCACCCCGATGAACGCGATCATCGGGCTGGACAACATCGCCCTGCGCGACCCGGAGCTCACGCCGCGCACGCGGGAGCATCTCGAGAAGATCGGGGCGAGCGCGCGGCACCTGCTCGGGCTCATCAACGACATCCTGGACATGAGCCGGATCGAGTCGGGCCGGATGGTGCTGAAGAACGAGGAGTTCAAGTTCCGGGACTTCCTGGACCAGATCAACGTGATCGTGGGCGGGCAGTGCCAGGACAAGGGCCTGCACTACGACTGCCGCATCCAGGGAGAGCTGCGCGAGTGGTACGTCGGGGACGACCTGAAGCTCAAGCAGGTGCTCATCAACATCCTGGGCAACGCGGTCAAGTTCACGGAGGCGGGCGGGAGCGTCACGCTGACGGTGCAGCAGACGGCGGAGTTCGAGGACATGTGCACGCTGCGCTTCCGGATCGCGGACACGGGCGCGGGCATGGACAAGGAGTTCATCCCGAAGATTTTCGAGGCCTTCTCGCAGGAGGACACCACCACGACCAACCGCTACGGCGGGAGCGGCCTGGGCATGGCGATCACGAAGAACTTCGTGGAGATGATGAACGGCGAGATCCAGGTGGAGAGCGAGAAGGGCGTCGGTTCGACCTTCACGGTGACGGTGACGCTTCGCAGTTCGGAGCGGAAGGCCCGGGAGGAGCAGAACCTGCGCCTGCCGGAGGGCCTGCGCGTGCTCGTCGTGGACGACGACGAGATCTCCTGCGAGCACTCGCAGCTGGTCCTGCGCTCGCTCGGGGCCGAGGCGGAGACGGAGACCGACCCGCGCCGGGCGCTCGCGCGCCTGCGTGAGGCACGGGAGGCCGGGCAGGGCTACGCGCTGCTGCTGACGGACTACCGCATGCCGGAGATGAACGGGCTGGAGCTGATCAGGGCGCTGCGCGGCTTCGACGGGGGCGGGACGGCCGCCGTCATGCTGACCGGCTACAACTGGGACATCATCGAGGAGGAGGCCATCGCCGAGGGCACGGACGCCATCCTCGCCAAGCCCCTCTTCGCCGACACGCTGCTGCGGCAGCTGTGGCCCGTGCTGGAGCGGAAAGGCCTGCTGAGAGTGGAGAGTGGAGAGTTGAGAGTTGAGAGTGCGCCTGCGGGCGCGGAGAGCTCCCTCGGAGGCGGGGAGGAAACCGCGGACATCGCGGGGCGGCGCGTGCTCATGGCCGAGGACGTGGACCAGAACGCCGAGATCCTCGCCGACCTGCTCGAACTCGAGGACGTGCTCTCGGAGCGCGCCGCCAACGGGCAGGAGGCCGTGGACATGTTCGCCGCGAGCCCGGAGGGCTGGTACGACATCATCCTCATGGACGTGCGCATGCCCGTCCTGGACGGCCTTGCCGCCACCCGCGCCATCCGTGCCCTTGACCGCCCCGACGCGAAGACCATCCCCATCGTCGCCATGACCGCCAACGTCTTTGACGAGGACGTCCAGAACTCCCTCCAGGCCGGCATGAACGCGCACCTCGGCAAACCCGTCGAGCCCGAGAAGCTCTACGAGACGATCGGGAAGATGGTTGCAGGAAAGGAAACCCGGGACAAACCGCAGTCCTGAAAAAATCTTTTATAAACGGAGGAAAAATCATGAAGAAAATCAGAGTCCTGTCCCTTGTCCTGTGCCTTGTTCTGCTGCTCAGCGTATCCGGCGCCGCCGCGTTTGCCGCGGAGGAAGTACCGGCCGATAAGGCGGAGCTTGTGGAACAGATCAAAGAGTTCCAGAAGGCACACCCTGAATATGAGACCGCCTATTATGATATCCTGGATGCGACCGATCTCATTCTGCGCGAAGAGCTTGCAAAGGCCTTTCGGTCTGTTCAGAGGGAATGGAAAAAGGAGATCATGGCGAAGGAGGAGGAGACCGGGATTCCCCTGGAGGACAGGCAGCGCTTTGCCGGTCTGTGCGAAACGATGGCCTTCATCGTCAACCGGGACTTCAGCGAGCATTATAAAAGCGCTTTCGTGCTGGACAAGCCGGAATACTTCGACGGCTCCGGCGAAACCCAGGTGAGGTTCACGGCGGATTATGACGAAGCGTATCAGGCAATCGCGGAACGGTTCAGGACTTTCCTGGCAGAACGCGGGCGCGGCGACGGGGAGAAGGAACTGTTCACAGAGATCAACCTCAGTCTCAGCAAGGCCATGGACGAGGCTTTTGACAGAGCCAACGACAGGCTGAAGGAAAGCTTTGATGAAATCGCCGAGGATTACAATTTCTCGGAGGAAGACAAGGAATTTGTCGGCAGCGTGATGGCCGGCCTGCTGAAAGACGTCAACGCGAATTTCCTGAGCAGTTTCGCGGGCAACAGGATGGAAGCCTTTGATCCGGAGATCGCAATCAAATAAACAGGCACCCGACCCCGCCGAATGGCGGGGACAACTACAACACCAAACCCCGCCGAACGGCGGGGTTATTCTTTACCCGTGCGCCGTGAGGCGCACAGCGCTTTGAGCCACGGCGCAGCCGGGGCAAAGCGCCCCGCGGCCGGACAGGCAGAGAGCCGGAGAGGGAGAAGAACAACTGGTATTATGTCAACCTCTCATCTGGGCGGCGCGGGGCGCGGCACGCCGAACGGCGGGCTTGTTTTGACTGTGCGAGCGGAGCGGAGGCCCGCCATGCATGTGGCAGCGATACAGGGATCACCATGCCCCGACCCGCAGAAGGCTCCGATACCATGTACCGCTTCCCCGCTATGTCATTGCGAAACCAGTGTCGCAACACTGGTTGTGGCAATCCGTTCTCCCGTTACGCCCCGACACGCACCGACACCCCGACCAAAGCGTCAGCCTGCCTTTTATAATAATCCCGTAGGGAGCCATGCCCTCATGGCTCCGCTATGTCAACACTCCGACCCGCACCCAGTTCCCCCAAGCGCCCACAACGCTCCCCAACGATAAAGCGCGGCGCAGTGGCCGGAGCGAGGGGCTACTTCCCCTGCCGCGCAACAACACACGCTGAAGATGGGCGCCGTCCACCGCCCACGAACGAACCGCGGCCGAGAGAAAGCCTCCCTAAAGAAGAGAAGCCTCCCCCGGCCGCGCTGAGAAGCGACCGGGCGCAGAAAAGAACTGGTTTTTATCAAACAACAAGAGTGGATTCAGCTCCATTGACTGAGAAAACAAAGGATGGGCTCTGTGAAAGCAGAACCCGTCCTTTATAAATGTCCTCATGCTTTTCTTTTCCGAACAGTCAAATGCTACAGCGGGACACCTCATCCGTCTTTGCCCTCGCGTGAGAACGGGCAAAGCCACCTTCTCCGCTTTGCAGTGCCCGGAGAATCGTTCGGGCTTACGCTAATCCTCCGATTCTCCGACCGCTGCAGTAATCCCGCAATGCCTTCCTCTGACGCAGGCAGCGGCATTGCGCGATTCCATGAGGGGAAGGGCGCCTGCGGGCGCGGGGATTGCGGAGCGATCTAGGGATCGCTCCCTACGAGCGCGGGGATTGCACCCTTCCCGCGCGTCAGAATGCTCCTACGAGCTCGTGGAGGGAGAACGGATTGCCACAACCAGTTTGAGAACTGGTTTCGCAATGACAGATAGGGGGAAGACAAGAGCAGCAGATACGAAGAAGAAAAAGGCAGGCCCAATGGCCTGCCTCCATGTTATTTCAATGCGTTACATACTATTCGCTCAACTTCAGGAATGCTACATTTTTAATTTTTCGATTTTCCGCCAGTATTCTTTCTTGAACTCATGAGAGCCGTGGAAAAACTCGTAATCCGTTTTTGTGAAAAGACCATGCTCTATTTTTGATAGTGTCAGTTCAAGCGTACAAATCAGATCGGCAACCTGAAAAAGCCTGTAATCTGCCGGCTGCACTTTGCGGAGTTCTACATCACGGAAAAGGCTGTTAAACGTGATATTCAGAACACGTTTCAAGGCTTTCTGTCCATTGTCATAGTAGATGATGATTTTATCAAAAGAATTCCAATATTCCTCTTCTTTCAGTACTTCCTTCTTGATAGCCTTTGTGAGCTTGGCATCAAGATCGTCTGCATCCTTGCACTCGGACTTTCTGACCTTGACGCTGAAATAATGAATGGGTATTTTCCTGGCAAAGTTGAACAGAAGGTTGAACATCTTCTTTCTGTCTTCCATCTGCATATTGATGTAGTCGGATTCACGACGAACCAACGGCCCAGTATGAAGGGCATGGTGCGGAAAGCCAAGATCGGTAAGATATTGCTCCATTCCCTGAAGCTGGGGTTCAATGCTGTCATCCTGATCGTGAAGCACAACCGAGATAATATAATACGGGCAGTGAGGATCATACTTTCCAAAATCCCCTGCTTCATCTACAAAGCAACTCAGTATTTTAGGAGATCCTTTCGGCATAATCATCCCTCCGTGAAAATGCAATAAAAATGGCGCCGGTTCCCAGCGCCTGTCGATGGACCCGGACCTTTCGGTCAGCCCACATCGGTCACCCGATGTTGTCATCATTCTATATTGTTATCATAGCTTTGTCAAGCCGTATTTTATGAACATTTCCCCGGAGTAACAGAAATGCCGATCACGGATTTGCCAACTTTCCGTAATTCCTCGCGTCCATTTCCGAGCAGAACACGCGGGAGCCGAGATCCGGCTTGCGCAGCCGGACGAGCCTGCCTTCGACGCGGAACAGATAATAATAATCCTTCACCTGCTCAATGATTCCATAGCCGATCTCACCGGTGTATTTATTCTTATAAAACAGCCTCCACTCCACCCAGGGAAAATATGGGGGAAAATCCTTTTCCGATAAAAGCAGAGGATCTACCTCATCCCGAATATGGATCTGGATCGGATCTCCTGTCAGAAACAGATCAGCACCAGCGTTCAGCGCAGCACGTAAAATCGGGCGGTCTTTTGGATCTCGAATCTTTAATTCTGAATCCACCATTTCTTCCGGTGTGGAAACAATGTCAAATGCCGGAAGCGCTGTATATAGAAAAGCTTCCAACTCAACGGTTCGTTCCGGAAACTTTTCCTGAAACTTCCGGTGTAATTCATCGATTACATAGTCGCACACGACAGGCTGATATGGAGACAACAAGGCTTTGAACAACGCCTCCGCTGCGCGACCGTTTGGAAAGAGGGCTGCCGAGATGAAAATATTGGTATCTATCATTACCCTCATTCGACATTTTCCTCGCGTCGGGACTTCGTAATCCATTCAGCAACAGCCTCTTCCGTAAGCAAACCTGCTTTCTTGGCTTCGCCGCTCATTTGCTCTTGAAAGCGCATCAATGCATACACAGCAGAGTTGACCACGCGCACGGTGTTTCCTTCCACAATGAAAGTTACACGATCACCGCTCTCAACCCCGAGTGCTGTGCGAACGTTTTTAGGAATTGTGACCTGACCTTTCGCCATGACGCGTGCATCATTCACAAAAGATGTATTCATCATTTAAGAGAACCTCCAACTTGAAATAGTAGGAAAGTAGGGATTTCCTACTCACTATTATACACGACCAAAAGAAAAAATCAACAAGAAAAAAAGGACAAGGCGCAGCAAACATTGCAACCTTGTCCAGAATGATTTTTTACTTAGCACAGAGAACCGTCCCTTGTGCTCTCTGTTCATATGCCGTCTTGAAAAACCGCGGCCCTTCTTCCCCGGAAGTACCGGTCGGAAGAAATCCGCATTTTTCAAGGACCCGCCGGGAGGCCAGGTTGTCCGGCTCCGTTTCCGCCTCCACGCTGGTCACGCCGGGTTGCTGCAAAGCCCAGTCAACAGCCGCGCCGACTGCCTCGGTGGCATAGCCCTGCCCCTGGTATTCCTCAAGAATTCCGTAACCGATTTCCGCCATGCCGTTTTCTCCGAGGCCCTTGAAGCACATATCTCCGATATGCGTTCCGTTCCGCAGCTCGATCATCCACATGGCAAACCATTCCCATTGGTTGGGATACCTCAGACAGCCCTCCAGCATCTCCGTGTATGCCTTTTTGAGTTCCGCATCTGCTTCAGCAGCAATGAATGCCTCCATCTGCTCTCGCGCAGAGGGATAGATTTTCAGCCGTTTTGTCTTGATCATCGTTTCAAAATGCCTTTAGCATCGCACATCAGGATACCGCCCTGTTTTTTTCCTTCTGCCGATACATAAGATCATCCGCGGCTTTGATGCAGGCATCCAGTGTCCATTTCTTGGCTCTGTCTGCAGCAACGCATCCGATGCTGAGGCTGATCTCGCAGGGAATTCTGTTTTCATTGTTGCATCCGGAAAGTGCTTCCTGAATAGCCTGTTCCGGATTCTTCTCACAGCAGGATGCAATCACGAGGAACTCATCTCCGCCGTAGCGCATCAGAAAGTCATCCCGGCTGCAGGCGAGCTGCAAAGCCTCCGCCGCAAGGCGGATTGCCATGTCGCCGGTTTCGTGGCCGTATCGGTCGTTAATGATCTTCAGGTTGTTCATATCAGCAAAAAGGATCTGAACACAGCCTTCCGTTTCGAGAAAATAGTCAAATTTCTGCTGGCCGAAGCGCTCCAGGCCGAAGCGATTGTAAAGGCCGGTCAGATTGTCGTGAATGTACAGATTGTCGAGGATCTGATTGAACTGCTGCAGCAGACATTTTTTTCGAACATTTTCGAAGGCCATCTCAAGGAAGCTGAAAAGGCTTTTATGCAGGTTAACTTTGGCCGCTTCACTGATTCCGTCCATCGCCAGATATCCGATACAATATGATCTGTAGTGCAGAGGATAGAAGACCAGGAATCTTTCTTTCCGGATCAGGCTCTCCGGCAGGAGATCACGGGCAGGGAGACGGATAAAGGGATGCCCCGCATCTGTCTGAATCTCTTCCCGTCCGCAAGTCGCAAGGACGATGTCGTCGCCGAAGCTGGTTGAATCATGCTGCCACTGTTTTTTATCAAAATTATCAAAATAATAATCATTGATACACAGATAGACGTTGTCACAGCCGAATATTGCGTGATTTTTTTCAACCACTTCCATCAGTTCCGTCAGGTTGTCGGCTTCCAGCAATTGTTCCGCCATGATTTCCTGCATGGCGTGAAAGTTTTTCAGAACGCGCGTCTGATGAAAATAACGGTCACGGATATACGCTGTCTGAGAATTATCTTCGCACCCGCAGGATTCAGAGCATACGAGGCTGTGTTCGAAAGGAATCCAGCTGCGCTTTTCCTTTCCGTCAATGCAGGCAATCAGCCTGTCGAGGGCGAAATAATCCAGCGTTTCATTGTCACGGTTGACTGTGGACAGCCGGGGGATCGACAGCTCGGCGCTGGAAACATTATCGAAGCCGGTAATGCGTACATCGCGGGGAACACATATCCCATGCTCGCCAAGCACTTCCAGGATGCCGAGAGCCATCTCGTCATTCGCACATACAAAGGCATCCGGCAGAGGTCGTTCTTCCCGGAGCCAGCGGCGAGCCAGTTCCATTCCGTCTGTCGTCCTCCAGGTGCAGAGAACGACTTCGACCAGCTCTTCGGGAATGCCGTTATCGCTGCAGGCTGACAGGAAACCGTCCATACGCTGACGGGCTTCGGGACAGCCGTTATCCAGAGTACCGGTCAGATAAACCATCCGACGGGCTCCGTGGCAGCTTATCAGGTGCTCGGTGATGTCGTACTGCGCCTGCCGGTTGTCAATGCCAACCAGCACGCAGCCGTCTATCGGGCAGTCAATCGCTACGGCCGGAATGCCGGTCTGCCGGACTTTTTGTTCTATTTCCTTTCGGGCTCTCTCCAGAACAATCTGGTTTCCCTGGATCAGGATACCGTCAAACTGGCTGAGATCCGGAAGGTCATAGATAATGTACTCGCTCCTGTCGGCCTCGTTGTCCTGATCTTTCCCAAAGCAGTCAAATACACAGACCGAAACATTTTCATGCTCGGTTGTAAAGCGTTTCAGTCCGCGAAGTGTGCTTTCGACCAGTTCGAAATTCCAGTCAGCCGTGAAAAAGGCAATGCGGTAATTCTTCATTTCCGGTTTCCTCGGCAATCGGATTGTTTTGCTGAATTCATTGTTGGACTTCCGGCTTTTCGCCCAGAACTTCTTTCAGGTGCGCCTGATCAGACTCATCCGGTTCGTATCCGGCATCCATGGCCTTCCGCATCCATTCCGCCGCGGCGTCCGGATCCTTTTTTACGCCGTTCCCCAGGTTATAGCAGTCCCCCACGGCAAACATGGCAACGGGAACGCCCTTCTCAGCTGCCTGAAGGCAATGCTTGAATGCCTCTTCATAATCCTGTTCGACACCCATTCCGAAGTAATAACTGTACCCGATGTTAAAGGTTGCAACCTCATCACCCTGATCGGCAGCAAGCCGGTATAATCTCACGGCCTCCTCGCAGTCCTGCTCCACGCCTGCTCCCAGAAAATAGCAGAGGCCGAGATTCTGCTGTGCCCAGGACAAGCCCTGGTCCGCCGCGAGCCGGAAATATTTCACGGCCTCTTCATAATTCTGCTCGACCCCTGTGCCTTCATAATAGCAGTTGCCCAGAACAAACTGTGCTTCCGGATCCCCTTTCGCGGCAGCCTCCTCGAGGATAGAGATGCCGGCTTCATACTCTCCCTGATCCAGCAAAGCCTTTGCCTCATCTGCCGGAGATAATGCCTGGTCTTCGTTCTTTGCATCCCGCGCATTGAAAGACTCCGATGCTTTTATAGTCGTTTCATCCGCGCTCTCTGTTCCTTCCGCCAGACAGGTCGCCGTGCCTGTACAGCAAAGGCAGATGCAGAGCATCGAAATCATCAGTTTTTTCCACATCCCATGGTACATGGCTTTTCTCCTCTCTTTACCGGTTTGCCCATAAACCCTGCTTGTGTAAATCGGATTCGTTCTTTAATTTACAGCTCCGCCGCAATACTCGCAGCAGCCGTGTTCGTTCGGGAGCGTGGTTGCGCCGCAGCGCGGGCATATGACCGCCATGATGGGAGCAGGTTTCTCGTCTGATTTCTGATCTCCGAAACACATGCGGTCGAGCAGTTCTTTGATCTCTTCGCCCATTTCATAGTATTCATAGTAGTCATTTGTCCCGGTTTCGAAGAAGGAGCCGGTCCTCACCTTCCAGGTTCCCGATGCCTCCGAGGGTCTTCTGTCGCCGACATTGACAGGGCCGTTGGAAAGGCTGTATTCGATCTCATCGAAATACGGGTGATCCACCGTAATCCTGACTTTGAAGTCATAAGAATAGTCGTAGCGCGGAGGGCTGTAACTGATATAATGCCCTTCCGAATCCTTGGTTTTGCGCTCGATTCTGGTTTCCTTGATATCAAGATCGCATCCGGTCACCTGTGAATAATCCAGCACATCCGGATTGGCTTTCTCGAGATCATAAGCGTTTGTAACCATAAACTTCTTCTGGTTCTCATCCACCAGAATCTTCCAGTAGTTTCCGATGCTGCGGGTGGTATTGAAGTTGGCAACCTGCTCCCTGTTCGCCTCGCGATACTCCAGCTGCTCCTGAATCTCAGCCTTTGTGCTGTGCCGACGCTCACTGAAAAACGGAGAGAGCTTCTTCGCGCATTCTCCGCACATATTGCCGTCCTCCAGCTTTTTATTTCCCAGGAGACCAATCTTCTTTCCGCAGATATCGCAGAATTTCTTTTCAAACAGTCCCATTTTCCGTGAATCCTTTCCCGGTATAAGCCGTGCATAAGCTTCCTGCTTCCGTCCGGATTGCAAGATTATTTTATATTATCACATTTGATTGCCCGGCGCAACCGAAAGCAAACCGGGAATGTGTCAGCGGGACGGTTAAGGGTCCGCCACGCCCGCTTCGATCAGGTCGGCAGCGGTTTTCTGCACATCGGCAAGGGCCTGGGCCTCCGTCACGTCATATTCCGCTGTCAGCTCCCGCGCCGCGTCCTCCGGCGTTCCGCCCTTCTGCAGGCATTCAAAAATCAGTGCCCCTGTCTCATTCAGCATCAGCGCGCCGTTGAAGCTTTTCACGTTTTTTCCGGTCGCCATGACCATATTCATCTCCGGCAGCTTCCGCAGTACAAATCCTTCCCTGATTTTCATGCTGTTCTCCTTATATCCGCCAAATTCCCAAAAGGGCCGTAATGCGATAAGAGCCTGCCGGCATTCGGAAAATGCCGGCAGGCTGACCGGTCCGCAATGATCGAACCGCATGCCGTTCCGATGGCTTCAGCAGCCCATCATGATGGTTTCTGCCGCGGTGTTCTCCGTGATTCTCTCGTCGAATTCCACCTTCGTCACTTCGGGGGCCTCATACGTCTTTTTCATGTTGTTTACCTCCTTTTCTGTGGATTCTTTCTATGTCCTCCGCCGTCTCCGGCGGGAAAGACCTCTTTCTGCTTTCCCGTGTCCTCACGTTTCGCAGTCCGTTCTGTCGCCGCATACGCTTTTCCAGTAAGCGCAGACGGCGGGATCGCATGCGTGCTGCACAGCATAATGGCCGTGTCTGGCCGGGCAGTAGTGGCAGCGGGTGTTCACGGCGCAGCTGTGGCACGCTTCCGGAACAGCGTAGTCCTTCACGCCCTGATTGACCTCGTGCCAGGCAGCCTCGAAGCCGGTGCGCAGCGGTTCCGCGCAGAGGATGTCCCGGGGAAAGTTCGGGCACGGTCCCATGGCGCCGGTCCACCAGACGACGAATCCGGTCCTTCCGCCGTTGCAGTGCAGGCCCCGGGGGCTGACATGGGGGCGGCTTTCTGCCGAACCCAGCAGTTCTCTCTCCTCCTGCTCCTCTGTGGACAGGCGGCCGGAGGAGAGCAGTTCCCGACTCCGGCGCCGGATCCGGGCGTTTTCCTCCGCGTCAATCCGAAACTCGTCGAGGCTGCGTCCGGTCTCCGGCTTCGGCTCCGCCAGCAGTCCGTTCAGCAGCACGCTCGTGCCGAAGCCCGCGGCGGTTTCCAGCACCCGGTCGATCCAGGGCAGCATGTAGGCGCTGGGGGTAATTGCCAGTCCCAGCGGCAGTCCTGCCGCCAGCGCTGTGCGCACATTGCCGGAGACCGTCTCGAACACGTTGTGCCCCGTGACGGCTTTGTACGACTCTCCGTCGCAGCCGTAAAGAGACACATCAATGCTGAACGGCGGATATTCCAGCAGCCGTTCCACAGTCTCCCCCGTCAGAAGGATGCCGTTGGTCTTGAGGTGGATCGAGACGCCCTGATCAATCAGGTACATGTAGATCTGCCAGAAATCCGGGTGAGTCATGGCCTCGCCCCCGGTCAGCACGGCATCCACCATGCCGCTGCGGATGGCCTGCTCCATCAGGGCGATCCACTGTTCCCCGGAAAGTATCCTCTCCCGCACTGCAGGATCATTCAGATGCACATAGCACATCCTGCAGTCCAGGTTGCACAGCGGTGTCAGTTCAAAGCAGCCGGCGGCGGGAAGGTCGTGAAGACGGGCCTTCTCCAGGAAAGTCTCTTTCAGAAATTGCTTATAACCGATGGTTTTCATGTCTCTGCAATTATAACGTCTGAAATCAGAAAACGCAATATTTTTCATGCATGAGCGAGGTTTGATTTATAATCAGTCTGCAGCCCTCACGCGCATGAAACGTCCTCTGTGTTCCCTGTCTTTTTCAGCAGCGGCTCAACCTTGTTCTTCCGCAGCAGGAACAGGCCGATGGCAGCAAAGACCGCTGCCTGAATGATGGCACTTATCATGTTAGTGTTCTGACTTGACTGGGCAATGACAGCAGAAGAGTCCGTGCCGCTCAGTGCCCCCTGGACCAGGAAAACCACCGTGTCATGGATTCCGTGAACCAACATGACAAACCACAGGTTTTTGCCGGTGCGGAAGTAGATCGCGCCGAAGTAGATCCCGGCGCCGCAGGCGCTGCAGGCCTGAATGGCGGCATCGCTGAAGCTGACGCCGGGTCTGAACGTGTTTGCCAGATGAAGGCTGCCGAAGCAGACGCCCGCACAGACCACGGCAAGAATGACATGCCCGACCGTATCCTCACCGAAAAACTCATGAAAGGCGTTCTGAAGCAGCCCGCGGAACAGCGTCTCTTCATAGACGCCGACGCAGATCATCATGAGCACAAAGAGCAGAATGTCGGCTGGCCCCGCAGAGATGCCTTGCCTGCTGGCCAGAAAATTATAAATCGAAGAAAGCACAATGTACAATTCCGGAAGGGCCGCCGTCCAGCCTTTTTTCAAAAGAGCCGTGTCAAAACGGCGGTAGATCCACATTTTTTTGAGAATGACGGCTCCCAGCACAGCCAACGCCGCACACTTGAATTCGATAAGGAAATCAGCCAGGTATTTATTGTTTTTTGCGATACCGTTAAAGATTTCGCCGGTAAAAAAATTGATGGCGAAGACAGCGGCGACAACAAGAATCGTCAGCAGCAAATTGCGTTTTTTGTTCATAAGCGTTTTCCTTTCTTCTGCCGTTTCGAATAAGAATCAGTACAGGCCATGGATGTATTCCGTCAGCGCTGCACGGTCATAGAAATGTTCATAATCCTTGATGATGAAGTCCGGTTCGACACCCTGATCCACATCGTAATACGCGCCGTTCTTCAGGAAAGACATTCTCTTCATACCGGAAATCCTGTAGGAGGTTCCCCAGGCGGTCGTTGCGGCTTCGACCACACAGCTGCCGCCGCCGGAAACCTTGCCCAGCAGAGCAACCCCGCCATTCGCCTTGAAGGCCCAGGGCACCAGGTTGCCGCAGGAGAAGGAGACCGGAGAAATGAGGCAATAGAGGTTCAGGCCTCTGTTTGCCAGGGTATCTTCCTCGTTGAATTGGTGATCCAGGTTCACGTCGGCTACGAAATATGAGGTGGTCTGCGCACCGGTAAAGGTATTGGTGAGGGAGATCTGTGCGGCGCCCAGGAACCAGCCCAGCGTATAGAGAGCGGTAGCCGCGTCTCCGCCGGTGTTGCAGCTCAGATCCAGCACCACATTTTTGATGGGGCTGTTCTCGCGGGTGATCTGGCGGTGCGCCTCGGCGATGATGCCCACCGTATCAGCCGGCAGCTCTCCGCTCTCCGAAAGCGCATAATAATCCGCATATTCGCCGACATCGCCCTCCGTGCGCGTAAAACTGTCAAAGGTCACATAGGCGGTATCGCCAACCTCGTAATAGGGCTGGATTGCTTCAGGATACTTCGCTCTGGCATTCTGCCTTGTCTGTCCCGTTTGGATACGGGTAAGGATGCTGACGCCATACTCGTTCTCGGGCGCGGATTCTGACAGATAGGATCTGGAAAGGAAGCCGGAATGGCTGTCATCCATCCAGTACTGTGTCAGTTTTAAGATCGCGCTGTCCGCCTTCCCGGCGTCCGAGTCCAGCAGGTCTTCGATCAGTCCGGTCTGGCGGAAGTAAAGGTCAAAGTCCTTGATATTGTGCGCATCCTTCAGTCCGTAGAAAGAATCCAGTTCCAGACACAGCTCCCTGTACCCATAATCGATCAGTGCCTCGCTTCGCGGTGCCGTGGGAGCGGAATAATACTTGATCCCGAGACCGCTGGCCACCTCTCGCTCGAACTTGTCAACGATAGCCGCCCCTTCCGGCGATTGTCTCAGTTCCTCGAACAGTATGCTCTTCCTCTCTTCCTGTGTGCCCTGGAATGTCTGATACCTTTCAAGCAGTTCCGGCGTCATCAGCCCGGCCAAACTCAGATTTTTGTTGAAATCCTCTACGGGGTGCGTCATTTTACTGATACTGTTGACAAAAATGCCCTCGCCGTTGAAATAGACGCCGACACCGATCGGGGCGAAAGAAAACGCGGCAAGCGTCTGCAGCGGAACCAGATGCTTCCCGTCCTGTGCAATCATCCGGATGCCGTATCCGTCCAGGTCCAGGACCGTGTAATCTCCGTAGAGGTTGCGCCCTTCGATGCGCTGCAGCAGGAAGGGCTGTCCGTTTTTGTCCTCCTCCGCGAACATGCTGACATCCATGTAGCTCCCGTTCGTCCGCTGGTGGAAGGCTATATAATCCTCATAGCTGATCCTGTCCTTCTCGAAATCAGCCTCCATGGTATATCCGTTCTCCCGCGTGAGGATGACTTTGTTTTCGTCTTCCTGCACCTCGCAGCTTACCTGAAACCCGCGGTAACTCATATCCTTTTCTGCGTCATAGATATAGCTCATGAGCCCTGCCCAGTCTTTCAGATCCACATAGGGCAGGTCCTCCGCGCCGTCCGTGAAATACAGGGGAAAATCCTCGTCCCAGATGTTATCCTGCGTATAAACATAGACAGGAAATGTTTTCCCTTCAATCTGAGGAACATCCTCAGACTCTTCCGCCGCCGCTGCGGCTGTGCAGCCCAGCAGCATGGAAAGGATGGTCAGAATCGTCAGCAGGCGTTTCATTTTTTTCTTCATGTTTTTGCTCCTTCCGCTATGTTTTTTCTCTGTGTTCTGACAGTTGTTGAGTCAACGCATTCATAATAAAATATTATAATGGACAATCCCGGACCATGCAACAGGAATTATTTGCATTTCGCGCAGGCGGAGCAGACACAGGCGGGCGAACGGTCCGGCCGCGGAGCGGAAGCCCGCGAGGCAGTGCCACCGATGCAGGGATGACCGCGGGGCGATTAGCACCGACACCCCGACCGAAGCACCAGCCTACCTTTTATGCAACACGTAGGGAGCCATGCCCTCATGGCTCCGTACCAGCCTATGACCCGCACCCAGCTCCCCCATCAACGCACCAACACTCCCCAACGATAAAGCGCGGCGCAGTGGCCCCGAGCGAGGGACCACCTGCCCTGCCGCGCCATTGCAGACTCTGAAGACGGGCGCTCGTCCACCGCCCAGCAAAGAAACGCGGCCGAGGACCAGCTTCCCCAAAGAAGATAAGCCTCCCCCGGCCGCGCTGCACAGCGCACAGACGCCACCTGGCGGGCGGGCGCAGGAACTGAAAAGCATTTTCTTATCCTTGACAGCACTCTGCTTATCCAGTACAATAGCCTTGTCCCGAAAGGGACGGGATGAAGAGCACAACAGGCTTGGCAACGTCGTCGCAAGCTGCACATCCATTCGCTTCCGGCAGGCTTGCCGAAAGCTCAGTCGCTTCGCTGCTCCTCCTCTTTCAGATCAAACCCACTTCGTTGGGCTTTGATCTGATTTTTTACTGGAGGGATGGACGATGCGCATAACCTTTCACGTGCGGAAGTACTCGGTGACTATCATCATCAGGGAAACCCAGAAGGGCCGCACCGAAAAAAACAACCGCCACTCGGGCAAGTGACAGTTGTTTCTGCGGTCCTTTGATCGCATTTCACTAATCTTGTTTTGAGGAGCAGCCGCAAAGTCGTTGCTCTTCATTTCCTATTATAGGGATTTTGCGAAAGTTGTCAAGAATGATTTTTCATCCTCCGAGCAGTCAGAGTAACGAAAATGCCAATCAGGGAACTGTCCTTTGATTGACGATAAAGCGCGGCGCAGTGGCTCCGAGCGAGGGACCAGCTCCCCTTCCGCGCCATTGCAGAAGCTAAAGACGGGCGTCGTCCCGCACCCACGAACGAACCGCGGCCGAGGACCAGCTTCCCCAAGAAAGAGAAGACTCCCCGGCCGCGCTGCGCCGCAACGGGGCGCCCGCGGGCGCCCCGGCGCAACAGCTAAAAGCATTTTCTTGTCCTTGACTGTCCACTGCTTATCCAGTACAATAGCCTTGTCCCGCAAGGGATGGGATGAAGAGCACAACAGGCTTGGCGGCTGTTCCTACTCTCCGAAAGGGGGGGGATGGACGATGCGCATTACCTTTCATGTGCGAAAGTACTCGGTGACTATCATCATCAAGGAAACACACAAGAAGGATCGCAGCGAAAAAAACGACCGCCACTCTGATGTGCTTCCCGTCAAGCAGACAGCGAAATAATTAAAAGAAAGTTCACAGCGCTACGGCGCTGTGGCAACCACAGATTCCGATCGGATGCATCGCAGCCAATCGGAATCTGTGGTTTTATGCCGCTAAATATTGAGCGTACTTCTCCATTGGCGTAAGGATTCCAAGATTGCGCTGCACGCGCCTGCTGTTATAATAACGGATGTAATTCTCAATCATGGCAACCAACTCTTTCTTGCTGGTGAAACGCCTTCCATAATAACGTTCGCGTTTTAAGATTCCCCAAAAGCCCTCCATTGGCCCGTTGTCAATGCACTTGGCTACGCGAGACATGCTCTGCGTCATGCCGGCTTTCTCCAGCTTGTGGTGGAATATGCGATTGGTGTATTGGAAGCCTCTGTCACTGTGAAAAAGAGGATGCGCATCTGGATTCGCTTTTATTGCGCGGTCAAAGGTCTTGTAGACTAACGGATTGTCGTTATGATCACTGATCACATGTGCAACAATGCGACGGTCACAGAGATCCAGGATTGCGCTGAGATAGATTTTGTGAACCACAATACCATCATACCACTTGAACTCTGTCACATCCGTCAGCCATTTCTCGTTCGGTCTGTCCGCATAGAATTGGCGATTAAGGAGATTCTCAGCTATATACTGAGGATTCTTTGCTCGCCGCGTACAGCCACGGTTCTCGTACTTGATAGTAGATTTGATGTTTTTTGCCCGGCAGATTCGCAGGACGCGCTTGTCGTTTACATGGATACTATGATCATGCCGGAGATCATCGTTGATACGTCGATAGCCCTTATCCGGACTCTCCATATGGATCTTCTCAATTTTCTCCGCAATCTGTTCATTTTCCATTGTTCTTCTGCTCTGTTTTCCCGACGCCCAATGGTGGTATGCTGCCCTCGAGATGTGAAGAAGTTTACAGGACTCTTCAATGGGATATCCTTTCTCAGCATGGCATTCCTGAACAGATCGGTACAGATGAGACTGCCTTACTTGTGAAAGGCATCCCTCCTCTCGATTTCGTCCAATTTTTTTAGCAGATCACGCTCCATTTCTGTCAGATACAGCTGATGCTTAAGCTTTTCTATCTCAATCTTGGCAGCTTCCAGTTCGGACCGTGGCTCTTGATCTTTCTTTCGCTTTCCACGCCTATCCTCAAGTCCAGCCTCTCCAAGCTCTTCAAATCGTAACGTCCATGAACGAATCTGTGAATAGCTAACACCGTATTTGAGTGCCGTTTCACCGTAGTTTCTCCCCGACCCTAAACAGGCCTTTACCATCTCCACGCGTTCTTCTTTCGTGGTTTTTCGTCCCTGTGTCATGTAGCTTCCGCCTCCTCGCTTCGTCTTGGCGCAAATAGCTCCATGAGCATTATACTCCTGAATCCACCTTAGTAGTTGAACTTTTGCTCTGATTTTATATTTTTTACAGATTGCCGCCAAACTCCCCAATCCGGACAGGTAATCCATTACGGCCTGATTCCTGATTTCCGTACTATAGCTTTTATTCTTTTGCTTTGTGAGCCCATCTATCCCTTCCATTTCATAATAACGAATCCATTCCTGGAAGGTTGATAAGTGGACACCGGCCAATTCTGCAGCATGCCGCTGACTCAATTCACCGTTTATAAAGCGCTTAACGATATTATACTTTTCTTCTGCGCTTAATTTCTTTGACATAAAAAATCCCCCTATGATGACAGTTTTGTTTTTCACTGTCTTTCATAGAGGGAGCATATCACTCGGCCAAGTGACGGTGGTTTCTGCAGTCCTTAGACTGCAAAGCTATTTAACTTACTGAGGAGCAGCCGCAAAGTCGTTGCTCTTCATTTCCTATTATAAGCCTTTTACCAATCTTGTCAAGAATGATTTTTGCTCAACACAGAGAACCGTCCCTCGTGTTATGCGTCATTTGAAGACGCAGTTACAGCCTCAACCGGCTCAGAAGCTGTTTGTCCGTTGGTGCTCGTCTGAACCATCTCAGCCGTCGCTGTCGAGATCGCAGCTACGGAAACATCGTACGCTGTGTTCACAGATGAGCCTGCTAAAGAATTACTCTCTTCATCTTTTAAGTTTACTCCTCCCGTCGCTTCTGCAGCAGGCTGCTCCAATGCGTTATTCTGATTCATCGAACTATCTGCTGGTTCAACAGGAATACTATTCTCAATGCTTGTTGGTTCAGCAACGAATTTAAGTGATCCTCTGACCGGTTCAACGAATGCTTCTTTCGTTGCGTTTTCGTTTACACTGCCAGCCGCTTCGGCCGTCTTCGAATCATTTTCAGAAGGGTCGATGATGATCACGGGCTCAGCACCATCCGAGTTAACCAAGGCTCGGTTCCCTGCTGACTTTCCATCTCCGTCATTGCCCGGTTCGACCGGGGTGCCGATCCAAATATTCTGTTCAGAATCGTAAGTGTATCTGCAGGCGCTTGTATTACCGTCACTATCTGTAGTTACTGTTGTATAGCTGGCCTGTCCCAACTCATCGTACTCATAGGTTGAAACGGAAGTAGACTGATTCCCATTCTCGAAAGTTGTGGTCGAAGAATATGTCGAAGTTCTGCCGTTTTCATCGTATTCCTGCTCAGAGACGACAACAGTTCCGTCTGAATAGATCACTTTACCAGAGGATGAAACCGGTTGATGGGCATTGTTGTAAACAGTGGTATTCGTAGATTTGTTGCCACTCTGGTCAGTGGTGGAATAATAATCGGTATAAGTAGTTCCGTCATATTCCTGCTTCTGATACCTGCCATCTGCAGATTGCCATTCATAAACAGACGTCATGATCTGTCCATTTGCGTCATAGACCGCTGTGGAACCGGAGCTGCCGCCATTGGAATCACTTCCCGTAGTTATAGCAGTTTTGGCACCATTTTCATCGTAGGAGTATGTAGTGGCAGACATGGAACTGTAGCCATTGGTGTTATGCTGACTAGTATTCTCAGACAAAGTTCTTCCCTGCTCGTCATATTCTATTTCCTGAGTATAAGTGTAACCATCAGGCATTGAATCCGAGTAAGTTTCAGTACATGAGCCATTCTCATTGTATAACGTTTTATGGTGCGACTGCCTGCCATCGGTGTAAATCCAAGCACTCTCCGTTGATACAGTTCTCCCGTTCTCAAACGTTTGCTTCGTGCTGGAAGATGAACCATCCGCATTCTTTGTCTGGCTGTTCATGATTGTATGAGAACCATTTTCGTCATAGGTATAGAAGTGCTGTTCTGATGTTACATAATCATTACCTACGGACACTTGCGTGCTGCTTATCGCCCGACCATCAGAATCATAGGCTGTTGTTTTAGTTGATCTGGAACCATCGGAGGAACTGGTTTCCTGCTTTCTGAGGATCACATTCCCGTTGTCCCCGTAGGTCAGATCATAGACAGTAGTAGATTGACTTGCCGGACCATCCGCCTGTTTGTAAGAATCATAGGAATAGGTCAGATTTCCATGTTCATCATAATGACATTGGTATTTGTGTGAATTCCCGTCTGAATACACAGTTTCACTGGCACTGTACTTCAGCTTACCGTTCTCGTCATAGCTCCATACCATATCGGACTGCCAGCTTGTCCCGTTTGGCTCTGTAGTTTTCTGGCTATATCCGGTCCTGTTGCCATCTTCGTCATAGGTATAAGTTCCGCAGTACGTCCTCTGGTTGCTCTCAGGTGAGCCTGATGTAGTACTTACAGACTTCAGAGCACCGTTTTCTTCATAGATTGTTGCAGTCGTGCCCTGATACAAAACATCGCCTTCCGCATTATATTGCGTAACCGTTTCAGTATTTGACCGGCCGTCGCCTTCATATTCGGTTCTTCGCTCAGTCCTCCCAGCATTTGAGGCAGTTTTGACCTCTGTGGAGCTCGTTATTGTTCCTTCCGCATCGTATGTGAATGTTTGCTCTGTAGTCGATATGATATCACCTTCGGGGGTGCGATCTGTAATGGAACTGCGAACAACCTGACCTTCATCGTTTAGTATTTCAGTTTTCGTATTTTTGATGCCCGATTCTTCTGGATACGTGTAGACAAGTACACGGTTTCCATCTTCATCTGTTTCGGCAGTTATTGTACCGGGCTGACCAGCAAGTGTATGGAAAGTCCCTCCGGTAACATTCCCGTTTTCATCAAGCGTATAATCCGTCTGGGAGAAGACGTTACCGCCAGCATCCATCTCCATATACGATGCAGTTTTTGTCCCGTCCGGGGCAGTCACGGTAACCAAGGAACGTTTATTCGGATAATCAAAGCCGGGGTAATCGGATGTCGTTTCGATGACTGTCCCATCGTCAAGAATTTCGATTTGATGCGTAATCCGGTTGTATTTGTCTGTTTCGGTAATGGGAGTAACCGTTGGTGCCGTGGATGATTCGGAATTCTCAGACTTATCAGCCGAATTCGGTTTAGCCGGAGAAGCTGTACCGGTGCTCGATGAAGATTCAGTTGCCCATTGATGATGCTGACGCCGGAATGGCGCAATCGATGTTTCCACTTCTGATGTCTCAGCGGGCTCTGCTGATGTGACGCTGTTGACAATTGCATCGATTTCCTCATTAACAGCCTCCGGTGCGATACGGGATATTGTTACGGCTTTCCTCAATTCAGGCACATTGTTTTCAATAATAATCTGGCTCAGATCCAGCAGATCACCGGGAAATTGGATTGTCTGAATGCTGTTGCAGCCTGAGAAAGCCATGCGATCAACATGGCGCAGCGTCGCCGGAAAGAGGACAGAATCCAGATTAACACAGCCGGAGAAAGCGCCAGCCGGAATAGAGTTGACGCCTTCTATAATGACGAGACGACGAACGCCGGACGCGGCACCGCTCCAGGAGGCGGAGTTTGGCACTGCTCCTAGACCGCCGACAAGCAAAGTCCCGCTGTCAGGAGAATAGTAAAAAGAAAAACCGGAATCATGATATACTTGCGGTGCGCTCCCTTCGGCAGAGGCAGTGCTGAAGGAAAGAAGGAAAAATATTAAAAACAGAGCGCAAATATGGCGTCTCATCATTTAAACCCCATTTCATCAGGTTTACATAACAGATTATCATTTATAGCAGAAAAAATCAATATAAAATAAGAAGCCATCGACCTGAAAAGGCAATCATATCGCGCTTTCATTTCTCTATTCCGTTGGAATAATTCAAGCTGAAAAAGATTGATTTTCCTATGGAAACGATGGAAGTCTTGACTTTTCTTGTTGTTATTGGCATATGCGGCCTGTTCATTCAGGCAAATAAGAAGTGACCGCCGGTTCCCTGCAAAAGATCGGCGATCACTTCAAAGACTCTTTTAAGGGCTGACCGCTAAAAACCAGCGGAGTGTGCCTTTGTGTTTATTATAATAGCATCTGGGCAGGTTTCTGTCAAGACAAAGCATCATCTTCCCGGTCCTGTCGCTCGTCTGTTGCCCCGGGGCTGTTACACCAAAACTGTCTCAGATGACCATCACGAAAGTGCATCTGTAATTACGTCTATCTGTTTCTGAGATAAGCCGCTTCGCTCCGTTGTATGAACAATTCTGTCCAATGCCTTTATCGATGGCAGAATGAGATCATCTTCCACCGGGCTTTCCGCATCACACATATAGACATACCCTTCGATCCAGGTACGAACCCCATGATCTTCCAGATATTTAGCCAGAATGTAGATTTGTCTCTTTACCTGCCGGATTGGATTCTTTACCGTTTTGGTGTATTGATTGCCACCCTGGCTGATATGTGATTTTGTCCATTCGTAATCATCAGCATTCCCTTCAAGCATCCCGCTGTAGTTCTTCACTTCCACGATGAAGACTCCACAGCGGTTCACAATCACATTATCCAGCTCTGCCTCACGGTTATCATAAGAAATCGTAACATTGGAAAAAAGCCTGTCATCCGGACGCAGGATTTTTCGAATTTTTTCTCTTGCTTCCTTCTCGCCTATGATCCCTACGATGTCACTCGGAGATTGATGCGGCCGATACCATTCCGGTCTGTGTTTACGGCGGGTCAGAATGATGATCAGAACAATCAGCACAAGACCAATTGCAGCAATCATCATGGTATTAAACAGAATTGTCCCTTCGATCATCACTATGGCATTCTTTAGTTCTGGAACTGGCGCCACTGTGTTTCTTCAGCAATATCTGTAATCAGGCGACCATTATATGTAAAGAACAGCGGTCCGGAAACATTATAACCTTTTTTCTCTTTCGCTATAGCAGACAGTGAGGTCAGTTCTCCGTTATACTGGACCTTGTGCTCATCAACTACAGTAACCTTCACTTCCGGATCATCAACATATACAAGTTCGGCTCCTTTGGGGAGTCCGCATTTGAAGAAGTTGATAGGCGGACGTTTTGTTTTAGCCCCTGCATTTGCTGCCGGCTGGGGGCCCTTCGCTTTTTTCAGTTTTCCCTGGGACCCGCTGATGACCGCAATTGCTTCAAGCAATTCGTATGCATCTTCCGGCGACATAATGAAGAACTCTCTTGACTTGGAAGCACGCAGGTCGGGATTCAATTTATCGATCATTTTATGCAGTTTCTTATCTTCCAGATTACCGGGAGTCTCATAGGTCGCATAAATCTCATAATCATACGGCAATGCAGTCGTGCTCAACTGCTGACGTCTCTGCTCCACGTTACTTGCATACCCGATTTTAACCATGTCATGAAGCGCAGGATTCGTCATAATATAAATGTAACCCATCGTAATCTCCTTATTATCTCTAATTCCTACGCCACTGCAAGCAGCGCATACAGCAATTATTATTTCAGCTTCTCACACAGCGGCAGCAGTTCTTCCAACCGGGCAACAATGCGCTTTTGCTCAGCCAAAGGAGGGAGAGGAATCATTGTTTTTGCCATACTTCTATATTGGAAAAACGCAGAGCGGGGACGTTTCATCCGCTGCGGCGGGGGATACCTCATCCGTCTTTGCCCTCGCGTGAGATCGGGCAAAGCCACCTTCTCCGCTTTGCGATGCCCGGAGAATCGTTCGGGCTTACGCTAATCCTCCGATTCTCCGACCGCTGCAGTAATCGCGCAATGCCTTCCTCTGCCGCAGGCAGCGGCATTGCGCGATTCCATGATGAGAAGGGCGCCTGCGGGCGCGGGGATGCGGAGCGATCTGGGGATCGCTCCCTACGGGTATCATTTTTTCAAACCCCATGGCGTAAGCCGGGGGTTTTTTCGTCGCAGTGCGTTCGGGATACGTGATCGTTTTCGAAATCAGAACGACCGCTGCAGATAAGCAGAAAGCCGCTTTCCTTTGGGCGCCTGCGGGCGCAGGGAGGAAGAACGGATTGTCTGAAGGTCTTACGGAATATAGACGATCGCAGTTTTTCGGAAGGCGGAGACCAGCTTTACCGCGGCGGCCCAGAGGACGCCGATGACGTAAATATCAAGCAGGATCTGCGTGTTTTTCAGAATCAGCCCGCATACCGCAGCCGCCAGCGCAAAGAAAATACTGACGACGCCTGCAGCCAGATTCAGGCGCCATGAGGGTGACTGCAGTTTTCTGGCCTCAAGGGCGCGCAGAATATCGATTGTCCCGGTAAATGCATTGACGGCAAGGAGGTAGAGGATAATGAACACATGCGGGTCGTTCAGAACCGTAATCGTAAAGATGCCCAGATCCATCACAATCAGGCCTTTATACAGACTGCCTCTGCCATCGACCATATACCGTGCCATCGTGAAGTAAAAGATCAGAGATCGCAGGCCGTAGAGTATCATGGAAATGCACAGGAAAAGCGTAATCAGCAGGAGGCCGTCTTCGCCCGCAACCAGGACAATCACCGCGCACAGCACCATGAACAGGGCACTGAGGATTTTCTGGATTCTTTGCATCAGGGTCATGGCTTCTCCTCCTTCATTGCCTCTTCAACAAGCTTCCGGTAGTCCTTGATGCCGCGGAATCCCTTCTCCCTGAAGTCAACCGACCAGCCGGCCAACAGGTTCCCTGAACGGAAAATCTTGTTCGTGACCATGCTTTTCTGCGCCAGAGCCGTAAGGAAGAAGGCGCCCAGAAAAGTCCGGTCTTTCTCCTCCGGGGAGGAGGAAAGATATTCGTTCTGAATGGTATCCATATCAAAATCCGGGATCTCGCGGCCGGCAATGGCTTCTCCCAAAGCCTGCCAGTCTGCGCAGGCGTCAGGCTGGCGCTTCTCCAGAATCCCGCGGATTTCGTCCTTCCGCGGCTCCGCGGTGTCGAAGGCGTAGATTCCGGTCTCGAAGCTCTCCCGCTCGCCGCGGAGATACTGCAGCGCGCAGATCATCTGACAGAAAGCCTGCCAGTATTCGGCCGGGTTGTCCTTGACAATCTCGGCATAATCAGCCCAGGCGGGGAGATAGCGATAACGGATAAAGCTGTAATCCGGCAGGTGCCCGGCCCGTCCGTGGCCGAGATTCATGATGGAGTTTTCGCTTCCCTGATAGACGCTGTTTGAATAGATGCCCTTTTCCGGATCATCCGGTGCACCCGGACTGTGCCGGAAGGAAATGGCCCGATCCTGCCCGTCCAGGATCTCAAAGAAATAATAATTGGTATTATTGATAACCAGCGAAGGCGTGCCCGCGAAGTTGCGATGTGCCCAGGTGTCGGCAAGAACGTGCATGGCTATTCCTGCCGCGGCGGTGCCCTTCCCTTTGGCAAGCTCGACCGTGTCCTTCACGAGCTGACCGTTGGGCTGGCAGATCAGGCGGTATTTGTTCAGATAGCGCCTGCCGGTCTTCCGTGGCGGTTCGGCACTGAGGTTGCCCGGCAGGAAGTGAAAAGAAGCCCAGATGCGCGTGATGTCCTGCAGCCCCACCGGGTCGGTCCGGGCCTGCATGAGTTCCAGCTGCAGCTGAGTTGTGACCGCCGCTTTCGGTCCTTTGACCTTGTCCAGGAAGGTACGCGAGCACATATCCACCATCTGCGCGGATGTGGCAATTTCGAGGCTTTCCTCCGGGCTCCATCCCGCCAGCAGGGCGGCGCAGCAGGTGGCAAAATAGTGAAAATCCTTCTGCATCTGCTTCAGCTCCCCTCCCGTACCAGTTTTTTCAGACGGACGGCGGTAAAGCACAGCTCTCCGAGAATGATCGTGGCCCCCAGATCCAGAATCAGAGAAACAATGGTGTCAAGCATTCCATTTCCATGTTCGATCAGATACTTAAAATTCATGCATTCCCAGAGAAGCAGAGCGCACCAGCCGACAAGCAGAATGAACGCCCAGATTACCCAGATCCGTCCCTTGTCAATACCCAGTCCTTCTTTCCGTGCCTTTAGCCCTATATAAAAGCGCGGAACCACGTCGATGGACATGACAACCAGAACGAGCAGGGCAAAAAAAATGTATGACAGGAACCGTGTCTGCGGTTGTGTGAAAATGGCCATCTGCTCTTCGTTCAAGAATCTTTCTAACGGGGTAAGAATGACAAAGAGGCTCGTTTTCACAATGCTCCACATCCCGAAGGCGATCGTACCGAGCGCCAGGCTGCGCAGCGTGCTCCTCAACCGTCTCAGTTCTCTTTCTCTGTCATCGTTCATGCGTTTACTCCTGTCTCCGAACTCTTTCCGTCGGCAATTCTACCACAGAAAGGAAAGGAAAACAACTTGCCCTTTTTCCTTCCGTATGCTATGATCTTTCTGGCATGGCAGTTTGTTGATTTCTTTTGATTTTTTTATGCCAAAAGGAGGGTGTTTTCTGCTCACCTATACCCTTTCCTCCGAAGACGGCCGTCCGCTGTACGAGCAGCTCTGCGGCTGCCTGCGCGGCGACATTCTCTCCGGCCGCCTGCCCTCCGGAACCCGTCTTCCTTCCAAGCGCAGTCTTTCCGGAAATCTCGGCGTCAGCAGCATCACGGTGGAATCGGCGTACAATCGTCTGATCGACGAGGGCTACGTCCGTTCCGAACCGAAGCGCGGCTATTTTGTTTCCGATCTTTCCGGCCGGGAGCTGCATCCTGCCTCCGCGCCGGCTGTCTCGATCCGTCTGCCGGAATCGGCCGCCGATTCCCCGCTGAATCTTTCCGGCACCCGGCCTCCCGCCGCGCGTTTTCCGTTTTCGGTCTGGGCGCATCTGATGCGGGAAACCATCAACGACAAGGGCGAAGCTCTCCTTCTCCCGACGCCCTGCGGCGGCGTGCGTCCTCTGCGCGAGGCCATCGCCGCTCACCTGCGCTCTTTCCGCGGGATGTCGGTCGATCCGGACCAGATCATTGTCGGTGCCGGGACGGAATACCTCTACGGCCTGCTGATCCAGCTTCTGGGGAGCAATCGTGTTTACTGTCTCGAAGATCCCGGCTATCCGAAAATTGCCCAGATCTATGCCTCCAACGGAGCCGTCTGCCGCTGGGCGCCGATGGACGAGGCAGGTATCTCGGTCGCCGGTCTTGAGGCTGCCGGGGCCGATGTGGTTCACATCAGCCCGACGCATCATTTTCCGACCGGCATCACCATGCCGGTTTCCCGTCGCTATGAGCTCCTCTCCTGGGCATCGGCCGCCCCCGGCCGCACCATCATAGAGGATGACTACGACAGCGAGTTCCGTCTGACCGGCCGGCCGATCCCCTCCCTCCAGAGCATCGATACCGACGGCTGCGTCATCTATATGAACACCTTTTCCAAAACGCTGGCCTCCACCATCCGCATCAGCTACATGATTCTCCCTCCCGCGCTGGCCAACCGCTATTATGAGCAGCTTTCCTTCTATACCTGCACGGTTTCCAGCTTCGAGCAGTACTGCCTCGCCCGCTTTCTCTCGGGGGGCTGGTTTGAAAAGCACCTGAACCGCATGCGCCTGTACTATGCGCGCCTGCGCCGCGAACTGCTCCGGGTGATTGCCGATTCCCCCTGTGCCGACCGCCTGACGGTCCTCGAGCGCGACTCGGGCCTGCACTTTCTTCTGCAGATCCGGACCGATCTTCCCGACGCGCTGCTTCTGCAGAAGCTCCGTGACCGGGGTGTCGGTCTCCTTCCCCTCTCCGTCTGGTACCGCCGTCCGCAGGACGCCCCGGACCACACCTTCCTGATCAGCTACTCCTCTCTTTCCCCCGATGACCTGCGCCGCGCTCTCTCCCTTCTCTCTGAAATTCTCTGATCTCCACTCTCTCCAAGGAGGTTTCCCATGTCTCTTTCCTATCCCACCGTTGCCGTCATCGGCGGCGGCGCCTCCGGCATTCTGGCCGCGCTGACGGCGGCCGAAGTCCCAGGCCGCCGCGTCCTGCTGCTGGAGAAGCAGCAGCGCATCGGCCGCAAGCTGCTTGCCACCGGCAACGGCCGCTGCAATCTTTCGAACTGGAACGCTCTCCCCGCTGCCTACTTCGGCACCGACGCCGCCTTTGCCGCTCCGGCGCTGGAGGCTTTTTCTCCGCTGGATGTCCATCGCTTCTTCTCGCATCTCGGTCTCCTGACCGTCACGGAAGACAGCGGGCGCATCTATCCTCTTTCCGATTCTTCCAATAGTGTCCTTGACGTTCTGCGCTTCGCGCTGGACCGCGCGGGCGTCGATGTGCGCTGTTCGTTCCCCGTGGACAGCATCTGCCGTTCCGGCTCCGCTTTCTCTCTGACGGGCGGCTCGGAAACCCTGACCGCCGATGCCGTTATCCTCGCCTGCGGCGGGGCCGCGGGCGCAAAACTCGGCGGAAGTTCCGACGGCTACCGGCTGGCCGCTCAGCTCGGTCATCGCCGCACGGCGCTCCATCCCTCTCTCACCCGCATTCGGACTGCGCCGGAATACCCGCGCGCGCTCAAAGGCATCCGCGTGCAGGCAAAGCTGCGTCTTGCGCGGCAGGACGAAACGCTGGCTGCCGCCGACGGAGAAGTCCAGTTTACCGAGACCGGCATCTCCGGCCCCGCCGGTTTCGATCTCTCGCGTGCGGCCGCCTTCGGCGGAGACGGTCTGACCCTGCACCTGCAGCTGCTCCCCTATGACGAAGCCGCCGTGCGCTCTCTTGTCTGCGAAAAGATTGCTGCCTTCCCCGCTCTGGAAGCGTCCGAGCTCTTTACCGGCATGCTGCACAACCGTCTTGGCCGTATCGTGGTGAAAGCCGCCGGTATTCCCCCAACGCTTCCGCTTTCCTCGCTCTCGGAGGCGCAGATCACCGCGGCGGTTTCCCGCTGCTGTGATTTCTATCTGCCGGTTCTCGGCGTCGATGGCTTTGATGCCGCTCAGGTCACTGCCGGCGGTCTGCAGACCGATGAATTTTCTCCCGAGACGCTGGAAAGCCGTCTCGTTCCCGGTTTCTTCGCCTGCGGCGAGGTGCTGGATATTGACGGTCCCTGCGGCGGCTACAACCTCCAGTGGGCCTGGGCCAGCGGAGTGCTTGCCGGGAGGCTGGGCGCATGATCCTTGTCCGGAATCTTCATCTTCTTCCGGAGGAAGACTTCTCTCTCCTCCGCCGCCGTGCCGCGGAAAAGCTGCACATCCCCGAAAAGCGCATTCTGTCCTGCGAATTGAAAAAGCGCTCGCTCGATGCCCGGAAAAAAGACCGGATTCACTGGGTCTGCAGCGTGGCTGTCAGCGTCTCCGGCGACGAGGCGGCGCTCCTGCAGCGCCGTGCCGGTCCGGATATTGCGCTCTGGCAGCCGCCGGTTTATAAGATTCCTTCTCTTCTCAGCGACGAGCGCCCCGTCGTCGTCGGCTTCGGCCCTGCGGGCATGTTCGCCGCTCTCGTCCTCTGCCGGGCCGGTCTGCGTCCGATCGTTCTCGAGCGCGGGCAGGACGCCCTCGCGCGACGCGCTGCGATTGAGCGCTTTCAGGCCGGCGGCCCGCTGGATCCGGAAAACAATGTCCAGTTCGGGGAAGGCGGTGCCGGCACCTTTTCGGACGGAAAGCTGAACACCGGCACGCACGACCGGCGCATTCACTGGGTCCTCGAGCAGTTTTACCGGCACGGCGCGCCGGAATCCGTTCTCTGGGACGCCAAGCCGCATATCGGCACCGACATTCTCATCGAGGTGGTTCAGAACATCCGGCGCGAAATCCTGTCCCTCGGCGGCGAGGTGCGCTTCGGCTCCCGCATGACGGCGCTTGCGCTTCGGGACGGGGCCGTCGCCGGTCTGCAGGTCCGGACGGCGGACGGCGAAAGCCTTCTTCCCTGCCGCCATGTCATTCTGGCCATCGGCCATTCCGCCCGTGACACCGTGCAGACCCTGTACGACCAGGGCCTTGCGATGGAGCGCAAGGCGTTTGCCATGGGCGTGCGCATTGAGCATCGCCAGGCCGACATCGATCTCGCCCAGTACGGGCGCGCCCGCGGCTCTCTTCCCGCCGCCGATTACGGTCTCCATGTTCATCTTCCGGACGGCACCGGTGTCTTCAGCTTCTGCATGTGTCCCGGCGGCCGGGTGATCGCCGCCGCCTCCGAGCCCGGCGGCCTCGTCACCAACGGCATGAGCCTTTCCGCCCGCGACGGGGAAAATGCCAATGCCGCGCTCCTGGTCGGCCTGAAACCCGAGGATTTCCCGGGCGAAGGCGTCCTCGCCGGCATGTTCTGGCAGCGCTCCATTGAGCAGGCCGCCTGGCAGTGCGGCGGCGGGAACGCGCTTGCCCCCGCCCAGACGGTCGGCAGCTTCCTCACCGGGCTCCCGGACTCCGGTCCCGGCCGCGTGCTCCCGAGCTACCGCCCCGGCGTTGTCTGGACCGATCTCCGTGAGATTCTCCCCTTCAGGATCACGGACGCCCTTGCCGCCGCCCTTCCCCTCTTCGGCAGGCAGCTTGCCGGTTTTGATGCCCCGGACGCGGTCCTGACCGGTCCCGAGACCCGCTCCTCCTCGCCCGTGCGGATTCTGCGCGGCGCCGATCTTTCTTCCTCGGTTCGCGGCCTCTGGCCCTGCGGCGAAGGTGCCGGCTATGCGGGCGGCATCACCTCGGCCGCCGTTGACGGCATGCGCTGTGCCGAAGCCGTCCTGAACGCGCTTGCCTGTTGACGCTTTTTCTCGGATATGCTATGATACGGGCAAGTTCAGACTCCGATGAGTTCTGATGCCGCAAATACAGGAAAGGAGAACCCCCATGAATTTCAGAACCATGACCGTGAAAGAGTGCTTTGCTGATCCCAGGTGCGCCGCCATCGTCAAGGAAAAGGCGCCGAACCTGATGAAGTATCCCATCAAGCTCTTCAATAAGAAGACCTGCGGTGAGATTTTCGATCTTGTTGTGTCCAAGAAGATCGTTCCGGAAAGCGCCGCAAAGGCGATCGAAGAGGCGATCAACGCGCTCTGATCATCGAGTAAGCAGCCCGCCGGCCTCCTCAGGCCGGCGTTTTTCTCTGCTAAAAAAAGATGTTGACAAACCCTTCTTTCTCTGTTATATTATCAGAGCTGTGGCCGAGTGGTTCAGCTGGTTAGAACGCCGGCCTGTCACGCCGGAGGTCGAGGGTTCAAGTCCCTTCTCGGTCGCCACATTGCCCCTCCCCGAGGGGCATAAAATTTGCTGATATAGCTCAGTAGGTAGAGCGCATCCTTGGTAAGGATGAGGTCGCCAGTTCGAATCTGGCTATCAGCTCCAA
>JAFYHU010000006.1 GCA_017538965.1 Oscillospiraceae bacterium
GAAGATCAATGTTGTCAAGGGTGAATTTCCCGTCTTGTTACGAGCTGCGTAGCGGTGGACCCCATCTTTTCCTGCAGTTATCAGCCATTATTCGGAAATTGCCTGTGGCAACATTCATATGGGAGATTTGAAGTAGAAAAGACTTGGAGCTGTATGACAGGAGTAAAAAAGGAGAGGCTTTAACGGCTTCTCCTTTTCTGCCTTTTCACTTCTGACCTATCAGATCCTTGAACTCTTTTGCTTCTGCTTCCACATCTTTTTTAAGTTGATGCTGCTCGGCAATATGGGCGGCTTCGGCTCGGATACGCTCATGGCGGATCTCCCGTTCCACGTCATGGGCTTCAAGCGCCTCTCCCGCGGACTTCTTGAATTCCTTTGCCTCGCTGCGGACCTGTTGTTTCAGAGCGTCCATGTCCTCGCGGCTTTTGCGGGAAGCCTGTCTGAGCTCGTCCTTGATTTCCTTTTCGACCTTTTTCATGTCTTTCATACGGCATATTCCTTTCCTTCAGTTTCACGGGGTACCCCCGTGTCGGTTTTTGGTATATATTCATAGCGAATATAACGGATTTGATCTTTGCTCCTTGCCACGGTATCCATAAACGCAAAGGCTTGATTCCTCAGTTCCGCCTGCGCTTTCCGAGGCGTCAGGGAGTTGTCGGGCATCATAATTTCAGAGAAGCTCACCTTGATCCCCGGCCGCTTGAGGAAACGAAAAAGCCCCTTCCGTTTCCGGTATGTGACGACCATGGCCACCGCAGGGGCGTTTTCCTTGACGGGATAGCGAAAAGAGGTGTCCGGGAAGGGCCGGATCCCCGTGTAATACGGCCAGATATGCGCCTCGGGGAACATGGCGACACAGGCATTCTGGCGATAGCGGAGAGAGATGGCGTCCAGAAAGCCTCGCATGGCTGACATCTCCGTGGGGATCGGCAGCGCGCCGAGCATCATCACCAGATGCTTGATCCCTGGAATGGACACCACGTCAGGCCCCGCAATGATATACGCCCGCCGGGGAAACGCGGCGATGGCCGGGAGAAACGCGTCAAGGATCTGCGTGTGATTTCCGTATAGGAAAAACCCTTTTCCGCGGAGCTGACGCAGCACCTTTTTGTTCTCAAACCTCAGTCCCAGATAGAGTCTGGCCACCAGCCAGACGATGGGGAAAGCGATCACATAGTAAACGACGAAGGATACCGCACGCCAGAGGAGAGAAGAACGGACAAAACGAAACTCCTTCCCAACGCGGCAGGTGGTGATGTTCGTACCCGCGAAGTCATCGTTGAGCGGATCGGAATAGGCGTAGACCCGTTCAGCTCTCATGCCTGCCCTCCGATACGTCCAGGATCATCTTCTCCATCTGATCCATACAGCTTGTGAAATTGAACTGCGCGGCATAGCCCAGATAGCTTTTTGAGCAGGAGAGTCTTTCCTCCGGGTGCTCCAGCCACCAGTCCATTCTGTCCGCGAGATCCTGCGGATCATTGTAGTGAAAGAGATTGTGATCCGTCAGGGCAAAATGCCGTGTCGCGCTGCGTGGGGAATCGGCGATCAGGGGCACCTTGCCGCAGGCGATGGCCTCCAGACAGGCGATGGCTTCGATCTCGATTTCGGCGGGATGGACATAGAGGTCCGCGTAGTTTATGACGTTTACAAGCTCTTCACGGCTATAAAACCGCATGATCGGGTCGTGAACGCCCTGGCGCTTGGCCTGCCGCGCCAGTCTCTGCCTGAGAGGCCCGTCGCCGGCAAAAATCAGTTGGATCTCATCTTTATAGCGGGATCTGGCCACAGCTTCGATCAGAACCTTGTGGCTTTTTTCCGGACTGTACCGGCCGGTGAACAGCACGACAAACCGGTCCTTCAGTTCTTTTGGCTTCTCTGCCGGTTTCGGCTGAAAAATGTGATTCACGCCGTTTGAGATGATCCGATGCGGCGTGGGGCCGACGATCGCTTCAAAGGTGTCGCAGATAAATTGGGACGGGTAATGGATACAGTCGCAATAGCGATAGAGATTCCGATAAAACACGTGATAGGCGATCCGATTGGCGAGGGGGAAATCCTTCATAAAGATATGCCCGGTGAAGTTCTCCGCCTGGCAGTGAAATCCCGCCGTGAGAGGGAGCCCCAGCTCGTGAGCAAGCCGAGCCGCGGCGGAGCCGAGCGCGAAGGGCATCATGACATGGACATGATCCACGCCGTTGAGCGCCGCTGTCAGGATGTTCCTGTCCGGATTCGCCAGCGCGACGCCGTTTTTGGCTACATACGCGTTCAAAGGTCCGAGATTCAGTGTGGGAACAACATAAAAGTCCTTCTGTCCCGCTCTCTCCGGGTCCGAGCATACGACACGCACATCATACCCCTTTTCCCGCAGGGAGCGGATCAGATTCATGGCGGCGATGGTCGTACCGTTATTCTCTTTCCCCAACACGTCACAGATTACGGCTATCGTCATAGTCAAACACTCATTTTCTGCTTATTTCAATTTCCCGTCCCGGAGCCATTTCCGGATCTCTTCATTCAGCGGTCTCAACACACCCTTCGGGCTGATCTCATCCAGCAGTTCGATCATCAGCCGCACTTGCTCGTCGGTCAGCGCAGGGTTTCTTGAAACACTGCGAAGCTTGGCCTTTACGACCTGAAGGCGGATCTCCTCAAGCGAAGCGTGGTCTTCGATCATCAGGCGAACCTGCCCGCTCGCTTTTGCCGTCTGGATTAGATCCTTGTTCAGGAGCGTATAGGAAAGCCGCCCGTCTTTGTCGCTGTAAGCGTCGACAACGCGCTGATATTCCGCGCTGTCAATAACCGCCTCGATCTCCGGTTGAGCGGGAGCTTCTTCCGCCTCCTCCGGTTCAACAGCAAGCCCTTCGGGCATCTGTACTTTGCCGAGGTTTTTGTAAGGCAGCCCGGCAGTCAGCTTGATTGCCTCCGCAAACGCCTCCGGAGGATAATACTCCAAAGGCGTATTTGCAGTGGGGATCGCCTCGCCGGAAGTCTTGCTGATCGAGGCAAGCCCCGGTTGCCGGACATTGTTTCCCCAAATGGTAATCCCTGCGCCGCCGGATACCAGCTTTTGCCGATAAGCAACGGCGGAGATC
>JAFYHU010000007.1 GCA_017538965.1 Oscillospiraceae bacterium
ATCTGGAACCGGGATTGATTTCGTTCCATAATATCCGTCTGTTCGACAGCCTCCACGAGAGCAACCAGCGTCCCCACAGCGGAGCCGCGGCGAGCGCCCGGGCAATCTCGATGCGCTGTCTCTGACCGCCGGAAAAATCCGCGCCGCCTTCCTGAAGAACATATCCGTATCCGCCGGGCCGGGCCATGATGTCGTCGTGGATCTGGGCGTCCCTGGCGGCGAGGATCATTTCGAAATCCTCGATGGACTCATCCCACATTTTGATGTTGTTGGCGATGGTGTCCTGAAAAAGAATGATCTTCTGGTCGATCACGCCGATCGAACCGCGAATCTCGCTCTTTGTATATTCGCGCATCGGTCTGCCGTCAAACAGAACTTCGCCCTGCCAGGGGGTATAGAGGCCGGAAACCAGGGAGAGAATCGTGGATTTCCCGCTGCCCGAAGCGCCCACAATCGCCACGCTCGACCCGGCCGGAACACGGAAAGACAGATCCGTGATCAGCGGATCCTCGAGCGGGGAATAGCCGAAGCTGAGGTTTTTCACCTCGATATCGCCCCGGATGCGCCGGAAGCCCTTTTCGGGATCGTCCTCGGACAGCAGATCCGTCTCGGGATAGGCCATGACGTCTTCGATCCGCTCCATATCCGTTCTCATCTCCTGGATCAGCTGTTCGGAATTGACCAGCTGGAGCGCCGGATCCGTAAAGGCGGTCAGGAGGGACTGAAACGCGACGACGCAGCCCATGGTAAAATGTCCCCGGATGACAAGATACACCCCGCCGCAGAGCAAAAGCGCGGAGCACAGGCGGATCAGCGCCCCGGGAAGACTTCCCAGAATCTGGCTGACCTTCTCAAAGCGGGCGTTCTGCTCGTTCACGTTGGCCTGATAGCCGGACCATCGTCCGAAAAAGGCATTTTCGGCGCCGGAGGCTTTGATCGTCTCGATCATGCCGACGCCTGCCATGGAAGAGGACATGAGATTTCCGATGTCCCGCTTCATGACGCGCACGATGTTGACGCGCCTGTCGGCGACCATGCGGGAAAGCCAGAGATCCGCCGCCACGATGCTCAGGCCGACAGCGGAGAGAAACAGGCTGTAGCGGAGCATGACCCCGGCATAGAAGAGCATCATCAGCATGCCGGTAAGCAGCGGGACGACCCGCATGATGAAGGTTTCCGAGACGGTCCGGTTTGCCTCCTCGTTCTGCTGCAGATCTCCCGGCTGTCTCTGAAAGAAGAACTCGGCCGGCATGTGCAGGAGGTGCCACATATAGCGGCTGCTGGCCCGGATGCCAAGGATGCCGAAAAGCTTCATCTGCCAGACGGCCTGAACCCAGCCGACGACCAGCTGGATCAGACAGAGCACGCCCAAAAGAAGCAGCAGCGGTTTCAGCCATGCGGGATCCCTGCCGCTCAGAATCCGGTCCAGAAACACGCGCTGGCCTGCCGGAAGCAGCAGGCCGGTCAGGGCAGTAATCATCGAAGCCGCCGCCACAAAGGCCGCGGTGGATTTTGTCTCCTTCAGATTCTCCTTCAGGTAGGAGGCCATGCTTCTCTGTTTTCCGGAGGGTTCAAAATCCTCTCCCGGCGAAAAGCGGATGCAGAGACCGGTAAAGGCGTCGTCAAAGTCCTGCAGACTGATCTTCATGCTGCCGCAGGCCGGGTCGTTGATGAAGACCGTATTGCCCCGGCGGCCGCAGACCACGACGAAATGCGTGAAGCGCCAGTGAATGACGCAAGGGTAGTCGGTCTCTTTGAAAAATTCTTCCGTCTCGTAACGGTAGCCCTGTGCGTTCAGGCCCATCATTCTTGCGGTTTTGGCGATCGTCGACATCTTTGCCCCGTCCCGGGAGATGCCGCAGAGCTTCCGAAGCCGGGAGAGCGGGACCCATTTCCCGTAATAGGCAAGCACCATGGCCAGGGCGGCGGCGCCGCATTCCATGCTTTCCATCTGCATGCACACGGGAACCTTTGCCACGCCGCGGGTGACCGGGGATCGTACCCTGTTCTTCATCCGATCAGTCCCCCTGCGTCAGGAAAGAGGCCGGTGCGATCGCCGTTCCGGGGTAGACCACGGAATACAGGCCGTCTTCCAGATCACAGCGAATCTGAGCCGTGCTGTACCATCTGGCATCCGGCAGGAGGAACAGAACGTCATCCGGAATATCAACAGCCCGGTACAGGCTGGACTCGATCTCCGTCACCGTTCCGGGCGAACCCTGGATGTCGACCGCGGAACCCTCCGGGATTTCGCCGATCGCATTCTGGGCGAAATAGCAGCGGATCGTTCCGTTTTCGCAATAACCGGCGCCGGTGACCGCGGTCTGGATCTTTCCGAAAAATACCCATATGAAAATCGCAGCCAGCACGAGAGCCGCCGCGAGAATGACAAACCACGGGCCAAAGCCCGTGACTTTCAGATAGCCGTCCAGTTGCTCGGGGTCGGAGGCTTTTTTCAGGGTTTTTTCTCTGAATACTGTTGTTTCGGTATCTGTCATCGCATCGTCCCTGTCATTCCATCGGGTTTCTGTTTTTCCATCCGTCCAGCGCTTTGCAGAACCGCTCATACCAGCCTCCGGCAAAAAACGCGCATTTGTAGAGATCTGACGAAAGCAGACTGCCGCCGAACAGCATGGACAGCGCGGGGCAGCCGCCCTGGCAGGCCCGGAAATACCGGCATCCTGCGCATTTTTCGTTGGACTGCCGCTTGTCTTCGACCGTCTGCATCACCTGTTCGATGATCGGCCCTTCGGAAAGCAGCTTCTGCAGTCCGTCGGTCTTTACGTTTCCCATGTGCACGTCCCGGGAGGTAAACAAGCCTGCCAGCGGGGCGCAGGGAATGAGATCTCCGTTGGCCTGCACGGAGAGCTTGCGCGTCAGGGCGCTGCAGAGGAGAGCGTCCTCCCGATAGCGGCACGGCGATGTCTTGACCGGCAGAGCGCTGAATTCCTCTTTCTCTCCGTTCAGGTACAGGCTCTGCCAGATCGCAACGGGAACCCGGAGGCCGCTTCGCCTGTACTGCGCCGCGAAATCGGCGGAGAAGTCATAGTATTCCTCGATCGTCAGAGAATCGCCCGCGGCGTTCAGCTGCCATCTCGGCGCTTCCGTCGTCTTGATGATGCGGATCTTGTTCACATTCAGACCCACAAGCATATTGACGGAATCAAAAATGACATCCCGATTCCGCCGGTTCACATTCATATTGATCTGGACGTACATCCCGGCGTCCCGGCACAGCCGGATGGCTTCCCGGGCACGCTCTTCGCTTCCCGGATGCTGCCGCAGCCAGTCGTGCGTGCCGATGCCGTCAAAGGAAATCCGGATCTCGGCACGGGGATGCCTCTCCCGGAGAAATGCGATCAGCTCCTCATCCAGCTGCGAGCCGTTGGTGACCAGCGCAGTCAGCTGCATCCCCCGGTTCCGGATTTCTTCGACGATCTCGCGGAAAAAGGGATAGAGCGTCGGCTCGCCTCCCGTCAGACTGATCCCGGCAATGCCGCATTCTTCCGCTTCCCGCAGAAGCCGGTACGCTTCCTCCCGCGAAAAGGCCTCCCGGTGCACGTCGTTGTCCGCCGCGTGGAAGCAGTGGAGGCAGTTGTAGTTGCAGCGTTCGGTGATTGTCCATTCGAGATTGCGAATAAACGCATTCGGATATTCCCGGATCTGACCCGGCTTCAGCCCGGCCTCGCCGTTTCGGCAGCGCCGGATGACGCGCATGGCCTCCAGACCGTACAGCGTATCGTTCGCCGCAAGCTCCGTCAGCCCGTCGCATTTCCGCAGCAGCGCAAACTCATCCGCACCGAGGGGAAAGCGCTTCGGCTTCCCCTCGACGGTAAAGCAGGCATGACCGTTCTTCCATCTGTGAATGCGGATATTGTCCTCTAAGAGATACAGCATGCCGTTCGAACGTTAAACGCAGCCCGTGCATTCGCAGTGAATATATGCGCACTGGCAGCCGCCGGCAGCATTGTCCAGCTCGTCATCCGAAACCTTGTTTGCGCTGTCCGCCCTGAACGCCTTTGCTTCTTCCGGGGTCAGCGTCACGTTGTATTCTTTTACAACCTTCAGGCGTTCTTCCGGGGTCTTTGCCTCACGCAGTTCGGCGACAAAGGCCTCTTTCCTGTCCTCCGCCACCTTCGACAGCAGCAGGTTCATTTTTTCTTTTCTGGTCATGTCTCTCCTCCTGGTTTTTCAGCCGCAGCCGCAGTAACAGCCGCACCGGCTGCAGCAGCCGCCCGCCGCCTTGTCCAGATCGGCATCCGTGATTTTGTTTGTGCTGTCTGCCTGAAAGGCTTTTGCCTCGTCCTCGGTCAGCGTCGCGTTGTATTTTTTTGCAACCTTCAGACGTTCTTCCGGGGTCTTTGCCGCACGCAGTTCGGCGACAAAGGCTTCTTTTTTGTCCTCCGCCACCTTCGACAGCAGCAGGTCCATTTTTTCTTTTCTGGTCATGTCTCTCCTCCTTTCCGTCGTATTGCTGTTATTCTGTCTTCTTCCAGCAGCAGGGATCTTCGCCCTGAAGATCGCCCGTTGCGTTGAAGCCTACGGCCCGGCAGCCCCTGCACCATTGCAGCAGCTCGCAGTCTTTGCATTTTCTGATATTTCGAATGTCCCGATAGCCGGCACAGAGCTCGCTGGTCAGAATATCCCGGATATGGGCGGTGTTCACGTTTCCGATCACGCTCTCCATTCTTCTGCAGGCCATCACGTCGCCGTTCGGAAGAATGGAGCAGCCCTGTCCCAGATGACATCCTTCAAAGATCAGCTCCGGATGGGCTTTGGAATACGCCGTTGGTTCAAATTCGCCCAGCTCATAACGGACAAGCGTGAAGAGATGCTCCTTGAGTTTGAAGGAGGTATCGCAGTGCTTTGCCTTGTATTCCTTCCTTTTCCGATAATACCGGTACAGGAAATCCCGGTATTCCTCCGGCGTGGGATAGGATTCCGCCGCCTTTTCCGGCGAGGTTGCACAGTATCTGGCGAAGGTAAAATCGGTGACGTGATGCTCCGCCGCGACATCCATGCACTGCAGAATGTCTTCCATATTCTGCCTGCTGACCGTCGCCATCAGCTGGGTCTGAATGCCCGCATCGTTCAGGAGCCTGACCGCCTCCAGGGTAGCCCGGAAGCTGCCCGGTTTTCTGTTATAATCATGGAACGGTTCCAATCCGTCCATGGACATCTGATATTTGAAGCACCCGAGCTGATAGAGGCGTCTGCACGCCGCTTCATCCAGATGAAAGGGGTTGCCCAGGATGCACCAGCGCATGCCTCTTCTGTGCAGTTCTTCGGCAAAGCGCCAGAAATCCGGGTGCAGGATGGGGTCGCCCCCGCTGATGACCGGCATCGGGATCGCATATCTTCGATCCGCGTCCCCGGTGATCTCCTCCAGCGTCAGCATGAGCTGATCCCACGGCGTGCTGATGCATTTCAGTCTCGCATCCTCCGCAAAGAGATAGCAGTGCTTGCAGCGCTGGTCGCAGTTGTCCGTGATGTGCCACTGATAGGCCTGCGTGGGCTTGATCGCCGTGCGGGAATAGATCATGCTCCTGTCGGAGATCCGGATCACGGCGCGGCAGTCGCAGCTGTCTTTTCCCCGCACCGTGAAAACGAAGGCCGCCACATCCAGGCAGACAATCCATTCCAGATATCCCTCCTGCGGATGCAGAAACGGAACGCCGCAGTTGAAGGAAGCCCTCTCCAGCGCGCGAAGAACCGTTTCCCCGCAGCCGGCCTCCGAAAGAAAGGCCAGAAGCGTTTCCTTATAGGGCCTTTTTGCGAAGCGATTTCGGGCGCTCGCGCTGCCGGTAGTCAGAATCAGACGGAAACCGTCCTCCAGCGTCTCTTTCCGGTATTGCAGCGGGAGATCCCGGAGGGCCTGCAGATCGGGAATCCCTGGGAACTGTTCCCCGGCGGCCTCCGCCTCCGGCAGCTCTGCCGTCCGGAGCAGTTTTCTGCTGACGGTATGAACCTCCGTTCCGGATTCCGGAACCCGGACAACCAGCAGATCGTCCCGGTTCTCCGGCGCATTCAGCGCGGGAAGCCCGGCGCTTCGGAAATATTCCCCTTCGGATCGGAAATCCAGCAGACAGCGGTCATAGCAGTCCAGCACCGCCGCCATCCCGCGGAACGGGCCGCCCGTGAGCGGCAGGTCCAGATAGAGATCCGGCAGGTAATGATCCGGCAGGATTTTCTTCAGCGCGTCCGCTTCTCTGCAGACCTCTTCCTCCGAAAGCGACGGCAGCGCCCCGTTTTCTCTCAGGGCGTTCAGCGCAAAATCAAGAATCTGATCGGATTGTACCGGACATACGCCCGTTTTTTTTCTGTCCATCTCTCTCACCAGCATTTCTCCTGTTTTATCCGGAAACCGGGCAGCATTCCTTTTCTCTGACGTCCCAGAGGATCCATCCGGCCAGCCAATCCGTACGGATCTGCAGAACGCCGTCCTCTTTTTTCTGTCTGAGCAGTTCTCTGAGTCTCTGCATCTGCTCATCCGTGCATTCCCGGATATTTGCGCGTACAAGCATGCGCGCCAAGTATTCTTCCTCATCGTCGTCCGGGAAGGAGCAGCTGTCCCGATAGTATCTGACCGACGGGAAGCTGCCCTCCAGACTCAGAAAGCCGTTCAGCAGCTGAAACTCCTTTCGGCGATCGCGCGAAAGCACGGTTTTGCTGCCGAAGACCTGCCGGATGATATCCGTTCCGGGATCATATGTTGTCGACAGGGCGATCTGAAGGCAGCAGTATTTTCGGCTCATCGTCTCCATTTTCCGGATGGATTCGTATTGATAACAGTCCGGCGTCATCGCCGAGAACACCAGATCAAATTTTCTGCTCCAGCCGCGCTCCTCCGGGTTCAGGGTCTTGATGTCGCACAGTTCGTAATCCACGTTTTCAAAACCCACTCTCCGGTTTCTGTCCCTTGCCCGGTCCAGCATGTTCTGCGAAAAATCCGCGGCAGTCACCTTTTTCGCATGGGCGGCAAATTCCGTCGTATAGAAACCGATACCGCATCCGAGATCCAGGATCTCATCCTCCGGCCCGGGAAAATCAACTTCCCCGAGAAAGGCGGCGGTTTTTCTTATGCGCTCCTGCATCATGGCGGTGAACACGGTGTTTTCTTCCGGTTCCCGGATGAACTTCCCGAGAATCCTGTTCCAGCGTTCCGGGGTATCCGGGCTTTGCTTCCGCTCGCTGTTTTTTGCTTTATAGATTGCGATACAGGTTTCTTTTATTTTCTCTTCTGTGAGCATTGCAGAAACTTAAGAACGGAGTTTGAAACTCTAACGTCCCAGACGATCCGTTTGGTAACGGATCTTCATCTTCCTGTTCGGATCGCCGTCGACGGTGATGGTGGTTTCGACGCCGTTGTCAATGCGGACTTCCCTGGTATCGCTGCCTCTCCAGCGGACCGGTTTGTCCGTAGTCAGGAAGACGAAGCTGTCGTTTGCTCCCTGGAAGTAGCATTTGGAATAGTCCAGACCGATGTTGTCGATCCCCTGAAAATGCGAGAGGCTGTATTTTCCTTTTCCCGGTTTCTGCGGCGAGCTTATTCTCTCCGCGCCGCCGTATTCGGTGCTGACCGTGATGTTCCCGCGGACGGGCGATTCGTGCTCGCGGTTCATGAGCCAGTACACCAGCCCCGCGATCAGCGCGACGGCCAGAAGACCCAGCAGGATTACAACCGTGTTGATCACTTTGGCCTCCAGCCGGACATCGCAGAACTGGCCTGCGGAATCCGTCGCCCGGACGGTGACGGAACCGCCCTTGAGACGGAAGTTTCCGAGCTTCAGCGTCACCGTGCCGCCGGCATCCACCCGGCAGTCCGCGCCGCTCCCAAAGCTGGAATTCACCAGGGAGTACTGCAGGATCGGATCTTCCCTGTCGCTGACGAGCGCGCCTACATCCGCGACCCATTTGCCGCCCGCGACCGGCCAGATCAGGACCGTCTTTTTGAGCGTGCTCTGCGACGCGGTGGGCGGCGTATTCGTGACCGCCGGCTTTGCGGGCTCTTCCGGTTCTTCCTCCTTGAAGGTCATCGGGCCGAGCCGATTCGAGTCACGGGAGAGGGAAGGTCCCGTCACCGTGGCCACGAAATAGTAATCGCCGGGTTCAAAGCTTTCGATGGCTTCAAAACAGGTCATGCCGATTTCCATCGGGATGCGGCGGATTTCTTCCTTTTCTTCATTCAGAACCGCCAGCTCCGCGTCGAAGCCGTAGTATTCGAGTTTTTCGGCTTCCTCGTAGTCGGTCATCAGCTTCATCAGGAAGGTAACCGGCTGCTCGGCGTACAGGGTGTTCGCCGTCGTCTTTGCGTCGGTGTACAGTTCCGCCTGCAGGCTGCTGTTGTATACAACCTCGATCTTAATGGCATCGCCGGGGACGCCCTCCGTCACCAGCGTCCACATTCCGGGAACGATATCCGTAATCTTCAGCGCCGTGAAGGTCTCATAGCTGTGGCGGTCGGCGCTGCCCTCCATGCCGTTCGGCTGCGTCAGGCTGATGCCGGTGGCATTGCCCTGGATGATGATGTTGACCTCTTCCACGGCGAAGCCCGGGACGTCAAAGGGCGTGTCGAGTCTGCCGCTCTCCGGAAAGACGGTGTCCTCCAGCACAATCCGTTTGGTGCCGTAGATCAGGTCGTAGAAGGTCTGGAAGACCTCGTTCAGATCCTTCGCGTTCCGGACCTCCACGGCCTTGCCGCCCGTCTCGGAGGAGATGGTCTGCATCTCCGACATGTCCGCCTGTCCGTTGACGTTCAGGCAGACGCAGTAGACCTTGGTCTCGGCCTCCTTCAGCTTTTCCAGAGTCTCTGATGTTACATGGCGGGAAGCTTTCTCCCATTCGGTGTCCGGCATCGCGGTGTTGCCGTCGCTCAGCAGGATGACCACCGACGGGAGCTGCTCCTCGTCGGCATGCTTCTCCAGCGCCTCCGCGGCCGCGCTCAGGCCGCAGCCGATGTTGGTCCAGCCGCCGGGGTATCGCACGTTGCTCATGGCGTCCACGACTTCGTCCTTTGCCATCTGCCCGCTGACGGAGCGCAGCTCGACCTCCCGGTCGATCTCGGTGGAGAAGACCTCGCCGCCCAGTACGTTCCCCTCATCCGGGAGCAGGTTGGCGAAGAGCTTCATGGCCTCGAAGCGGAGGCCGCGGGGGTCGGAATAGTTCAGGGAGCCGCTGGCGTCGAGCACCATCATGATGTTGAACCGGTTCGCCGTCGTCTGGCTCAGGCGTGTCTGAACCGCGGCTTCGAGGGCGGTCATGCCTTCCGGCACCTCGGGCGCCGTGGACTCGCTCTCCTGCGTCTCAGGCGCAGTCGCCCCGCTGTCTTCCTCCGCCGCAAAGACGCTCACGGACGCAAAAAGACTGAGCAGCACGGCCAGCATGATGACCGCTGCCGGGAGGATTCGGATTCGCTTCAGGATGTTCTTCATTTCAGGGTCCCTCCGGGTGGAGAGTTTCAATTTAATTACATAATATGACAAATTATATTATACCACAAGCGGCCTGCAATATCAACAAAAAAACAGACACAAAAAAGAGTTAAAAGGATATAAAAAAGCTTCGATTCCAAGGCGGTATCGAAGCGTTTTGTTATGCTGTTTTTCCCTGTTTATATGCGCTCCAGAAATCTCCGGAAGGCTTCGCGCCCCTGCGCATCCCGCTTGAAGACGCCCGCGTCCTCCAGCACGCGCTGAAAGACCCTGCCGACCTCTTCCTGCAGGACCGTGTCGGCGTTTTCGGCGGTGAATCCGCGCCGCCGGAGGATCTCCTCCGCCCACTCGGCATGGGCGGCGGTCATGGCATCGGCCCGCAGGTCCGCTCCCGCGAGCATGGCGGATTTCAGCGCTTCCAGCTCCTGCTTCAGCCTTGCCGGCAGGACTGCCAGACCCATGACCTCGATCAGGCCGATGTTCTCTTTCTTGATGTGGTGCAGGTCCTGATGCGGATGATAGACGCCGAGCGGAAATTCCCCGGTCGTGATGTTGTTGCGCAGGACCAGGTCCAGTTCATAGTCCTCCCCGCGCCGGCGGCCGATGGGCGTGATCGTGTTGTGCGGCACGCCGTCGGTCTCCGCGAGCACGAACACCGTCTCGTCGCTGTAGCCTCTCCAGACCCGAAGGATCCGCTCGGCCAGATTCAGCAGCTGTTCGGGATCCCTGCTGCGAAGGCGCAGAACCGACAGCGGCCAGCGCACGATGCCCGCCTGCACCGCGGGAAAATCGGCAAAGCAGACCGCTTCCTCGACCGGCGCCTTCGCCATGGCGAACTCATAGCGGCCGCCCTGGAAGTGGTCGTGGCTCAGAATCGACCCGCCCACGATCGGCAGGTCCGCGTTCGAGCCGACGAAATAATGCGGGAACTGCGTCAGAAAGCTGAACAGCTTCTCGAAGGCCGCCCGGTCGATCTTCATCGGCACGTGGCGGGCGTTGAAGACGATGCAGTGCTCGTTGTAATAGACATAGGGGGAGTACTGGAAGAACCAGTCTTCGCCCGCGATGCGGATCGGGACCGGGCGGTGATTTGAACGGCCCGGATGGTTCAGCCGTCCGGCGTAACCCTCGTTTTCCGCGCAGAGCTGACACTTCGGATAGTTCGTCTGCGGCAGCTGCCTCGCCGCGGCGATGGCCCGCGGGTCTTTCTCGGGTTTCGAGAGATTGATGGTGATGTCCAGCGGTCCGTAGGCGCTCTCGTAGATCCACCTGCGGTCGCGGGCAATCCGGTCGCGCCGGATGTAGTTGGTGTCCCGGCTGAAATCATAGAACCAGTCGGTCGCCGCTCTCGGGCTTTCGCTGTATTTCTCCGCAAAGCGGAGGCGGACTTCATGGGGCCAGGGGGTTACCGCGTCCATCAGCAGGCTGTCGTACAGATCGCGCGACACAATCCCGTCCTCGATCAGTCCGCGTTCAACCGCCGAGTCCGTCAGCACCTGCAGGAGCACCGGCAGTTCCGCCGACAGCGTTTCGCCCTCCCCGTCCGGGGCGTCCAGCTTCAGCATCTCCAGCAGCCGGTTGAAGCAGTAGGTCCGGTCGCCGCGCTCGATCAGGCCTCTCTCCTCCGCGTAATCCAGCAGACCCCGGATCGCCGCGCTCACGGCAGTCTTCATGCGATTTCCTCCAGCAGCACGCCGCCCACGGGCCGCACCGACAGCACATGGCAGCTCTTTCTGCCCATCAGCCGGTCCATCTCCGCGCAGAAGCTCTCGAGCCGCTCAAGCGGCACGAAGGTCAGGATCGTTCCCGCAAAGCCGCCGCCCTGTACCCGGACGGCGCCTTCGCCGTCCAGCAGCTTTTTGGCGCAGGCGATGGTATAGCTCAGGGCCTGTTCGCGGTTGTCCCTGCCGGAGGGGATCGTGTTCTGCAGGAGCAGCTGGGACGAGAGGCCCGATGCGTTCAGCTGGCGGAAGAAACCCGTCATTTCGCCGTCCTTCAGCGCCGCGCGGGCGAGAAGGACCCTTCGGTTCTCGTCATAGATATGCATGGCCCGCAGGACGGCGCGGTCGCCGGCAGCCCGGCGCACTTCGGGCAGCTTTTCGTAAAACGCCGCCTCGTCCACTTCCCGCAGAACCCGCTTGCCGAAAAAGGCCGCGACCCGGCCGAGCTCCTGCGGAATGGCCGCGTAGTCCGCCGTCAGATCCTCGTGGTCCGCCCCGCTGTCGATGACGACCATGGCATAGCCGTAGTCCTCAAAGCTGACGGAAATGGTCTCCGAGAAGACCTCCTTCCCCGGCGCGAAATCCAGGTAGACGATTCCTCCGGAGGCGGAGGACGCCTGATCCAGCAGGCCGCTCGGCTTTCCGTAATAACGGTTTTCGGCTCCCTGTCCGATTTTGGCAATCTCCAGCGCCGGAAGCCCGGCTCCCGTCAGATGGTTCAGCACCGTTCCGATCAGCACTTCGAAAGCCGCCGAGGAGGACATACCGCTCCCGGGCAGCACGCTCGAGCAGACGCAGGCTTCAAAGCCTTCGGGTCGAAACCCGCGCGCCGCAAAGCCGGCCGCAACCCCGCGGATCAGCGCGGCGGTGCTCTCCTTTTCTTCTTCGCGGACCTCAAGATCGGAAAGGTCCACGCTGCACATCGGATAGCCCTCCGAGAGCAGGCGGATGCGGCCGTCTCCGGTCGGCCGGACCGCCGCCGCCGTTTCCAGATTGATCGAGGCGCCCAGCACGAGCCCTCCCTGATGATCGGTGTGGTTGCCGATGAGCTCCGTACGTCCGGGCGCGGAAAACAGGAGGGTCGGCTTCTCGCCGAACACCCTGCAAAACTGTTCTTTCAATGCTTCATACATGGCTGCTCTCTCCGTTTTCTTAGCGTTCTTCCCGAACAGCATATCACAGCCGCCCAACCCGGTCAAGTCCTGACGGCAAAGGGACGGTCTCCCCCGATCGAAACTTTCTCTGTTGCGCGGACACTCCGCCGTCTTCCTCGCTCTGAACTTTCCCCGCCGCGCTTTTTAGCAGAAATGTTTCCCCTCCATTTCTTCGCGGCAGCAGGAGCCTGGTCAGGGGCAATCTCTTCCCTGGCCGCGAAACGGCACAGGCTGATTGGGAGGGAATATTCCTCTTGTATTTATAGCAAAAATAGGGTAAAATCCCATAGGATTTTTGAAATACGCTTCGGGGGGAATTCGCGTGAGTGAACAGAAAATCAAACGCCGCTGGGGCGACCGCCGCGACGGCCGCTGGGTTCGCGATGTGCCGGGTCTGCAGACCATCATGGCGCATATTCTGCCGAACCGCACCGACTGCGAATGCTATATGCAGGACAGCTTCGACGTGACCGAGCTGCTGCCCTATCTGGCGGAAAAGAACGCCTCGCACCCCGACTATAAGACCAGCGTTTTCCACGCTCTGCTCATGTGCGCCGCCCGCATGGTCACGGAGCGCCCGAAGATGAACCGCTTCATCCAGGGCCGCCGCATGTACGAGCGCTATGAGATCAGCCTCGCCTTCGTCGCCAAGCGCCGCTTCCAGGACAACGGCGAAGAGGCCCTGATGTTCTTCGTTCCTGCAGAGGACGAGACGCTCGACAGCCTCAGCGCCAAGGTCGTCGGCAAGGTGGCGGAGACCCGCAGGAGCGAGACCTCCGACGGCGGCATCGATTCCGTCATCGACGGTTTTGCCAGAATTCCCCGCATTTTGCTGATGCCGATCATCCGCGTCATCCGCTGGCTTGACTTCTGGGGCGTCAACCCGAAGGCCCTCACCGACGGCGACCCGAACTATTCCACGATTTTCCTCTCCAACCTGGGCAGCATCAAGGCTCCCGCCGTCTACCACCATCTGAACAACTACGGCACCAACAGCATCATGGTCACCGTCGGCACCATCCACAAGGAAGAGCGCATCATGCCCGACGGCACGAAACAGATCCGCGATGTCGTGGACATCGGCGCCACGCTGGACGAGCGCATCGCCGACGGCTTCTACTTCGCGCGCAGCCTCAAGCTGGTCAAGCACATGTTTGCGCATCCCGAACTGCTCGACCGCCCGCTCTGCGAGCCCAGCGGCTTCGAGTACGAATAATATAGAGACAGAAGGAAGCAGGACAGACGATTTATGGACGCAATCACCGCGAAAACTCCCTGGGAGAGCCAGATGGGCGAGATTCCCATGCATCTGGAATACTACGAATGCTCGATGGTCGACCGGATCATGCAGGTCGCCGAGATGTACCCCGAGCAGGTCGCCTTCGACTTCATGGGCCGGCCGACGACCTATCGCCAGATGGCCCGCGAGATCGAGCGCTGCTCCAAAGCCCTGAAGACCATCGGCGTCCGTGAGAACGACAAGGTCACCATCGCGATGCCGAACTGCCCGCAGGCAATCTTCATGTTCTACGCCGTCAATATGGTCGGCGCCGTGGCCAACATGATCCACCCCCTCTCGGCCGAGAAGGAGATCGAGTTTTACCTGAACGAGTCGGAGTCGGTCACCGCCATCACCCTCGACCAGTTCTATCACAAGTTTGAGAACATCCGTGCCAACACCAAAGTGGTCAACATCATCATCGCCTCGGTCAAGGACGCGCTCTCGCGTCCGCTCCGGGCCGGCTATATGCTGACCGAAGGCCGGAAAATCCAGAAAATCCCCAAGGACGCCCCCGTAATCCGCTGGAAGGAGTTCATGCGGCTCTCCAACCACTGCTTCTATAACTACCGGGTCGCCCGCAGGGGCAGCGATCCCGCGGTCATCCTCTATTCCGGCGGCACCACCGGCACCACCAAGGGCATCGTCCTGACCAATAAAAACTTCAACGCCCTCGGCCAGCAGGTCCTTGCCGCCAACCCCATGTTCCGCATCGGCGACAAGATGCTCGCCGCCATGCCCCTTTTCCACGGCTTCGGCCTCGGCGTCTGCATCCACACGATGCTCTCCCAGGGCGGCCGCTGCGTGCTGGTCCCGCGCTTTACCGCCGAGAGCTATGCCAAGCTCATCACCAAGTACCGCTGCAACTTCATCGCCGGCGTCCCCACCCTCTACGAAGCCCTGCTCCGCCTGCCCAGCATGGACGGCGCCGATCTCAGCTGCCTGAAGGGTGTCTTCTCGGGCGGCGACAGCCTTTCGATCGAGCTGAAGAAAAAGTTTGACAAGTTCCTGTATGACCACAACGCCGTCATCCAGGTCCGCGAAGGATACGGCACCACCGAGACCGTCACGGCCTGCTGTCTGACCCCGCCCAACCGCTATAAGGAGGGCAGCATCGGCATTCCCTTCCCCGATATCTATATCAAGATTGTCGAGCCCGGCACCGACCGGGAGCTGCCCTACGGCGAGGAGGGCGAGATTCTGCTTGCCGGTCCCACCGTCATGGCCGAGTATATGAAACACCCTGAAGAGACGGCCCAGACTCTGCGCCGCCACGCCGACGGGCTCACCTGGGTCTACACCGGCGACCTCGGCACCATGGACGACGAGGGCTTCATCTATTTCCGCGGCCGCGCCAAGCGCATGATCATCTCTTCGGGCTACAACATCTATCCCGGCCAGCTTGAGAACATCCTCGATGCCCACGAAAAGGTGCAGATGAGCTGCGTTATCGGCGTTCCCGACCCCTACCGGATGCAGAAGGTCAAGGCCTTCGTCAAGTTGGTCCCCGGCACGCCGAAGACCGACGAAACCCGGGAAGAACTGCTCGCCTACTGCCGGAAGAACATCGCCAAATACGCCATGCCCTATGACATCGAGTTCCGGGATGACATGCCCAAGACCCTCGTCGGCAAGGTCGCCTACCGCGTCCTGGAGGAAGAGGAGCTCGCCAAAATCGCCGAAGCGGAAAAAGCCCCCGCTTCCTCATAAAAAAGCACTGCAGGCGGCCAGCCCGGCCGCCTGTTTCTTTTTATCTTTTCCGATTAAATCCATAGTCCGGTATTGATTTAATCGCTGTTTCAGTACATGAAACTCGCCGTCGCGGGAAAGGAACCCGTTTTCCCCCTGATTTTCTGTGCTGTATCAGGGGGACGGAGCTGTCCGCGAAAAGCGTTGACTGTCTGAAACCGGACGTAACTTTTCGTCTGTTTTTCTTGATTATTCTTTATTTCTCTGTTGCCTCTTCTTTACCGCTCCTTTATCGACATTCCCTTATATCTGGTATATAATACCCCATGTTAAAGGGAGAGCACACAATATGCAGAAGGGCAGGATGAAGACAATGGAACAGAAGAAGGAACCGAATTATGCGGACTCCTGGCTGGAAAAGCGAAAAAAGAGCAAGCCGGAACCGGATGATGACTTTCTGACCATGCTGAATGAACTGTCCCGCGGGCAGCAGTAATCCGGATATCCTTTGATCACTGACCCTGTCAATAACCAGGCGGCCTAACCGGCCGCCTGGTTATTGACATATCTGACCACATAATCCGCAAAGCGCCGCGTCGCAGGGCCCGCCTTGCTGCCGGCCGCGATGGCGATGCCGATCACCCTTCTCGCCTCCGGGACCAGCGGCAGGATCAGCAGCCTGTCCGTCCGCCCCTTCAGCAGCAGCTCGGGCATGATGCTCATCCCGAGGCCCTGTTCGACCATCGCGAGGATGGCATAGTCGTCCTTGGTATAAAAGCGCACGTTCGGCTTGACGCCGGCCGCCTCCAGCGCCCGCCGCGCGTCGTGATCCGAGCTCTCCAGCAGGCTGATGAAGGGCTCCTTCTCGCACTCGACCAGCGGGAACTTCGGATAGCTGGCAAAGCGGCTGTTCAGCGGCAGGATGGCGAGCAGCCGGTCCGCCATCAGCGGGATGCACTCACAGTCCACCGCGCAGGGCACGTTCACAAAGCCGATATCGATGCTCCCGTCCGACAACCACTGTTCGACGTCGTGATAGTCGCCGTTGAGCAGGCGGAACTCCACGTTCGGATAGTCCGCCTGAAACTCCTTCAGCACGCCGGGCAACCAGTGCACCGCCACCGAGGTAAAAGCCCCGATCCGTACCGTGCCGGCATCCAGTCCGCGGATCGACGCCGCGGTCTGGTTCAGCTGTTCTGCGGCGCCGAGCAGCGCGCGCACGGCCGGCATCAGGCGCTCTCCCTCCGCCGTCAGGCTGACTCCCGCCCTTCCGCGTTTCAGGATCGGGAAGCCCAGCTCCTTCTCCAGGCTGTCGATGCTGTGGCTCACGGCCGACTGGGTACAGCCCAGTTCCCGCGCCGCGGTTGTCAGGCTTCCCTGTTCCATGACGGCGGCCAGAGTTTCATATTTTGAGAGGTTCATGCTCGTTGCTCCGTTTCGTGCAGGTCTTTTAAATGAATTCTATTCATGTAAACATGAGTAAAATGTAAAGTGTTTCTATTATACCGCAAAAAAGGTGAAAATCAAGCAAAAAAGCCCGGACTGTCTATGGAAACTTCCGGGTTTTTGTTTATAATCCTCTTATGCCTGCAGAGGGCAGGCAGCAATACACAATGTTTTACGAAAAGAGAGGGTTTTCGTGATGTCTACTTCCGCAGTCTTTATTATTCTTGCCATCGTCTGTTATCTTGTCGGGATGATCTGGATCGGTTACCGGCATTCCAAAGGCACCAAAAACAGCGCCGACTTCTATCTCGGCGGCCGGAAGCTCGGCCCGATCGTCGCCGCCATGAGCACCGAGGCCTCGGACATGAGCGCCTACCTGCTGATGGGCGTCCCGGGTCTCGCGCTGTTCTGCGGCGTTGCCGAAGCCGGCTGGACCGCCATCGGCCTTGCCGCCGGCACCTATCTGAACTGGCTGTTTGTTGCGCGGCGGCTGCGCACCTATTCGGCCAAGGTCGATGCCATCACGGTTCCGGACTATCTTGCCCGCCGCTTCCGTGACAACACCAAGCTGATCGAAACCGTCGGCGCCCTGGTCATCATTATCTTCTTCATCCCCTATACCGCTTCCGGCTTTGTCGCCTGCGGCAAACTGTTCAACACGATGTTCGGCTGGGACTATGTTCCCACGATGATCGTCTCGGCCGTCGTCATCGTTGCCTACTGCACGATGGGCGGCTTCATGGCGGCCTCCATCACCAGCCTGATCCAGAGTCTGGTCATGACCTTCGCGCTGATCGTGGTCCTTCTCTTCGGCATCAATACGGTCGGCGGCTGGGACGCCGTCATCGCCAACGCGAAGACCGTCCCCGGCTATCTCGATTTCTTCGCCAACACCAACATCCAGTCCACAAGCCCCGGCGTCTATGACGGCGTGACCATCCTGTCCACGCTCGCCTGGGGTCTCGGATACTTCGGCATGCCCCATGTCCTGATTCACTTCATGGCCGCCAACGATGAAAAGAACATCAAGACGAGCCGCCGCATCGCCACCGGCTGGGTGGTCATCTCCCTCAGCGTCGCCGTCATCATCGGCCTCGTCGGTTTCGCCATGGTCAACGCCGGCGCCATCGAAGGCTTTGCGAGCAGCTCGGAGGCCGAGTCGGTCCTGGTCCGCGCGGCCGGTCTGATGAGCCAGAAGAACGTCTTCTTCGCGATCATCGCCGGCATCATCCTCGCCGGAATTCTTTCCGCCACCATGTCCACCGCGGATGTCCAGCTGCTGGCCGCCGCCTCGGGCATCACCCAGAACCTGCTGCTTGACGTCTTCGGCATCAAGCTGGACGAGAAGAAGACCCTGCTGGTCGCCCGTCTCGGCGTCATCGCCGTCGCCGTCATCGCCGTGTTCTTTGCGATGGATCCCGGCAGCTCCATCTTCCGCGTCGTCTCCTTCGCCTGGGCCGGCTTCGGCGCCACCTTCGGACCCATCATGCTCTTCTCCCTGTTCTGGAAGCGCTGCAACAAGTACGGCGCCATCGCCGGCATGCTCTCCGGCGCGGTGATGATCTTCGTCTGGAAGTTCGGCGTCCGTCCGCTCGGCGGAGCCTGGGACATCTACGAGCTGCTTCCCGCCTTCGTCGTCGGCTGCATCATGATCGTCGTGGTCAGCCTCCTGACCAAGGAGCCGGAAGCCGAAATCATCAAGGAGTTCGAAAGCGTCTGACCCTCTCTCTCGCTTTCCGAAAGGCAAGCCCGCGGATTTTGATCCGCGGGCTTGTTGCTTATTTCGCTGTCATGACATCCAGCAGGCTCTGGCGGAACGCATACCACCATCCCGGGCTGCACTCGGGAGCTATCACCGCGACCGCCTTGACATCGGTCGGTTCCTTCAGATTCACGGTAACCCGGACCGGGTCGAAGGTATCGTAATCGAACTCTCCGACGCTGACCCAGCCGCTCCCGTCGTTCACATAGACTTCGCGCGGACTCAGAACCCGTTTCTTCGGGGTCTCGCCGCAGTCGATCACCTGATAGTCCAGCGTAAACTGCACGCAGTTCTCAATCGGCTCGGACAGGACGTTGTAAACCTGCTGGGTATCCGGATAGCGCTGTTTGGACCAGGCCGGATACAGATCTCCGATGTTCTCTCCTCCCGAAAAACTCGGGCTGCCGATGCTCTTCTCGACGCCGGGGTAGCTGTCCGTCAGGCTGCTGACATGCACCCATCCGGCACGCGCCTTGTTGTCGCTGTCGTGATAGATGATGCAGACGAAGTCCTTCCGTTCCGCCACCGCCAGAACCTTGCTGCCCTCGTAGGCAAAATTCATCAGCTTGTCCCTGTCGATTGCCGGCTGCCGGTAGACATAGGCGCTGTGCTTTCCCCCGACGTCGATATATTTGATTTCGGGGCTGTCATAATAGCTTCCGGGGGGCGGCATGATGATAAAGTACTGTCCTCCGATGTCAAGGATCAGCTGTTTGCAGTCGGCTGCGCCGTCTCCGTCCGCAAAGCCCGTAAGCGGGAGGGACAGTAGCGCCGCCGTCACCAGCAGGAGGGATAACAGGGTTTTCGTTCTTCTCATGGCTTTTCTCGTCGGGCAGGCTGTCCCGACTCTCCTTTCCGATTTTTCGTTTTTCAGCTTGGCAACAGTATACCATCCCGCCGCTCCGTTGGCAACCGACAAAAAAGGAGGAGCCAAATCTGCTGTTTTATGACAATGTCAGCAAGATAATTCAACAGATATACTCAGAAATCCTGACTTGCATTTTGTGTTAAATATAGTATAATATTTTGTGTGATATTTTGTACGGGAGGGATATGCATGCCGAATATCAGGCCGATTTCCGAGCTGCGCAATTACACTTCTCTGCTGGAATCCATTGGTCCCGGCAACCCCGTTTATCTGACCAAAAACGGTCATGGAGCCTATGCGATTATTTCGATCAGCGATCAGGAAGATTATGAGAAAACAAAAGCGGCGCTTCGTTTTATGTGTGAAATGAACCGCGGTATACAGGCCGGCGAGAAAGAAGGCTGGCTTACTGCCGACCAGCTTCGCAGTCATTTCCGGGATAAGTCCGATGCCCGGTGATATAAAGTATTCTCCCGAATTCCGGAATGATCTGGATTCGATCTGGGCGTATCTTGCTTTTAACAGAGAAGACCTGTCTGCCGCCGAAGATATCGTCGACGGCCTGATCTCCGTGACGGAGCAGCTTGCCGAATGGCCGAAGCGGGGAACAAAGCTTTTTCTGCCGGACGGAGCCGACAGCGGTTATCGCGCCATCGGGTACAAAGGCTACCTTGCAGTATATCATCTCAGAGAGAAGGATGTCCTTGTAGCAAGAGCGGTACATACTCATCAGGATTATATGCAGATCCTCTTTCCGCATCTCTGACAGCTGCCCCGCGGGTTCAAAACCCGCGGGGCAGTTTCTTCTTTACTTCGCCGTCATCCCGTTTTTAACATTCCCTGGCAGATACCGGGCTTATTTTACTTTGTATCTTGCGTTGCGATAGGTGCCGATTTTCACGATTTTTCCTTCTTTCAGCATTTCGCCCATCACATGCTCGATCGTGGATACGCTGATATCGGGAAGGCGCCTGACCAGCTCCGTCTTTGAAACCGGCACATAACTGTTCAGCAGAATCGTCTCAACCTGCCTGTGTTTCGGAACTATCCTGATCTGTCCCTCTACAAACTTCTCATCCAGATCCTTGTAACAGGCATAGAGAATCTGCAGCAGATAGGTCATGAAAGGCGTATAGTCATTCCTGTTTTCATTCCAGCCGTCTGAAGCTGCTTTCAAAGCCTGGTAATACCCATATTGATATTCGTTGATTTTTGCATCAACGGAAACATATCTTCCGATGTTGTATCCGGCCTGCTGCAGCAGAAGCGATGTCAACAGACGGGAAACTCTTCCGTTTCCGTCGGTAAAGGGATGGATACAGAGAAAATCCACCACGATGCATGCAATCAGAAGAAGCCGGCTGATTGCTGCATCCTGCCGGGCTTCATAGCCGGCCATCAGCCACTGCTCCATCGCTGTCGGTGTCTCTTTTGCCGATACCGGAACAAAACGTACCCGGACTTTTCCCGTCTCATCGCGCTCCTGAATCCAGTTGTTTTCTTTCTTATAGCAACCGGCTTCCGGAGATGTTGCGCGAAGCATCAGCCGATGAAAATGCTTCAGCAGTTCTTCGGAGATATCGCTGTTGAAACCGTCCGAATAGATTTCGGTGAGGGCATCCCGATATCCCAGGATCTCCTGCTCGCTGTGGCTCTGCGGTTCCGCCCCTTCTTTCATCAGCGCATCCATCCGCTTCCCGGTCGTCACGATGCCTTCGATGGCATTGCTTCCTTTTACGGTTTCAATCAGCGCATTCTCCCGCAACCGGCGAAAGGTCTCCGGATGTTCTGCCATGCGGATGCTTTCTCTGCCGTGCAGGTCGCCGATCATATTGGAGATGCCGATCAGTTGACCGGGAGCCTGCTCTTTCAGAAAACGATAATCGAATATGTGCATCTTTCTCCCCCTCGTCCCGTTTTACTGCCTTATTTTATCATAAAATTGGGCAGTAAAGCAAGGGAAGGATGCAAAAAACTCCCCCGCCGGAGGCGGGGGAGTTGGCTGGTTCGGAGATAATTACTCGTTGATGCCGATGACGACACCCGAGCCGACGGTGCGGCCGCCTTCGCGGATGGCGAAGCGGAGGCCGTTCTCGATGGCGATCGGGGTGATCAGCTCGACGTCCATGTCGACGTTGTCGCCGGGCATGCACATCTCAACGCCTTCCGGCAGGGAGATGACACCGGTAACATCGGTGGTACGGAAGTAGAACTGCGGACGATAGTTGTTGAAGAACGGGGTGTGACGGCCGCCTTCTTCCTTGGACAGGACGTAGACCTGACCCTTGAACTTGGTGTGGGGGTGGATGCTCTTCGGAGCAGCCAGAACCTGACCACGCTCAACGGACTTCTTGTCAATGCCGCGCAGCAGGCAGCCAACGTTGTCGCCGGCTTCCGCATACTCGAGGGTCTTGTGGAACATCTCGGTACCGGTGACGGTGGTCTCGGTGCTCTCGTCCTTCAGGCCGACGATCTCAACCTTGTCGCCGATCTTGACACGACCGCGCTCGACACGGCCGGTAACGACGGTGCCGCGTCCGGAAATCGTGAAGACGTCCTCGATGGGCATCAGGAAGGGCTGATCCGCCTTGCGGTCCGGAGTGGGGATCCAGGTATCGACAGCGTCCATGAG
>JAFYHU010000069.1 GCA_017538965.1 Oscillospiraceae bacterium
AAGAGAAACTGGTATCTCGCACTCAGGTTTCTCCGCCGCGCTGGCTCCTCACAAGCTCCATATCGTCTCGCTTCCCCGAAGTGTCGGGAAAGCTCGCTCATTTCGCTGCTCGTCGCTGCCGATGGAAACCCACTTTGTTGGACTTTCCATCGGTTTTTCATTCGCGGCAGAAGTTGGTCAGTCAGGGGCTGCATTTTCCCTGGCCGCGAAACGGTACAACCTGATTGGGAGCTAAATTCAACATTATGATACAGCCCCAAATGATTTCCCCTGCGGGCGGGGAGATGATTTCAATGCCGTTTCCATACGCCGGGGGCGAAAAGGAAGAGCATGGGGAAGATCTCCAAGCGGCCGAGCAGCATCTCAAAACAGAGAAAGAGCTTTGACAGCGGAGAGAAAAACGAATAATTGCTGCTTGGACCGACAGCCGAGAGCCCCGGCCCGACATTCGAAATGCAGGCAACGGAGGCGGTCAGATTGGTCGCAACGTCCCTGCCGTCGAGACTCAGAAGCAGAACGCCCGCGGCGGCAGCCAGCAGGTACAGGAAGAAAAAGACATGCACGTTCTGCACAGTCCGATCGCCGACAGTCCTTCCCTCAAACCAGATGCGCTTGACGCGGGAGGGCATAATCATTCGTCGGAGCTCGGCCGTGCAGGACTTCAGCAGAATGATAATGCGCGAGACCTTCATGCCGCCGCCGGTGGAGCCCGCGCAGCCGCCGATCAGCATCAGCAGGACCAGAATCCAGCGGGACAGCTCGGGCCACTCGTTAAAATCACAGGTGGAAAAGCCGGTCGTACTCAGAATGGTCATGACCTGAAAGAAGGCATAGCGCAAGCCGCCGAGGAGGCCGCCGCAGAGTGCCCGGATATTGACCGTGATGAGAAGGACCGCGCCCGCGATGATCCCCAGATAGACGCGCAGCTCCTCGCTGCGGAATGCTGCAGCCGTCTGTCCGATCAGAATAAAATAGAACAGGTTGAAATTGCATCCGAAGAGCAGCATGAAAACCGCGATGACCATCTCGATATAGACGCTCTGAAAGGCGCCGATGCTGGCCGCCCTGGTCGAAAAGCCGCCGGTACCCGCCGTAGCGAAGGAATGAAGCAGAGCCTCATAGAAGCTGAGCCCGCCCAGAAGCAGCAGGACGCATTCCGCGACCGTCAGCACCAGATAAATCAGATAAAGAATGCGCGCCGTCTTGCGCACGCGGGGAACGAGCTTGCTCACCGTCGGTCCCGGGACCTCGGCGCGCATGATGTGGATATACGAATCCCCCGAAACCGGAAGAACAGCGGCGATGAAGACCAGAACACCCATTCCGCCGATCCAGTGGGTGAACAGCCGCCAGAACATGCAGCCGCGGCTCAGAACCTCGGGGTTCTCCAGAATGCTGGCGCCGGTGGTCGTAAAACCTGAGACGGTTTCGAAAAAGGCATCGGCAAAGCGGGGGATATCGCCGGAGAAAAGGAAGGGCAGGCATCCGAACAGGGACATCAGGATCCACGACAGTCCGACGCACACAAAGCCCTCCCGGGCGAACAGCTCGGACGAGCTGGGGCGGAGGGCGGCAAGACCGAGGCCGGCCGGCAGAAGCAGCAAAATTGTAAAAAGAAAGGGCAGCACCGACTCGCGGTACCAGAGCGCCGCCGTCAAGGGAAGCAGCAGCAGGGCCGCCTCGGCGAGAAGCACCTTGCCGAGGGTGTTTGCAACCATACGGATATTCATGGGCGATGCTCTTTTCTGCCCTCGGAGATCAGGATGTCATCCAGATCCCAGAGCTTGCAGTTTGCCGTGACCACGATGACCTTGTCGCCCGGCTCCAGCGCCGTCTGTCCGTCCGGCGGGAAGCTGCGGCCCCGGCGGATCACTGCCGCGATCAGAATGCCCGGACGCAGAGGCATCTCCAGAATCTTTCTGCCGGCACAGGCGGCCTGCTCGCCGACCACAAACTCTGTCGCCGTGACGGAGCGGTCGCCGAGATAGTACAGCGCTTCGATGGTGCTCTTCTCCGGAGCCAGGGAAAGCGCATGGACATAACCGGCAATCCGCTCGGCGATCAGCGCCTGCGGAGAAACCGCCGTATCGGGAAACACATCCTCCAAAAGGGCCATGAACTTCTGGTTGTTAACCTTCGACAGGACTTTTCCGACGCCTATTTTCGCTGCGTACATGGCCAGGATGATGTTGTCCTCGTCAAAGCCGGTCAGGGTGACAAAGCCGTCCGCACGGGAAATGCCGGTCAGCTGCAGAATGCCGGTGTCGGCGCCGTCGGCACAGTGAATATCGGCCGATTTCAGATGTTCGACCAGATAATTGCAGCGTTCCGGATCCTTTTCGATGATCGTGACATCCACGCCGGTGCTCTCCAGCAGTCTTGCCAGATGGACCGCAACACGGCTGCCGCCGAGGAGAATGACGTTCTTCACAGGTTTCCTGTAGACACCGGCTGAGATGAAAAAGCGCCGAAGATCCGTTGACGTGCCGGTGACGGAAATGAAATCCCCGGTGCTCAGGACGAAATCCCCGCCGGGGATCCGGCAGTTTCCGTTCCGCTCCACGCTGCACACCAGCACCTTCTGGCCGAAGCGGGAAGAGAGCTGACGCAGGGGAATCCCCGAAAGCCGGCAGCCTTCCTCAATGCGGAAGGAGACAATCTCCAGCTCGCAGTCCGGGAAGGATTCTACGCGGACTGCGGCGGGAAACTGAAGCACGCGGGAGATCTCCTCGGCCGCGACATAGTCCGGATGCAGGGAAAAGCCCAGATCCAGAGCCTCTTTCAGAAGGTCCAGATCCTCCATGTATTCGGGGTTGCGCAGAATGGAAACGGTATGTTTCGCCCCGAGCTTCCCGGAGAGACGGCAGGCGAGCAGATTGGCCTCGTCGATGCCGGCGGCGGCGATGAACAGATCCGCCGATCCCGCCTCTGCCTCATGCAGCGTCGAAAGTGCTGAACAATTCCCGCACACGCCGATGACATCCAGACTGTTCAGTGCCTTGTCCAGACGATCCTGCCGCTGGTCGATCAGGGTGATATCATGCCCCTCCGCGCACATCTGGCGGGCAATTGCCAGGCCGATCTTTCCGGCGCCGGCTATCACAATCTTCATCTGGCGTTCACCGTCCTTTCCCTGTCTTTCTCCGAACCCGAAAACACACCGAAGGAATCAGTCCAGCTTGATCATGCGGTACCCGACTCCGATGTGAGTCTGAATATACAAGGGCGAGTCGGGGCCGTTCTCCAGCTTTTTCCGCAGCGTCGCCATAAACACCCGGAGCGAGCCGATGTTGTTTTCCCATCCGATGCCCCAGATATGCTGGGTGATGTATTTATGCGTCAGAACCTTGCCGACGTTCTGCGCCAGCAGGCACAGAAGTCGATATTCGATGGGGGTCAGCTTCAGTTCTTCCTCGCCAAGGTAAGCGCAGCCCGCCGCGTAATCGATTGTCAACGCACCGTTGCGGAACATCGCATCGGCACGGCCCGCGGCGTTGTGGACAAGGCGGCGCTGAGTCGCGCGCAGTCTGGCGAGCAGTTCGGCGACGGAAAAGGGCTTTGTGATATAATCATCCGCGCCCGCATCCAGGGCGCCGATCTTGTCGGCATCCTCGTCCCGCGCGCTGATCACGATGATGGGAGTATCCGTCCACGAGCGAACCTTTTCGATGACTTCTACGCCGTCCCGGTCCGGCAGACCGAGATCCAGCAGAATGATGTCCGGATTGCGCGAGGCGGCTTCCGAAACAGCCTCGGCACCGCTTGCGGCGGTGAAAACGGCATAGTCCTCGGTGGAGAGTGTAACCGTAATCAGGTTTCGCACAGGGGCGTCGTCCTCCACGACAAGAATTTTCCATTTATCCATGCTCCGGCACCTCCTCCAAAGGCAGAGTAAAGTGAAAAACCGCACCCTGCGGGTCGTTGTCCGTAACCCAGATCTCTCCGCCGTGCGCCTGCACGATGGTCCGGCACAGTGCAAGCCCCAGGCCGAGGCTCTTTCGCCCGACGGTCTCGCGGTTGCTTCCCACATAGAACATGTCGAAGACGCGCTCCTTCTCGTCATCGGGGATGCCCGGACCCCAATCCGCGACGGAGATGACAACCCGGTTATCCTGCCGTTCGGCGGACAGGCAGATGTCGGTGCCCGGTGGGGTGTACTTCATGGCGTTGCTTACCAGATTCACCAGGACCTGGACGATCAGGCGGGCATCCACGGTCGCCAGCAGGATCTCGGGTACCGGTTCGACCCGGATGCTTCTGCCGCTGTCCGGTCGGATATGAGAAACCGCGTCGCGCAGGATGTCTTCAATCAGTTCGGAATTCCGCCGCAGCCGCGCTTCGCCGCCTTCCATCCTCGTGGCGGTGAGCAGATTCTCCACCAGTTCGGTCAGCCAGAGCGAATCGTCATAGATGTCCTGACAGAGCCGACGCTTCGTTTCGGTGTCAAAGCGGGCCTCATTTTCCAGCAGGGCGCCGGCATTTCCCGAGATGGAAGTCAGCGGGGTGCGGAGATCGTGCGAGATGCTGCGCAGGAGATCCGCACGGACGCGTTCGTTTTCCGCCAGAATTGCCGCGGACTCCTTTTCCCGGACGTTTTTCTCGTTTTCCAGAGCCAGTGCGCATTCACCCAGGACGGACTGGAGGGTGCTCTGCGCAGAGATCTCAGGGTAGGGCTTCCGGTCCGTGACGCAGAGGACGGCATAGGTCCGGTCCTGGATGCGAACCGGATAGAACAGGGGATTGATCCCGTCCCCGGAGAGGTATTCCCGCAGTGCGGAACGATCCGCCGCCTCCGCAGCGCTGTCCTCAGGCCAGGGCCAGCTGCGTCCGATGCTTTTTCCGTCTGTCTCATAGAGAACCACTTCCCGCCCGAGCAGGCTGGAGCTCTGCCTGGCACAGATGCTCATGATTTCGTCTCTGGCGGAGGCTTTGGCGAGAAGCTGGTCGGTCTCCGAGATGATTCTTGTCCGGAAGGCGGCCTCGGCTGATTGCTGGGCGTTCCGCTTCAGACGGTTTGCCAGCGTGCCGGAGATCATGGCTGTCAGGAACATGACAAAAAAGCTGACCGGATAACCCGACTCATAGACATTCAGCGAGAACCGGGGCTGGACGAAGAAATAGTTGAAGAGAAACAGAATGATTACCGACGAGACCCCGCTGTACCAGCGTTGGGATGTGGTTACCGAGATGAGAAGAACGCTGAGAAGATAGACCATCATGATGCTGGAATTCGAGAGCTCGTGCCGATACAGAAACAGGCCGATCAGCGTTGCCGCGAAAAGCATCAGAAAGGTAAACAGACTGTCGAAGAGAACCCGCTTCTTCCCGGTCTGCTCACGTTGGACAGGGAAGCGGACGTTTCGCCGCCGGTCCGGGATGACGTGGATTTCGGCATCCGGCAGCAGCTCGGCGAGCCGGTCGGGCAGGGTCGGCTTCGAATAGTGCCGCACCGATGAAAAATCGCTCTGTCCCAGAACGATGATCTCGATTTCGGACAGGCGCGCATATTCCGCGATCTGAAAGGCGACGTCGTCTCCGCCCACTGTCTGCACCCTGGCACCCAGCCGGATGGCCTCCCGGGTGTTGTCCTGAAGACGCTGGCGATCCTTTGCCGACAGACGTGCAAAATCCGGAGTTTCGACAAACAGTGCGATCAGTTCGCGGTTGTCGCGGGCCATGTCCGCCGCGGCATGCAGGATTTTGAGATTTGAAGGAGAAGGAGACAGGCAGGCAAGTATTTTTTCCATGGATGGTGAACCTCCCGGGCTTCCGCCGAATTGCTCTTTCCATTATATCACAGATTCCGCCCGTATCCGCAAAAAGATGCCGATTGTCTGTACAATACATATTATGACACATCTTTCTTTAATTTGGGATTACAATCCGGCGTATCGCATTAAGATTGTGTTAATGACGAATACAGGAAGCTGTTTTTTATTGTCTTGCGCCGGGTGCTGTGATAGAATGAGGGCAGGAATTTGCGGAGGAGCTGAGGGAAATGAAGATCGTGATGACCGGGTATTTTCCGGATGCTGCCAGGCGAAGAATCAGAGAGAGCTTTCCCGGGGAGTGGGAGCTTGCCATTGTTTCCCCGGAAGACGTAGACGGGGAATTGCCCACGGCCGATGTTCTGATCCCGGAACACCTCCGGGTCGATGCCGCGCTTCTGGAAAAAGCCCCGCGCCTGAAGCTCGTCCAGACCGGGGCCGGGTATGACAATGTCAGTGTTGCCGACTGTACGGAATGCGGCGTGCAGGTCTGCAATGCCGCCGGCGTCAACGCTGCCGCCGTCGCCGAGCATGTGATGGCCTTTCTCCTCTGCTATTACAAGAATCTGATCGTCCTCGACCGCTTCATGAAGGCGCAGGGGCGGGAACCGATGCCGGAGTATTCCGGGGCGGAGCTTTCCCGAAAAACCATCGGCATCATCGGCCTGGGAAACGTCGGCCGGAAAGTGGCCGAATACAGCCGCGCTTTCGGCATGAGGGTGCTCGGCTGCGGCAGAAACGGCGCTGCGCTGCCCGGTGCGGAATCCCGGAGCCTGAAAGCGCTCTGCCGGGAAAGCGACATCGTCAGCATCCATGTCCCCCTGACGGCGGAAACGCGGCACATGATCAACACCGAGGTGTTCTCGATCATGAAGAAGGACGCGCTCCTGATCAACACCTCCCGCGGCGCCGTGATTGAGGAAGCGCAGTTGATCCGGGCGCTGCAGGACGGGCAGATCGGCGGAGCGTGCCTGGATGTGTATGAAAACGAGCCCCTGAGCGCGGACAGTCCGCTTCGGGAGCTCAACAATGTCATTCTGACGCCGCACACGGCGGGATATCCGGACGGCGTTCTGTTTCATGAAAAGCGCTGTGAATTCTTCGTCGGCAACATTCGCCGGGTTCTGCTCGGCGAGCTGCCGGAATGCCGGCTGAATACGGTCTGATCCGGCCGGAAAAAGGAGAGTTCGGGCTTGCCGACTGCGGATGCGCCTGCTATAATGAAAATACCGGCGAAAGCCGAGTTTTATCCGAAGGAGGGAACGTCATGGACGACGGAAACAGTACCGGCACAATACCGGGCCGAAGTATGCATGAAAACGGCAGATCGGCGTCCCGGGACGTTTCTGCCGGGTAGAAGCTGACGAAAACTGAATAACCGAAAACTTCGACCTGTGTGTGTCGGTTTTTCCGCCCGAGCACTGCGGCTGATTTCTGCTGCAGACGAATCGAAAAGAAAAGGAGGAAAACCGATGACGGAACACAAGGTAACCATGGAGAGCACCCTGAAGGTGCTTTTGGAACAGAAGAAATACTCCACGCTGAAAGACATTCTTGTCACGATGAACCCGACGGATGTGGCCGAGCTTTTTGAGGAGATTGCGGATGACCGGCTGCCGAGGCTTTTCCGTCTTCTTCCGAAGGAACTGGCCGCCGAAACCTTTGTCGAGATGCAGCCGGAGCAGCAGGAGCTGCTGATCCGGGGCTTTTCGGACGCAGAGCTGCGGGCCGTGGTGCAGGAGCTCTACGTGGACGACGCGGTGGATCTTGTAGAAGAGATGCCGGCCAACGTCGTCCGGCGCATTCTGGCCCAGGCTGACCCGGACATGCGCAAGGACATCAACGATCTCCTGCGTTATCCCGAGAACTCCGCCGGCTCGATCATGACGACCGAGTACGTGTCGCTGCATCCGAAGATGACCGTCATCCAGGCGATCGAGCGGATCCGGAAGACGGGCGTGGACAAGGAGACGATCTACACCTGTTATGTGACGGATTCCCGGAAGCTGCTGGGAACGGTCTCGGTCAAGGACCTGCTTCTCGCAACGGACGACAGCATGCCGGTCTCCGCGATCATGGACGAGAACGTGATTTCGGTCAACACCCTGACCGACCAGGAGGAAGTGGCCCAGATGCTGTCAAAGTACAACTTCCTGGCTCTTCCCGTGGTGGATACGGACGGCCTGATGGTGGGCATCATCACCTTCGACGACGCGATGGACGTCCTTGTCGAAGAGACCACCGAAGACATCGAAAAGATGGCCGGTATGCTCCCCTCCGAAAAGACCTACCTGCGCTCCTCGGCCTGGGACCTCTTCAAGCATCGGATCCCCTGGCTGGCCCTGCTGATGGTATCGGCGACCTTTACGGGGATGATCATCACCGGCTTTGAAAGCGCGCTGGCCGCCCAGGTGGTGCTGACGGCCTTTATCCCGATGCTGATGGACACCGGAGGCAACTCCGGCTCGCAGGCCTCGGTCACCATCATCCGTGCCCTGAGCCTCGGCGAACTGGATTTCGCGGACACGCCGCGCGTCGTCTGGAAGGAGATCCGGACCGCGGTTCTGTGCGGCTGCGCCCTGGCGCTGCTGTGCTTCTGCAAGATCATGCTGGTGGACCGGCTGCTGCTGGGCAATCAGGACATTACGACCATGACGGCCTTCGTGGTGTGCTTTACGATGGCCGTGACCGTGCTGATCGCCAAGATGGTGGGCTGCACGCTGCCGCTGGCTGCGAAACGGGCCGGTTTTGACCCGGCGGTGATGGCGAGCCCCTTCATCACGACGATTGTGGATGCGCTCTCGCTGCTGGTCTATTTCGGAATCGCCAGCGCTCTGCTGTTCAACTGAATAAAAGCAGCTTCCTGCCGATCCGCCCCGCCCGTTCTGATTTCGAAACCTGCCGCAACCCCCCCGGCATTACGCCCGGGGGGTTTGAATCTATCCGGCCGATCCTCTCTGTCCCTATCTCAGCATCCGTAGGGAGCGATCCCCAGATCGCTCCGCGAAAATGAAAGCGGCTTCCTGCTGATTCGACCCGCCCGTTCTGATTTCGAAACCGATCCCGGATCCCGAACCCCCTGCATGAAAAAACCCCCGGCTCACGCCATGAGGTATTGAAAAATGATACCCGTAGGGAGCGATCCCCAGATCGCTCCGCGAAAATGAAAGCGGCTTCCTGCTGATTCGACCCGCTCGTTCTGATTTCGAAACTGATCCCGGATCCCGAACCCCCTGCGACGAAAAGCCCGTTCGTGCCCTCCTGCAATTGCGCGGCAGGAAAGGTGATCCCTCGCTCGGAACCTCTGCGCCGCGCTTTGGTGTAATGGGAAAGAATGTGCGTTGGGTTGAGGCCTTGGCACATGACGGAGGTTGGCCTACGTAGGGAGCGATCCCCAGATCGCTCCGCAAAAACACGAAAATGATAACGGAGCGATCTGGGGATCGCTCCCTACGAAAACAGAAGGATGATGACTTTGCCCGAATACCCAAGAAGAAAACGGAACAGATTGAAAGACTATGATTACGCAACGAATGCTTACTATTATCTGACGGTCTGCACAAAAAACAGAGAATGCATCCTGTCAGAAATCTCAGTAGATAAGCAGAGCAATGCTGTTGTGAAGTTGACTCCATATGGAGAAATTGCAGAATCCTTTCTCCGATCCATCCCCGGAATCGATAAATATGTGATCATGCCAAATCATATCCATATGATTATCCACAAAACGAACGGAAAAAGTCTTGTGTCCGATATTCGCTCCTTCAAGGGACTGACAACCAAAAAGATCGGAAAGAGCATATGGCAGAATTATTACTATGACCACATCATTCGGGATGAAGAGGATTACCTGATAAAATGGAATTATATCGACAGCAATCCCGGAAAATGGTCTGAAGACGAATACAATCCATAAGGAGCATCCCGAAACGCGGGAAGCTTGAGAAAACCAATTTGCCGTAGGGAGCGATCCCCGGATCGCTCCGCAAAGATACGAAATTGATAACAGAACGATCCCCAGATCACTCCGCTAATCGGTTGATAATTTGTTCAACTCTGTGACAAGATGGTTAATAGAAAACCGCCCTTTCGGGCGGCGGGATGATTATTGGATCATTCTTGCTGTTCGTGCGATTCTTTAGCGGCAACTTCATATGGTGTCCGACATTCCAAAAAGGAAACCTGTCCATTATTCAGATTTACATTACAGCTTGCATAATACGGGAAAGGGGACTTTTCGAGGATAATACCGTTGCCGGAGGCGGCTTCAATCGGGTCATCGCTGACGCCGACATAGCAAAAAGCGTCCGTCTCTGTGTCCATCCCATAGGCAGTGGTATAGGTATCTCGGTATTTCCGCACGTAGTCAATGCCAATTTTGTCGACACATGCCTGAATACCGATTTTTTTTGCAGTTTCAAAGTCGATCATCGGACATATCTCCTTTCCTTAAAGTTCAAACTCATCAGCGGTGAATTCGTATATTTTTCCAGATAATCCGGAGATTAATCGGCTGCTTTTCTGTCCAAGCTGCAAAAGCGCGTTGCGATCTTCTTTGGAGGGAATCGGACGTTCTTCTCCCGGGTGAGAGTGTCCGTATATTTCTACGTGATGACTCTTCAGCATCTGCTCCAACTCATCACAGAACTGGCATCCTCTGCTGCTCCCGTGGAAGAGGAAATCGTCATTTTTTCCTCGGAGAATGGCAAATTCATGTCCTGTTGCGGCGGTCAGATATGCTAAATCTTCCATCTCCAAAGCTCCGAGAGAGAATCTTGACCAATCTCCGGGTTCGGGGGCTCTGGACAGCATATTTTGCCGCTTCTGATTCAGCCAGGCTGAACCGTTGGCAATAGAGAGCAGAGAAACCCGCATAGAATGAGATGAAGCAAGCTCAATCTGCAGATTATTACTCAATCAGACCACCTCTCAAAATATATTTTACTCGATTGATGGGATGATTTCAAGTATAATAATCCAAGATAAGCATCCCGACGCGCTGTAAGTGTGTGAAAACCAATTTACCGTAGGAAATGCTCCCCGGATCGCTCCGCATCAGGCAGAATCATCCGGCAAACACACCGGAAAGAAGGAAACACATGGAGATTTTCAGAATTCAAAAAGACAACGGACATTTTGTCTCCTGCGTGAAGGAGATCCCGCCAGATCCGCGGGTCATCGTGATCGCGATCCATGGCTTTTCCAGCAGCAGGGACTGTGCCACGTATCAGATGCTGCTGCGGCGTCTGCCGCCCGAAGGATGCGGCGTGATCGGCATCGAACTGCCCGGGCACGGCTCCGCGGAGTCTTCGCAGGAAACCCTTCGCATTGAAAATGCCCTGGAAAGCATCGCTGCGGCTGAGAACTATGCCGCCGAACACTATCCGGGCACGGAGATCTGTTATTTTGCGTCCAGCTTCGGCGCCTACCTGACCGGCCTGTACCTGACCGGGCGTGAGCATCGCGGACGGAGAGCCTTCTTCCGAAGCGCGGCGGTCAACATGCCCTCCCTCTTCCTGAAAGAGCACCCGACGGAAGAAAGCCGCAGACAGCGGGAGGAACTGCGGGAAAAGGGCTGGTTCGATGCCGCTGTCGAAACGGGGAAGCCCGTACGCATCACCCGCGAAATGCTCCGCGACCTGGAAGAAAACGATCTGTTTGTACGCTTTGATCCTTCCGCCCACGGCGAAAACCGCGTCATGATGGTCCACGGGACGGAGGATTCGGTGATCGACCCCGAGGCGGCGCGGGCCTTTGCCGAGCGCTTTCGGATCCCGATTCGCTTCTTCGAAAACGAAGGGCATTCTCTGGGCGGGCACCCGGAAACCCCGGACCGCGTCGCTGATCTCGCCCTTGCCTTCTTCACACGCCCTTCGCCGGACTATGAGTCACGGGGCTAGGTACCTTGACTCATTTTTCCGCGCCCGCAGGCACGCAAAGGAAAGCGGCTTTCTGCTCATCTGCAGCGATCGTTCTGATTTCGAAACCTGATCCCGGATCCCGAACCCCCTGCGACAAAAAACCCCCGGCTTGCGCCATGGGGTTTGAATATGTCCAGCAAATCCGCTCTATCCTTATCTCAGCACCCGTAGGGAGCGATCCCCAGATCGCTCCGCATTCCTCGCGTCTACATGCGCCCGACTTCAGCTCCCTGCAATTACGCGGAAGACAACCTTGTCCCCCGCACGGATCTTTCTCCGCCGCGTTTTATAGGGAGAAAAAGCTCACTACTCTATCCATTCGCCGCAGGGAGCGATCTGAAGCTGCCTTCCTACCGGATCTGCTCTCTCACCTCTCCGATCGAGAGCCCCTGCTCCTTCGCGATTTTTGCTAGGTCCTCATATTCCGCTTTTTCCCGGACAACGCCGAAGCCCTCCGACCGCTTGACGCGCACCGGTCCCCAGGGCGTCCCGGCAAGACGGATGCTGCGCGAGAGCGACGTCCGCCCGCAGCGGACTTCCCGTACGCCGAGTGTGCCGGTATGCCGGAACAGACAGCGAAGCAGCTCTTCGCGCTGCGCCTCCCCGCCCAGACAGCTCAGCAGAACGGCGGGGCGGTTTTTTTTCATGCCGATCGGGGTGAACCAGACATCCAGCGCCCCCGCGGCAAAAAGAGCATCCATGGCATAGGCCAGATCCTCCGGCGTGCTGTCGTCCAGATTGCAGGACAGCTCCAGAAGCGTCTCCGTTTCTGCGTCCGCCTCCGCTTCGCCGAGCAGCGCCCGCAGGACGTTGGCCCGGGGGAGTTCCTTCGTCCCGGTCCCGACTCCGATTTTCTCCGTGCGCATCACGGGAAGCCGGCCGAAGGAATCGACGAAATGCTTCAGCAGCGCGGCCCCCGTCGGCGTGCACAGTTCTCCTTTGATGTCCTCGGAATAGATCGGGATCCCCTTCAGCAGCTCCAGCGTCGCGGGGGCCGGAACGGGAAGCTCCCCGTGGGCGCAGTGAACGGTGCCGCTGCCGACATGCACCGGCGAAGCGACGATTCGCTCCGGGGCGAGCAGATGCTTCAGATAACAGACCGCAGTCACGTCGGCCATGGCGTCCAGGGTGCCGAGCTCGTGGAAGTGGATGTTTTCCATCGGCTGCCCGTGGACCTTCGCCTCCGCTTCGGCGATCCGGCGGAACACCGCCAGGGCATCCGCAATGACTGCTTCCGGGAGTTCGAGACCGGCGATGAACGATTCCGTTTCGCAAAGGGAAGCATGGTGATGGGCATGCTCTTCCTGTCCCTCTGTGTCCCCGTCGACGCGGACCGTGCAGTGCAGGCCTTCCAGACCCTGCTTTCGGTCACGGTCGAGCGAAAGCACGGCGCGGCCGGCAAAGGCCCGGTTCAGTGTGTCCAGCGCCGACTGCGGATCCTCCGTCAGGCCGAACAGCGCCGCCGTCAGCATATCCCCTGCGGCGCCCATGCCGCAGTCCAAATACAGTGTTTTCATGTGTTCTGCACCTCGTTCATGCTTCCGGAGCGAAAGCCGGTCAGATCCAGAGTGATATAGCGAAATCCGTAGTTTTGCAGGGCTTCCATGATTTTCCCGCGGTTCTCCGGCCGAACTGCCGTTTCCAGTTCCTCCGGCAGCAGCTCGATGCGGGCCAGATCTCCGTGAGAGCGAACCCGGAACTGGCGAAAACCGAGCTCCCTCAGCAACTGTTCCGAATCTTCGACCCGCCGCAGCTTCGCGTCCGTGATCTCCTCTCCGACGGGAAAGCGCGAAGCCAGACAGGCGAAGCTGGGTTTGTCCCAGGTGGAAAGGCCGGCCTCAAGGGACAGCTTCCGGATCTCCGCCTTCGACAGGCCGGCTTCCAGCAGCGGGCTCCTGACCTCCAGCTCCCGAAGCGCCCGCATCCCCGGACGGACATCCGACAGATCATCCGTGTTGGAACCCTCCGCGACGACCCGGAAGCCCTCCTCGCGGGCTTTTCCGCAGATCCCGGAGAAGAGTTCCCGCTTGCAGAGATAGCAGCGGTCGGGCGGATTCTTTCTTGCCGCTTCCAGACGGAAGTCGGCTGCCGGCAGCACGATCTGCCGGATGCCGTATACGCGGCAGAAGGCCGAAGCCTCGGAAAGCTCCCGCTGCGGGACGAAGGGGGGCGCTGCCGTAATGGCGGCGGTCCGTTCACCCAGAACGTCGGACGCCGTTTTCAGGAGGAAGGACGAATCGACCCCGCCCGAGAAAGCGATCGCAGCGCTGTCATACCCGCGCAGCAGGCTCTTCAGCGCTTCCAGTTTTTCGTGAATCCCGTCCATGGCGCTCAGCTCAGGTGGTTGATCATGCTGGCCATGTAGCCGGCACCGAAGCCGTTGTCGATGTTGACGACCGAAACCCCGCTGGCACAGGAATTGAGCATGCTGAGCAGAGCGGCGATCCCGCCGAAGGAAGCGCCGTAGCCGACGCTGGTCGGAACCGCGATGACCGGGCAGTCCGCAAGCCCTCCGATCACGGACGGCAGCGCCCCTTCCATCCCGGCGACGGCGACGATGCAGCGCGCGCTCATGATGACATCGAGGTGCGAAAGCAGGCGGTGAAGGCCCGAAACCCCCACGTCATACAGGCGCACGACCTCGTTGCCGAGGACCTCTGCGGTGACGGCGGCCTCTTCCGCAACCGGAATGTCGCTGGTTCCTCCGGTGGCCACGACGATCCTGCCGGCGCCGGTCGGCCGGGGGAATTCCCCGATGACGGCGGCGCGGGCCGCCTCGTGATACTGAAAGGCTGTTCCTTCCGGAAGCCCCGCCCGGACGAAATCCGCCGTCTCGCGCGTCATGCGGGTAACGAGCACCGTTTTCTGTCCGTTTCCGAGCATGGTTTCGGCAATGCCGAGAATCTGCTCCGGCGTTTTTCCCGAGCCGTAGATGACCTCGGGAACCCCCTGGCGGATGCCCCGGTGCATGTCGACCTTTGCATAGTCTCCGACCTCGCGGATCGGCTCCATCTTCAGCTTCAGCGCGGCATCCTCCGGGCTGAGGCTTCCCTCAGCCACCTGCCGCAGCAGCTCCTTCAGCTCCGCTTTATCCATAACGCGCCACCTCTTTCCGATCTGGCAGAAGTATATCACAAACAACCCGCTTTACACAAGAGCCGCAACCGGAAGGGGGACAGCCGCTTTTCCGCAAACCCCACGCCCGCAGGCGCCAAAGGAAAGCGGCTTTCTGCTCATCTGCAGTGGTCGTTCTGATTTCGAAACCTATCCACAATTCCTGAGCCTCCTGCATGGGAAAATCCCTGCTGACGCAATGGGTTTTGAATACTCCCAACCTCTTATGCGCCGTAGGGAGCATAACGACGCGCGGGAAGCGTGAAAAACTCCACGCCCGTAGGGAGCGATCCCCAGATCGCTCCGCATCCCCGCGCCCGCAGGCGCCCTTCCCCTTATGGAATCGCGCAATGCCGCTGCCAGTGGCAGAGGAAGGCATTGCGGGATTACTGCAGCGGTCGGAGAATCGGAGGATCAGCGTAAGCCCGAACGATTCTCCGGGTACCGCAA
>JAFYHU010000070.1 GCA_017538965.1 Oscillospiraceae bacterium
CTCCATGGAAGACCTCCTCATTTTCATTGGTGTTGGTCGGCAAACCTTTCACCTACTGTAATGGGGAGTTTTATTTTTGTCCATAGCTAAAGCCTTTTTTGCCACTGGCATAGCCAGTGGTTGTCTACCAAGAAAAAACAACGCCGGCACAGGGCTTCCCCATGCCGGCGGTTTTCATTTAATCAGTCCGAAAGAGGCCAGCGGCCAAAACCGCAGGAGCAGTTTTCCGACAATTTTGTCGCTGCTGATACAGCCGACGGTCGTCGTTCGGCTGTCAATGCTGTTCGCCCGGTGGTCGCCCATGACAAAGCATTTCCCGTCCGGGACCTGATAGGGCAGCGTAATGTTGCATTCGCCCAGCGCTTTTTCCGAAATATAGGGTTCGTCCAGCTTTACCCCGTTGACATAGACGGTTCCTTCGCTGTCGATATCCACCCAGTCGCTGGAGGTGGCAATCACCCGTTTTACCAGGATGCCGTTGTTGAAATAAAAGCCGATGACTTCGCCGGTCTTGAATTTTCCGTTGTTCAGGGCAACGACCAGGTCTCCGTCCGACAGCGTGTCCTCCATCGAGTTTCCGCTGATCTGCAGCACCGGCATGAGCAGAACGGCGATAATAACGGCAATCGCCGCCACCACCAGAAGAGAGAAGACCGTGCTGCGCAGAACTTTTCCGTAGCGCGTTTTATACTGCGCCTGCTTCAGTTCGCCTTCCAGGAGCTCGATGGTCGGCATCTCTATTTTTTTTACCTGTTTTTTCTTCTGGTTTTCGTCCTTCTTTTCCTTGCTCATGGCTTCCTCAATTCGTTGGCTTGCGCTTCGCGTCTCGCCAGCAGTTCCTGCAGATAGCGCCTTCTGTCTTCTCCCTCATCTCTCCGGCGCGGGGCGGGAGCTGCGGGGCGGGTTTCCTGCCTGCTCTCGACGGGGAGGGGGCTTTGATACGAAACCGGAGCTTCCTGTCGGATTCTCGGCACTTCCTGCCGGACGGATGTTTCCGGGCCGATTCTGTCGAGGCGGGCACGGGCGGATTCCAGCGCGATATCCTTTTCGTCCAAGCGGGACCGCAGAGATTCCATGGACTGTCTCATGGTTTCCGCTTCTTCCTGCGCCACGCTCAGTTCTCCGTCCTTCTCATCCAGGCGATGCTTCAGCCGCTCGAAGAGTTCGTCCTTCCCGTTCAGTTTTTCCTTCAGCCTTCCGATATTCTCGTCTTTTTCATTCAGCTTATCCACCAGTCTGGCGAGATCTTCGTCCTTTTCGTTCAGTTTCTCCTTCAGTCTGGTGCTGAGCTCTCTCTCTTTCTTCAGAAGGCCTTTCAGTTCATCAATATTCTCTTTCTGACGTGCGACCTCGCGGCTTTGCGCAAGAAGAAGCTGCAGCAAATCCTGTCGGCTGAGCTTATGAAGTTCCTTCGCAGTCATGGTGGCTACACCTTCCGTCCGGATCAAAGATGAGAATCTAACTATACTATTATACTATAGGATTTGAAAAAATCAATGATTTCCCCCTGTCAAATTCGCTTTCCGATCTGCTTGACGGCAGCTTTTCTTCTGTTTATAATACGGACAGTTGATCGGAATTGATAAAAGGAGGCCTGTAAGGCATGGATAACCGGACCAGCAAACAGAATTATTATCTCGACATCGCCGACTCCGTACTGGAGCGTTCCACCTGTCTCCGGAGAAAATACGGCGCCATTATCGTCCGCAATGACGAGATCATCTCCACCGGCTACAACGGAGCGCCCCGCGGACGCCGGAACTGCAGCGATCTGGGCGTCTGCACCCGCGAGACGCTGCATATCCCGTCGGGCGAGCGCTATGAGCTCTGCCGCAGTGTCCATGCCGAAGCCAACGCCATCATCTCCGCCTCCCGGCGCGACATGATCGGCGCCACCATCTATCTGGTCGGCCGTGACGCCCGCACCAACGAACTGCTCAGCGACGCGATGAGCTGCTCGATGTGCAAACGGCAGATCATCAACGCCGGCATCGACAAGATCGTCATTCGAACCAGCCCAACGGAATATCGGACCATTCCCGTGAGCGACTGGATCGAGAACGACGACTCCATCTTCATGCTCTGAGAGAGAAGCTCCGGCTGCGCAGAGGCAAGCGGGTATGGCGGAAAGAATTCTGCATCCGATCCCTCCCACCTGGAACCGGGAGTCGGAAATCCTGATCCTGGGCAGTTTTCCCTCTGTAAAGTCCCGGGAAATGGCATATTTTTACGGACATCCTCAGAATCGCTTCTGGAAAGTGATGTCCGTCCTTTTCGAAGAAGAAATTCCGGAAACCGCGGAAGGCCGGCGTGCCTTTCTGCTTCGCCGTCATATTGCGGCCTGGGACGTGATCGCGTCCTGTGAGATTTCCGGTTCTGCCGACAGCAGCATCCGGGACGCGGAGGTCAACAACCTCCTGCCGATTCTGGAAGGCGCGCCGATCCGGCAGATTTATACCAACGGAAAAACCGCCGACCGGCTGTATCAGCGCTACGAGCTTCCGCTGACCGGGCGTCCGGCGGTCTGTCTTCCTTCCACCAGCCCTGCCAACGCCGCCTGGCGTCTCGACCGGCTGCTTGAGGCCTGGGCCGTCATTCGATCCGATTGAAGGAGAACGAATCCATGAATTACGATCATCATCTGTATACCGGAAGACCGTCGGAGCCCCGGACGGAAACAGAGGACCGCTGCTATGATTTTCTCGACCGGCTGGGGATTTCCTATGCCCGGGTGGATCATGAGCATGCCGACACCATTGAAGACTGCGAGCTGGTGGAAGGCCTTCTCGGCTGCAAAATCTGCAAGAACCTGTTTCTGTGCAACCGCCAGCAGACGGACTTTTACCTGCTGCTGATGCCCGGGCAGAAACCGTTTAAAACAAAGATCCTCTCCAAACAGATCGGCACTTCCCGTCTCAGTTTTGCCGACGCCGGGCATATGCGGGATCTTCTCGGCCTGACGCCGGGGTCGGTCAGCGTTCTGGGCCTGATGAACGACCGGGAAAAGCGGGTGCGGCTGCTGATCGACCGGGAACTGCTGGAGGATGCGTTTTTCGGCTGTCACCCCTGTCTCAATACCAGCAGCCTCCGATTCTCGATGGAAGATCTGAGCGGAAAGATTCTTCCGGCGCTCGGGTATGAGCCGCTTCTCGTGGATCTGCCGTGGAATCCCGATGAAGAAAACGCCTGACCTCAGATCAGGCGTTTTCTTCTTCAGCGGTAGGTTGCAATCGGGCGGCGTTTGTGCTCGCTGCGGGCGTGGAAGCGTTCGATGATCGCACGATCCTTTTCCGTCGCGGTTCCTTCGGTCAGGAAGCGGTCGATGGCCTCATAGCTCACACCCATCTCCTGCTCGTCCGTCTGCCCGTCAAAGAGGCCGGCGGACGGCGCTTTTTCAATGATGCTCCGGGGCGCGCCGAGCCAGGCAAGGAAGGCAAAGACCTCGGTCGCGGTCAGGTCCGAAATCGGATTGAAGTCGCTGGCGCCGTCGCCCCACTTCGTATAATAGCCCATATAGCCCTCGCTGCGGTTGCCGGTTCCGGCAACCAGACGGCCTTCCGCCGCCGCGACGGCATAGAGCGTCGTCATGCGAAGGCGCGGAGCAATGTTGGAGACGGCCAGATCGGTCATATCGGCCACGCCCTGCAGGGCTTCCAGTTCCGCGGCGCGGACCGCGGTCAGGTCGACCGTTCTGGTCTCGATCCCGTACTGCGCGGCCAGCTTACGGCCGTCTTCGGCGTCGCTGCCGTAATTCCTTTTGGAGGCGCAGGGCATGATGATGCCGACCGTGTCCTCGCAGGCTGCCTTGCACAGAATCCCCACGAGGGCGCTGTCCTTTCCGCCGGAGTTGCCGAAGACAATCCCCCGGACGCCGGCGGTCTTCACAAGCTCCCGGATCCAGGCGACCCGGCCTTCATATTCTTCCTTCCAGTTTCTGGTCATCATGGCAGAATCTCCTCTCTCTTTTTCTCTTCTGAGTAATACTCCGGAAGGCCGGAAAAGTCAAGGTTTTTTCTGCGTATGGTACGGGGAATGTTCTTTGTATGATCCGGGCGCCTTTGTGCGGCAATTTTGGGTATTTTGCACAAAAACAGGGACAAAAAATTGTGGAAACCGGAGAATCTTTGGCTTGACTTTTTCGGGCTTTATTGATATCATATCACTATCCGACAGGTTGTGTTGCTGCGGCCTGACGGACACAATATATAGACGTTCGATATAAGCAAATGATATGGATTTGACGTTTCTACCCGGACGCCGTAAATGACCGGACTATCGAATGATTCTGAAAGCTTTTTCTGTTCCCGAAACAGGCGGGCTTTCGGTTTCATCCTTTTTTCCACCGGGAACATAGACTGTGCGTTCCACGGTGTTTTTTGTTTTCCGGATGAACCCCTTCCTTTGTATCTCGGAGGCCGGTGCCTCTACAGATAGCCGGGAATGCCGCTGAAACGACGGCATTCCCATAACAAAAAAACGATGAGGAGAAAACAAATGAAAAAAATCATTGCTCTGCTGATGGTTCTCGTCATGGTCTTCGCTCTGGCCGCCTGCGGTCAGAAGGCCGAGGCCCCTGCCGAGGAAGCGGAACCCACCTTCGAGTTTGACAATGACTCCACCCCCTTTGACGTCTCTACCCTGACGCAGGACGAAGTCGCGAAGATCAAGGTCGGCTTCATCTTCCTGCACGACGAGAACTCCACCTATGACCTGAACTTCATCAACGCTGCCAGAGAAGCCTGCGAAGGCCTCGGCCTGGTTGAGGGTCAGGACTTCTTCCTGAAGACCGGTATCCCCGAGGGTCAGGAATGCTATGACGCCGCCGCCGAACTGGTCGATGCCGGCTGCAACATCATCTTTGCCGACTCCTTCGGTCATGAGTCCTTCATGATCCAGGCCGCCAAGGAGTTCCCCAACGTCGAGTTCTGCCATGCCACCGGCACCCAGGCTCACTCCGCCGGTCTGCCCAACTTCCACAACGCCTTCGCCACCATCTTTGAAGGCCGTTATCTGGGCGGCGTCGCCGCGGGCATGAAGCTCAACGAGATGATCGAGAACGGCGAGATCACCGCCGAACAGGCCAAGCTCGGCTACATCGGCGCCTATCCCTATGCCGAAGTGAAGTCCGGTTACACCTCCTTCTTCCTCGGCGCCCGTTCCGTCTGCCCCTCCGCCACCATGGAAGTGACCTTCACCAACTCCTGGTATGATCCGACCCTGGAGAAGGAAGGCGCCATCAAGCTCATCAACAACGGCTGCGTCGTCCTTTCCGAGCATGCCGACTCGATGGGTGCTCCGACCGAGTGCGAATCCCGCGGTGTTCCCTTTGTGTTCTACAACGGCTCTGCAGAGGCTGACTGCCCGAACACCTTCATCGTCTCCTCCCGCATCAACTGGGTTCCCTTCATGCAGGTCATGATCGGCAATGTTGCCAAGGCTCAGAAGCTGCACGCCGACTGGACCGGCACCATGAGCACCGATTCCGTCCTGCTCTCGGACCTCAATGAGAAGGTTGCCGCCCCCGGCACCGCCGAGAAGCTCGCCGAAGTCAGCGCGAAGCTGATCAGCGGCGAAATCAAGGTCTTCGACACCAGCACCTTCACCGTCGGCGGCAAGCCGCTCACCTCGTATGAGGCTGACGTCAACGACCTGGGCACCTTCACTCCGGACACCGAGTCGATCGTGGACGGCGCGTTTGCGGAATCCACCTTCCGCTCTGCCCCGAGCTTCGATGTCGATATCGACGGCATCACCATCATCGACCAGTAAAACAACATCTCTTCCCTCCCCCGCCCGGCGGGGGAGGGAATGACCGTCTGCTGCAAAGGGCAGCGCAGTGACATTCGCCGCCGCGCTGCCCTTTGCGGCATCCTGTCTTTTCCCGAAAGGAGTGGGACATCCTTGGATAACAAAATTCCCGCGGTTCAGATGCGGGATATTACCAAACGCTTCGGCTCGGTGCTGGCCAACGACAAGGTCTGGCTGAACATCTACCGGGGCGAGATTCTGGCGCTGCTGGGGGAAAACGGCAGCGGCAAGACGACCCTGATGAACATGCTTTCCGGCATCTATTTCCCGGACGAGGGCACCATCGCCATCGACGGGAAAGAGGTGGTAATCCGGTCGCCCAAAGACGCCTTTGATCTCGGCATTGGCATGATTCATCAGCATTTCAAGCTGGTGGACGTGCTCACCGCAGCCGAAAACATCGTGCTCGGTCTGCCCGGGAAGCTGGACCTGAAGGCCGCCGCGGAGAAGATCCGCGGAATCTGCAGCGCCTACGGCTTTGAAGTCGACCCCGATCAGAAGATTTATGACATGTCCGTCTCGCAGAAGCAGACCGTCGAGATCGTCAAGGTGCTCTACCGCGGCGCGGACATCCTGATTCTGGATGAGCCGACCGCCGTGCTCACGCCGCAGGAGACCGAAAAGCTCTTCGCGGTCCTGCGCAACATGCGCAACGACGGCAAGGCCGTGGTCATCATTACGCACAAGATGCACGAGGTGGAAGAGCTTTCGGACCGCGTGGCGGTTCTGCGCCACGGACAGTTCATCGGGGACATGCCCACCGCCAAGACCAGCGCCCAGGAGATGACCAACATGATGGTCGGCCATCCCGTGGTTCTGAACATCAAGAGGCCCGAGCCGGTGAACCCGCGGCCACGCATCGAGGTGGAAGGCCTGACCGTACGCAGCATCGACGGCTATCTGAAGCTGGAGGACGTCAGCTTTACGGCGTACTCCGGCGAAATCCTCGGCATCGCCGGCATCTCGGGCAGCGGCCAGAAAGAGCTTCTGGAATCCATCGCCGGTCTGCAGCCGGTGGAAGCCGGAAGCATCTGCTATATCGAGGATGACGGCAGGCGCGAGCAACTGCTGGGGAAAGACCCGCTGAGCATCGCCCAGATGGGCGTCAGCCTCTCCTTTGTTCCGGAAGACCGCCTCGGCATGGGGCTTGTGGGCAATATGGACCTGGCCGACAATATGATGCTCCGCTCCTTCCGCAGCGGAAAATCCATGTTTACCGACCGCAAGACGCCGCATACGCTGGCGGAAACCGTAGTGCACGACCTCGAGGTCAGCACGCCGAGCGTCAGCACGCCGGTGCGCCGTCTTTCCGGCGGCAATGTGCAGAAGGTGCTGGTCGGGCGCGAAATCTCATCCGCCCCGACGGTCCTGCTGACGGCCTATGCGGTCCGCGGCCTGGATATCAACTCGTCCTATACCATCTATGATCTCATCAACCGGCAGAAGGAGCAGGGCGTTGCCGTCATCTATGTCGGCGAGGATCTGGACGTGCTGCTGGAGCTGGCGGACAGAATTCTTGTTCTATGCGGCGGGAAGGTCAGCGGGATCGTGCCCGGCCGCGGTGCAAAAAAGCGCGATGTGGGTCTGATGATGACGAAGCTTGGAGGGAAAAGCGATGAATAAAGCGCAGCGAAGCCCTCTCTTTCACATCTCGAAGCGCGGCAGTCTGCCGTGGTATGCCGTCTGGGGCATCCGCGGCGGTTCGCTGCTGGTCGCGCTCGTGTTCTGCGGCGTGATCACCTCCCTGGTCACGGGAGAAAACCCGCTTCAGGTCTATGCCGCCATCTTCGAAGGTTCCTTCGGCACCACGCGGAAATTCTGGGTGCTGCTGCAGAACATTTCGATGCTGCTGTGCGTGTCTCTGGCCGTCACGCCGGCCTTCCGCATGCGCTGCTGGAACCTCGGCGGAGAAGGTCAGGCGCTGGCCGGGGCGCTCGCCGCGGCCGCCTGCATGATCTGCCTGCGCAACAGCCTGCCGAACTGGGCGGTCATCCTGCTGATGATCGTGACCAGCATTCTGGCCGGCGCAATCTGGGCGGGCATCCCGGCTTTCTTCAAGGCCAAATGGAACACCAACGAAACGCTTTTCACACTGATGATGAACTATGTGGCAACCCAGCTGGTTGCGTATTACTGCGTGGTCTGGGAATCGCCGAAGGGCTCGGGCCAGATCGGCATCATCAACCCGAACACGCATATCGGCTGGTTTCCGCAGATCGGCCCGTACAAGTATCTGCTGAACATTCTCATCGTCGCGGCGGTCTGCATCGCGATGTATGTCTATCTCAGCTACTCGAAGCACGGCTATGAAATCGCGGTTGTCGGCGAGAGCGAGCGCACCGCCCGCTATGTCGGCATCAAGGTGAACCGCGTCATCATCCGCACGATGCTTCTCTCCGGCGCCCTCTGCGGCCTGGCCGGTCTGCTGCTGGTCGGCAGCACCAACCACACGCTCACGCCCAACATCGTGGAAGGCCGCGGCTTTACGGCCGTCATGGTCTCGTGGCTCGCCAAGTTCAACCCGATCTGGATGATCCTGACAAGCTTCCTGCTGGTCTTTCTGGGCCGCGGCGCCGGCGAAATCGCCACCAACTTCTCGCTCAACCAGAGCTTCGGCGACATTCTCACGGGGATCATTCTCTTCTTCATCATCGGCAGCGAATTCTTCATCAACTACGAGATTCATTTCCGGGGCTCCGGGAAAAAGGAGGGCTGAGCGGTGTTCGACATCATTTCCTTCATCCCCCGCGCCGTCGTCCAGGGCATTCCCCTGCTGCTCGGCAGCACCGGCGAGACTCTGACGGAGAAATCCGGCAACCTCAACCTGGGGATTCCCGGTATCATGTATGTGGGCGCCATCTCGGGCGTTATCGGGTCCTTCTTCTATGAACAGGCGCACGGCGCCGATCTGAACAGCCTGGTCGCCATCCTGATCCCGATTTCCTGCTGTCTGCTCGGAAGTCTGCTGATGGGTCTGCTCTACTGCTTCCTGACCGTCACGCTGCGCGCCAACCAGAATGTCACGGGTCTGGCCCTGACCACCTTCGGCGTCGGCTTCGGCAACTTCTTCGGCGGCTCGCTGATCAAGCTTTCCGGCAGCGAACTGCCCTCCATCATTCTGACGCAGACCAGCAACTGCTTCCGCCGCAGTCTTCCGATCGCGGAGAAGCTGGGCTGGTTCGGCAAGCTGTTTCTCTCGTACGGATTTCTGACCTATGTGGCCGTCATCATTGCCCTCGCCGCCGCCTATGTGCTCCGGCACACCCGGACGGGCCTGCACCTGCGCGCCGTGGGTGAGAACCCCAACACGGCAGATGCCGCCGGTATCAACGTTATCCGCTATAAATACGCCGCCACCTGCATCGGCTCAATGATCGCCGGGCTCGGCGGACTGTATTACGTCATGGACTATGCCTCGGGCGTCTGGGCCAACAACGCCTTCGGCGACCGCGGATGGCTCGCGATCGCGCTGGTCATCTTCACGGTCTGGCGGCCTAATGTGGGTGTGCTCGCGTCGTTCCTCTTCGGCGGTCTGTATATCGTGCACATGTATATCCCTTCAGGCATGAATCTGGCGGTCAAGGAGCTGTACAAAATGGCGCCCTATGTGGTCACGATCATCGTGCTGGTGCTCTCGTCCATGCGCAACAAGCGGGAAAATCAGCCGCCGGCCTCTCTCGGCCTCGCCTATTTCCGTGAAGAACGATGATCCTGCAGACAGATTCCGGAGGTCTCCCATGAAACACTCGCGTCTCTGCGTCGGACTTTTCCTCTTCGCTCTGATGCTGTCCCTCTTTCTGCTTTCCGGCTGCGGAAAGCAGAAGAAAAAGGCAGAGGACGATGAGGGCGCCTCTGCCGGTCCGCAGATTGTCGAAGTCCGGCTGAACGCCGACAACTTCTACGACTATTTCGATTATAAAGAATATCCCTCTTATGCAACGGACGAAGACGGAAACATCAACGCCTGCAACCTCAGTTACGGGTTTGCCCTGCGCGAGGGCTATCAGGCCGCGAACGACCCGGACCACAAGGATACGCTCAGGGTCAGCTTCACGGCGGAAGGCGTATCCCAGAATGGGGAATACAGCGTGGATTATCATACGCTGCAATACAGCGGAACCACGTGGAGCGAGGAACGCGAAACCATCTCGGATACGCTGACGTTCTGGCCGCAGGGCAACCGCACGATCAGCTATCCCTACGGCACCATCAGCAGCAGCTACATCATCATGTTCCGCAGTATGAACGTCACTTCCGTCACCGGCAGCATCTTTCTTCTGATGAAAGCACAGTAATTCGTTGCTGACTCCCCCGCCTCGGCGGGGGAGTTCCCTTTTTTCTTCCACAAAATGCTCGTTTGTATCAAGCATCCGGAGAAAAATGAGTCAGCGCCTTTTGCAGTTTTTCGTTTGTATTAGTCCGGCTATGTGGTAAAATACTTGTAGAGCATCGCAGCGCAAAGGGGTTGAAATCCGTGCCGGAGCAGGACAGATGGCAGCTTGAATTAAGTGAATACATCCGTCAGGGCGAGCCGGAGCGCGCCGAAAAAAGCGCGGCTTGGCAAACGGCCATAGGTCTCCAGGCTGTGGACGGGCTGAAGACTTCGACCTATTTGCTGGAGACTGCGAAGGAGCACATCGAAGGCAACATCGATATTGCCGGAGCGCAGCGCCGCATCCAAAGCTACTACAAAGAGCAGAAGAACCGTCAGGCGGTTGAAGCTGGCACGATGGAAGCGGACATCGTTTCCGCGCGCATCACCGAGCTGCTGGGAGAGAAAACATTTCAGTTTTCTCCCGCCGAGCTGCAGAGCATTCATAAGCGCTTGTTCACCGGTGTCTTCGATCACGCGGGCCAATTTCGCACCTACAACATCACAAAAAACGAGTGGGTGCTCGGCGGCGATACCGTCGTGTATTCGTCTTGGGAGAGCATCCGCGATACGCTGGATTACGATTTCTCACAGGAGAAGCAGTTCTCTTATGACGCGCTTTCCGTTCCCGGCTCGATCAAACACATGGCGAAGTTCGCATCGGGCATCTGGCAGATCCATCCCTTCTGCGAGGGCAACACGCGCGCAACAGCGGTTTTCATCGTGAAGTATTTGAAGTCCTTCGGCTTCGCAGTGAACAACGATGTGTTTGCGGTCAACTCCTGGTACTTCCACAATGCGCTTGTCCGTGCTAACTACAACAATCTGCAAAAAGGAATCCATGCCACGAGCGAGTTTCTGGAGAAGTTCTTTGAAAACCTCCTGCTCGGTACGCAGCATGAATTGAAGAATCGCTATCTGCATGTGGATTACAAAGCCGATGATGCTTCGCCCCAAAGTGCCAACGCTGAAGTTTCAAAGTGCCAAAATGGCCCTTTGAATTGTACTTTGGAAGAGCTGGCTGTTTTGAAAGCAGTGAAAGCAAATCCCTCCATCACGCAAAAAGAGCTGGCCGTTGCTGTCGGCAAATCCGAGCGGACAATCAAACGCAGGATGACAGATCTTCAAGAAAAAGGCTATCTCCGCCGCGCCAATGGAAAACGCAGCGGACATTGGGAAGTGCTGGTCGAGATTTCGTAAAGCTCCAATAATTGATAATCTCCTTGGGATGAGTGTTGTCCCAAGGAGTTTTTTCTGATCGATCTACTCCAAGTCTTTTCCTCTTTTGGATTTGCTATATCGCTACAGCGATATAGCTTCAATACGAACTATGGAAAAAAAGTCTGCGAAAAGACGATATTATTATACCCGATCGGGATTTTTCGTAGTATGTAGACGATATTATACTAATTATGGCACCCAAATCCATTATAGATCCAGCGGAGACGCGCAATTGCAAAAAATTCGGGAATGTCAAGGAACCTGTCCCCGAGACGCATTTGACAAGGGCGGTCTGCTCTACTATAATCGGAAAAAGAGGGAGAATACGACGACGGAGAGAGAAAACATGGAGCAGCTGCGCTGCGTGGTCGAACGCATCACCTATCAAAACGAAACAAACGGCTATTCCGTGCTCAAGTGCAGAGCCAAAGGCTGCAGCGACCTGGTCACGGTCGTCGGCTCCATGCCGGAAGTGCACGTGGGCGCCGTTCTCAGCCTGACCGGTGAATGGACGGTAAACCCGAAATTCGGGAGACAGTTTTCTGCTGCCGCGTTTGAGGAAACCCTGCCGGCGACGGTCTACGGCATTGAAAAATATCTGGGGTCCGGCCTTGTGAAAGGGATCGGGCCGAAATTCGCGTCCCGGATTGTCAAAGCATTCGGCACGGAAACGCTACGGATCATCGAAGAGAGTCCGGATGAACTGCTCGGGGTTCCCGGGATCGGGAAGCTTCGGGTGGAGCGGATCAAAAAGTCCTGGGAAGAGCAGAAAGAGATCAAGAACATCATGGTGTTTCTGCAGGGCTACGATGTGTCCACCACGCTTGCGACGAAGATTTTCAAGGTCTACGGCAACGACAGCATCCGGACCGTGCAGGAAAACCCCTATCAACTCGCGGAGAAGATCTGGGGAATCGGCTTCAAGACTGCCGACAGAATCGCGGAGAAGCTCGGATTTGAAAAAGAGGCACCGGTACGGCTGCGGAGCGGGCTGATGTATACGCTGAACAAGCTGAGCGAGGAAGGGCACTGCTTCGCCTTCCGGGAGCAGCTGATCCGGACCGGCGCGGAGCTGCTGGACGCGGAGGAAAGCCGGCTGTCCCCCATTCTGGACGAGATGATCCGCGATGAGCTTGTGAAAACGGAGATCATCTCCGGGCAGAATCCGGACGAGGACGAAACCGCCGTTTATCTGCCGGTTTTCTATTACGCGGAGCAGGGTACGGCAAGGCGGATGAAGCAGATCTTTGCTTCGCCGCGGTCCGTGAGAATGAATCCAAAGGGCCTGGAGGACAGAATCCGGCGCGGCACGGGGATCACGTATGACCCGGTGCAGATGGACGCCGTCCGGACGGCGGTGCGGAGCAAGGTCCTCATTCTGACCGGCGGTCCGGGCACCGGCAAGACGACCACAACCCTGGGGATTCTCCGGGCCTTTCGGGAAGCCGGAGCATCGATCCTCCTCGCCGCGCCCACCGGCAGAGCGGCAAAAAGGCTCTCGGAGACCACGGGCATGGAGGCGAAAACGATCCATCGGCTTCTGGAAGTGAAGCCGCCGGAGGGATATCAGAAGAACGAAGAGAATCCGCTGGAGGGGGACGTCCTGATTGTGGATGAATGTTCCATGATCGATATCCTGCTGATGTATAACCTTCTGAAGGCAGTTCCGGACAACATGAGTCTGATACTGGTGGGCGATGTCGATCAGCTGCCTTCGGTGGGGGCGGGAAACGTTCTCCGGGATCTGATTGACTCCGGCGTTTTCCCGGTCGTCCGGCTCAGCAGGATTTTTCGGCAGGCCGCTTCCAGCCGGATTATCACCAACGCCCACAGGATCAACCGGGGGCAGATGCCGGATCTGAGCAACGGGAAGAACAGCGATTTCTTCTTCCTCGAGGTCGAGGAACCGGAGAGAGCGGCGCAGGAAATCGTCCGGCTGGTCAAGGAGCGCCTGCCCGGAGCCTACGGGACGATGGATATTCAGGTGCTCACCCCCATGCAGCGGGGTCTTGTCGGCGCGGCAAACCTGAATCAGATGCTGCAGGAGGCGGTGAACGCTTCCTCTCCCGGTCTGCGGCGCGGAGGCGTGGAATACCGGCTGCACGACAAGGTCATGCAGATTCGGAACAACTACGAAAAGGAAGTCTTCAACGGAGATATCGGGACGGTCGCAAGGGTGAGCCAGGAAGACCGGGAGCTGACGGTGATCTTTGACGGCCGGGAGGTTCTCTACGATGTGACGGAGCTGGACGAGCTGGTGCTTGCCTACGCCACCACCATCCACAAAAGCCAGGGCTCGGAATACCCGATCGTCGTGATGCCGATCCTGATGACCCATTATGTGATGCTGCAGAGAAATCTGGTTTACACGGGCGTCACGCGCGCGAAGAAGGTGATGGTGATGGTCGGGACAAAAAAAGCGCTGGCCATGGCGGTGCGGAACGTCACGGTCAGCAGGAGAAACACGCTGCTCAGCAGCAGACTGCAGCGTGAGGAGAGAACGGAGAGTTAAAAGCGGAGAGAGGGACAGCGTTTCTTATTGCAGAAGAAACCGACGGGCCTCTGTGCGGAAGCGTTTCAGCACAGAGGCCCGTTATTGTATTTCATGAAATGAGTCAAGGAACTTGTCCCCGTGACTCACGGAGACACTGCAAATTTGAGAGACAGCGCAGAACCGGGAGACAATAACAATTGAAACAAATCGTCGACATTTCTTTACAATTTACTGACCGGCTATATTCCGGGACGTTTCATATAAACAGTACAATAATCGTTGTTTTCAATTATTTCATATGTTTCAATCATGTGATCATAGAATGGTCCTTCAAACTCATTCTGATTATATTGTTGCACTCCTCTAAGGTTACTAAAAGGAATTGTCTCAAAAGAAGCTACACGTTCATCAAGCACAAAAACGATATCCGGTTCCTGGTGAGTTTGATAATACTGTTCAAGTCTGAGATCTGAAAGCGGGCTCATCCAAACCGTAAAAACGGCACACTTCCAGTCAGAAACCAAATATGCCCAAGGCAGTGATTTGCTGAATAGTACACCTGCAGTTGGATACTTTTCATGGATTTTTGTGATCTCATCAATAATAGCATTATATTCTTCAGCATGGGACTTTGTCGTATAAAGCCCGGCTGCCGGACCCTTTTCAATACGCTGAATCAACTGGGAAACCGGGGCATCCCGATAGATCCCTAAAAAACGATGCACAGAAAACACACTAATAAGGAGAAGACATAAACTTACACATACACCCTTGTATAATATTCTGATATTGTTCTTTGCAGATGTATCTTTTTCTTTCCCGGGTTCGTCAGCAAGAAGAAGCAACCCGCCTGCAGAGGAAAGGCAGAAGCCTGTTGTCATAGCATCCAAGCCGGTATTGGATGCGAAGAAAAAAGCGATTGCAAGCGCTACCCCAAAAACATATACAATCACGGCAAAATCGTTGCTCCGAAAGAGAAACGCTCTGATAACTTCGGGAAAAACCAGTATCGCAAAAGGAACTGTAATTACAAAACAGATACTGATTTTTGATTTGGATGCCGTAAATCCGACAAACAGCAAACACAAAAAATAATACAGGAATCTCGGCAGAGAGCCAGCCTGTTTCTTTTTCTTCCAATCCCAAATTGTTATCAGGACTCCAATCATTGTTAACGGAAACACATAACGGGAAGCATAGCGTAAATACCGAATCCAAATTTTATTAAGATTAAACAGCACACCTCCAAATGAAAACGGTATATAAGCAAACGGAGGATGCGATTTGAGGAGCGTAAGCGGATTTCCGGAACGCAGAAGATATAAAAAATAAACCAGAGCGGCTAATGCGGCTCCCGCAGCAATACCCCAAAAGCGTCTTCGCGTCTTAGGATTGATGCCCATATAACCCAGTATAGAGAGAACAAAAAAGGAAAAATACGGGTTGCATATTACGGTAAGCGTCAGAAACACTCCGGCGAATATGTTTTCTGCCACATGATAGTTGTTCCCGGACTTCCAAAGTAACAGAGCAGAAGTTGCGGCAAACTGAAGAGAAAGGTTATAATAACTGGGCCCACAGATATTAGCGCGGGAATACAGCAGCAGCATCGCAGCCGCAGTCCACGAAAGCATACTGCTCGAATTGCTCGTTCTGCTTTTTTGATAAAACAGCACACTGACCGCCGTTGCAAACAGAACATATAAAATACGTGCATAGAGATAAACGCCGGTACCATCCGGAATAATCAATCGGTACAGAGCATAAAACGGCAGAAGGATCGGTGAATATACCTGCGCCGCATTCCATTCATCCAAAATCATACGGTCACCGCTCCAGAGGCGATGGGCTAATGCCAGATAGAAGCTCTCATCGGTCTGGCAAAAGCTTAATCTGCAGTGCCTGATTAACAGTACACTTAAGATGCAAAGCAAAAATGATCCAATAAGCCTTTCTGCTCTTTGCTTTTGATTCTCCATCTCATTGCACCTCTTCCGTGCTGTTTAAATGATATGCACTCTTTTTCAAATAAGCCTCAATGATTTTGGATTTCTTGCCATTTCAGCGTTTTTCCGCCCATCACCATATACCTGACTTCAAGCACGAATATATAATTTGATATCTTAGGCCCAGCTTTTCCCATCTGTTCTACAAGAAGAATCGCCACCCCTTGTGTTTTGATTTTTCGTACATGGTAATCATGTCCGCATTATACATCCAGCGGCGGGGCGGCGCAAGAGCAAAAAGCGAGAATGGCAATGCTGTAGGAACGCTTCCGCATAGATGAAAATCGACGGGCCTCTGTGCGGAAGCGTTTCAGCACAGAGGCCCGTTTTTGTATTTCATGAAATGAGTCAAGGAACCTGTCCCCGTGACTCATCAGTTCGGGTAGAGTCTGGTCCAGCCATAGGGGGACTGTCCGTCCGGGCCCATGTAGAAGCGATCGCCATCCTGGTAGACCGTGTCATAGGAGGTACTGACCTTGATGGTTTCGCCGTCCAGGGTCGTATATTCGTTCTGCTCCTTGATGACATCGCTCCACTCGCTTGTAAACCGGTCTGAGTCGTAACCGCCGGAGGAATGTTCATATTCCGAAGCCCAGGAACTGGTACCGGACTGAATATACTGCATGGACTGTTCCAGCAGATGGCTGCTGATCGCGTTGGCGATCGCGGTTCCGTATCTCATGTTTACATAGTTGAATTCGGCGGTAAAACAGGAATTTGCAACCACGTTGAGAAAAACATCGCGGTACTGATCGTAGCTCTGTTTGGAATCGGCGATAAACGAGCAGCTGTACGGGATATTCCACATGATCTCCGTCAGGACAACATGACCGGTGTCGTCCTTCTGCATGGCGGCGGTTACGAGCGTAAGATACTCGATATACTGATTACCGCTTTTGTACAGCTTCTGAGCCGCCGAGCCTTCGCTGGCAATCGGAGTTCCTCCGGTATCGGCTACATTCTTCTGAAGCCTTAACCGCGCACCTTCCTTCAAAGTCTGGACAAGACTGTCCGGAACCGTATAAGACTTTACAAGCTGGGCATTGGAATAGCTTCCTCCCTGCAGGAAGAGAGATTGTACTTCTTCGGCATCGCGGAAATGGAGTCTGGTGCAGTAGATGCTCATATCAGCCCCCTCTCCGTAATGCATGCCGTTGGCATACATGTCAAGGAACTGCATATCGCTTGTCAGATTGATTCTGGCTTTCCCGTCAGGACTGGTAAGAATGACATCTGCCACACCCGGAGTTGATGTCGATATAAAATCCCAGGAGACCTTGAAAGACATGTTCCATCCATAGGGTACAAGAACATTGGCTATTTTGACGCCGCTGGCATTATCCTTCAGAGTCTCGTGAGTGTAGTACAGACTGGAAGCGCTGCCGGTATTGACCTGCGGAGCAGAAGAGGCGGTTTTGCCGCTGCCGGAGCCGGTGCTCTGCTGGCCGCCGGAGCCGGAGGAAGCATTGCCGCTTCCGTTCCAACCGGAAATCGGCTGATAACGGACATATTTCTCTTTCAGTGCAACGCTGTCGAGTTTCTGATAAAATTGGTTTTCACTGATCGGTTTTCCCGCCGCGGCATTGAAGCTGTCGTCCGTAACAGAGAAGTATGGCCCCTTTCCGGCGTTTTCATCGTACAGGACACCTTCGGTCACGTATACATTGCCGCTTCCGTCAAATCGGTACACGCACATGGCGTAGCCGTTGTTATCAAGCCCCCAGGTTTCATATTCCAGAAGCCCGTTGTTAAGAAGATATGCGGCATTCTCACCGGTTGCCGTGTACAGGCAGCTGAGCTGTCCGCCGAAAGCCGTGAAGAGCTGATACATCTGGTCATTGTACTCTTCATTATCAATACCCAGGAAGAGTTCCGGAGAACCGTCTCCGTTGATATCCTCAAGGTAATAGCCGAAATTCTGCTTTTCTTCCGAAGAGAATTCCGCGAGGAGCGGGCAGGCGCCCATGTTCCACAGATCCTCCGCCGACAGCGCGGCATACCAGTCACCGCAGAGGATGCTGTAATACGTATCCAGAACGACGTTATATTCCGCCGGCATGGAGATTTTTCCCATGGATATGGATGTTTTTCCTGTTTTTCCCGGTGCAGCAGCCGCGGTCGGGATGCCTGCCATGGAAAAGACAACTGCGAAAGCAAGAATCAGAGCGAACAGACGCTTCTTCATGATTTTTCCTTTCTTCCTTTCCGGAGAAACTGCAAATTTGAGAGACAGCGCAGAACCGGGGGGCTAAGAGCAATTATACATCCGACGGCGTGTCGGCGCAAGAGCAAAAAGCGAGGAGAGCCATGCGGCGAGGACGTTCTCGCACAGATGTAAAACCGACGGGCCTCTGTGCGGAAGCGTTTCAGCACAGAGGCCCGTCTTTGTATTTCATGAAATGAGTCAAGGAACCTGTCCCCGTGACTCATTCTACGGTGACGCTTTTGGCGAGGTTGCGGGGTTTGTCGACGTCCAGGCCTTTGGCGACGCTCATGTAGTAGCCGAGAAGCTGAAGAGGAATCACGGCGAGGCTTCCGATAAAGTGGCTGTCGACCTTCGGGACATAGACCGTAAAGTCATCGGTATCCTCGACATTATAGTTGCCGTAACTGGTCAGGCCCATCAGGTAAGCGCCACGCGCTTTGCATTCGGCCATGTTGCTGACCGTTTTCTCGTAGAGATTGCCCTGCGTCAGAATGCCGATGACCAGGGTGTTGTTTTCGACCAGACTGATGGTGCCGTGCTTCATCTCGCCGGCGGCGTAGGCCTCGCTGTGGATATAGCTGATCTCCTTCATCTTGAGACTGCCTTCCAGGCTGATGGCATAGTCCAGGCCGCGGCCGATGAAGAAAATGTCCCTGGCCATGGAGAATTTGGCGGCAAACCACTGAATGCGCTCCTTGTCCTCCAGCACACGGGTCATCTTGTCGGGGATCGTCTTCAGGTCGGCAATATACGCGGCACAGGCCTCTTCCGTGATCTTGCCGCGCACCAGCGCCAGCCTCAGCGCGAAGCAGTACATCGCCATGAGCTGGGCACTGTAGGCTTTGGTCGTCGCAACGGCAATTTCGGGTCCGGCGAGCGTATAAAAGACGTTGTCCGCCTCCCGGGCAATCGTGGAACCCACCACGTTTACAACCGCCAGGGTCCGTACCCCGATCGCCTTCGCCTCGCGCAGGGCAGCCAGACTGTCCGCGGTCTCCCCGGACTGGGAGATGACGATGACCAGAGTTTTGGGATCCAGCAGATGCTTGCGGTAACGAAACTCTGAGGCCAGCTCAACCCGGACGGGCAGCTCCGCCAGATCCTCGAGAATATACTGCGCCGCCATGCCCACATGCCAGGCGGAGCCGCAGGCAACGATCTGGACGGCGGAGATATCAGCCAGAAGCTCATCGCTGAGCCCGGCTCCGGACAGATCGATCCGGTCGTCCTTCAGAACACTGTTCAGGGTATCGCGTACCGCAGCGGGCTGCTCATGAATCTCCTTGAGCATGAAATGTTCATAGCCGCCCTTTTCGGCCGCTTCCGCGTCCCAGGTGATCTCGGTCGGCTCATGTTCGATCACATCGCCGTTCAGGTCATAGAAAACAACCTGCCCCGGAGAGAGGCGCGCCACTTCCAGATTCCCGATATAGTAGACCGTTCTGGTATACTTCAGAATGGCCGGGACGTCGGAGGCCAGATAGCTCTCGCCGTCGGTGACGCCGATGATCATGGGGCTGTCTTTTCTGGCGGCGAAGATCTCGCCGGGGAAATCCTTGAACATCAGGGCCAGCGCATAGGAGCCTCTGACACGGACCATCGTACGCGTGATCGCGTCCACGGGTCCGAGTTTGTATTTCTTGTAATAATAATCGACCAGCTTGACGACAACCTCGGTATCGGTATCGGAATAGAAGGTATAGTCGTGCCGCAGGAGCTTGGCCTTCAGCTCGGCAAAGTTCTCGATTATGCCGTTGTGGACGCCGACAACATCGGACTCCACCGTACCGGAGCCGGAGCCCGTACAGTTGCCGCTCACATGCGGATGGGCGTTGGTCTGGCTGGGTTCGCCGTGGGTCGCCCAGCGGGTATGGCCGATGCCGCAGGTTCCGGCAAGAGAGTTCCCGTGATCGGTCTTTTCAAAAAGATTTCGAAGCTTTCCGGTGGATTTGACCACCTCGGCAAGCCGGGTTCCGTCCCGAACGGCAAGCCCGGCAGAGTCATAGCCGCGATATTCAAGCTTCTGCAGCCCTTCCAGCAGAATAGGAGCCGCCTGATGGTCTCCGGTATAGCCGACAATTCCGCACATCGATGTTCACTCTCCTCGCTATTACCTGATGTGCATTATACGCTTTCTTCGGACGTATGACAAGAAAAACCGGTGCCGAGGGAGGCACGGATCAAGCCGACAAACAGCGGGTGCGGCCGGTTCGGCCGGCTGTGAAACTCCGGATGGAACTGGACGCCGACGAAAAAGCGCTTTTCACTGAGCTCGACGGCTTCCACGATCTTTCCGTCGGGAGACTGACCGCAGAGACACATGCCGGCGTCCGAAAGAATCTCGCGATAGCCGTTGTTGAACTCATAGCGGTGCCGGTGGCGCTCGCGAATCTCCTCTTCTCCGTAGCAGGCGCGCATCCGGGTGTGATCCAGGATGCGGCAGGGCCAGGCCCCGAGACGGAGCGTGCCGCCCTTGCTGACGCTGTCGCTCTGATCGGGCAGAAAGTCAATGACCTTGTGTTCGGCATCCGCGTCCAGCTCGCCGGAGGTGGCGCCCGGAATGCCGCAGACATGGCGGGCAAACTCGATCACGGCCACCTGCATGCCCAGGCAGATTCCCAGATAGGGGATGTCCTTCTCGCGGGCATACTGCGCGGTTGCGATCATGCCTTCCACGCCGCGGTCGCCGAAGCCGCCCGGGACGATCAGCCCGTCACAGCCGGCGAGAACCGCCGGTGCGGTCTCGGGGGTCACCGTCTCGCTGTCAATCCAGCGGATGTCCACTTTCGCCCCGCAGGCAAATCCGGCGTGGCGCAGCGCTTCGGCAACGGAGAGATAGGCATCGTGCAGCTGGACATATTTCCCGACCAGGCCGATCGTAACCGTCCGATCGGCCGATTTGCTGCGCTGAACCATCGCACGCCACTCCGTGAGTTCCGGGGCCCGGGTCCAGAGGCCCAGTTCCCGGCAGACGATCAGGGAGAAATCGTGGGATTCCAGCATCAGGGGCGCTTCATAGAGATTGGGCAGCGTCCGGTTTTCTATGACGCAGTCCGGCTTGACGTTGCAGAACATGGCGATTTTGCGGAAAATCTCGGGTTCCAGCGGCTCGTCGCAGCGCAGGACGATGATGTTCGGGGAGATGCCCATGCCCTGCAGCTCCTTCACGGAATGCTGGGTCGGTTTGGTCTTGTGCTCATCGCTGCCGCTCAGGAAGGGCACCAGCGTCACATGAATAAAGAGCGTGTTCTCTCTTCCCTGCTCCAGGCTGACCTGACGGGCAGCCTCCAGGAACGGCTGGCTTTCGATGTCGCCGGTGGTGCCGCCGATTTCCGTAATCACAACATCGGCATTCGTCTCTTCGCCCACGCGGTAGATAAAGTCCTTGATCTCCTGCGTGATATGGGGAATGACCTGTACGGTCTGTCCCAGATATTCGCCGCGGCGTTCCTTGTTCAGGACATTCCAGTAGACCTTTCCCGTGGTCAGGTTGGAGAAGCGGTTCAGATCCTCGTCTATGAAGCGCTCGTAATGGCCGAGGTCCAGATCGGTCTCGCTGCCGTCTTCGGTTACGTAGACTTCGCCGTGCTGGTAGGGGCTCATGGTGCCGGGGTCCACGTTGATGTAGGGATCCAGCTTCTGGGCTGCCACCTTCAGGCCGCGGCACTTGAGCAGACGCCCCAGCGAAGCCGCCGTAATGCCCTTGCCCAGACCGGAGACCACACCGCCGGTTACAAAAACGAATTTAGGCACTTTTATTCCCTCCTTATATCGGATACCGGATATTGCCGCTGCGGGCGCGAAGTTTGCGGAGACATCAGGGGATGCCTCCCTGCGGGCAAAAAACGGGGAAGGCTTCAGACGCCGCTGGCTCCGTAGTTGGAGAGCACACGGGCAGAAGGATCGTTGACCCTGCAGCCCTCCCAATCCGGGTTCGGCATCCAGAAATCCGTAATCATCGCTGCCTGGCCGGGGTAGTATTTTTCAAAAATATCGCGGTAAAGAAGACTCTCTTTCGTAAAGGGCCGACAGTAGCCGTATTTCTCGCAGCCGGCCCGGAAGGCCTCGTCCGAATAGACCGTCTCGGCATAGGCCTTCAGATCGTCCACCATGGAATGCCCCACGGCGTCCGAGAAGGCAGCCTTCTGGCGCCAGAGAATCTCATCCGGCAGGATATGATCGTTCTCGAAGGCGTGCCGCAGCAGGTACTTGCCCATGTTGTAGCGGTTGAGCTTCAGCTCGGGATTGATGTGCATCACGTAACGCACAAAGTCCAGATCGCCGAAGGGCACCCTTGCCTCCATGGAATTGACGGAGATGCAGCGGTCGGCGCGCAGGACGTCGTACATATGCAGTTCATCGATCCGCTTTTTGCTCTCCTGCTGGAAAGCGGCAGCGGAGGGGGCAAAGTCGGTGTACTTATAGCCGAAAAGCTCGTCGGAGATTTCCCCGGTCATCAGGACCCGGATATCGGTGTTCTCATGGATGGCCTTGCAGCAGAGATACATGCCCATGCTGGCGCGGATGGTCGTAATATCCCAAGTCCCCAGCATACGGATGACCTCGTCCAGAGAAGCAAGCACCTCTTCACAGGTCATGTGATAGGCTGTATGCTCGGCCCCGATATAGTCCGCCGCGATCTGGGCATACTTGAGGTCGATGGGATCCAGATCCATGCCGATTGCAAAGGTGCGGATCTTCCGGCCGAGCAGCCGGGAGGAGATGGCGCAGACCAGAGAGGAATCCAGCCCGCCGGACAGCAGAAAGCCGAGAGGCGCATCGGCGTCCAGGCGCTTCTCCACGCCGGCGATCAGCTTTTCGCGGATTCGGCGGCACACGGTCTCCAGGTCGTCGGGCAGGTATTCTTCGACGGTGGTCAGATCGGCATAGCGGATAAAGCGTTTCCCGTCATAGTAATACCCCGGCGGGAAGGGCCAGATCTGGGAGCAGAGCCCTTCGAGGTTCTGTGCCTCGCTGGCAAAAGCGATGCTGCCGTCGGAGAAGAAACCGTAATACAGCGGGCGGATTCCGATGGGGTCGCGGGCGGCAATCAGGCAGTCTTTTTCTCCGTCATAGAGAATCATGGCGTACTCCGCATCCATGTAGCGGAACATCTCCAGCCCGTATTCCTCATACATGGGCAGGAGCAGCTCGCAGTCGGAATCGCTGGCAAAGGAATAGCCTTTTCGGATCAGATCTTCCTTCTGCTTTCGCCAGCGGTAGAGCTCGCCGTTGCAGACAACCTTATTATTCCCCCGGGAAAAAGGCTGCATCCCACTCGCGTCGAGCCCCATGATGGCAAGACGGTGGAAGCAGAGAAGCCCGTTTCCCGCTTTCTCGATTCTGGTGTCATCCGGACCGCGGGACTTGGTCCGGTCAAAATACGGCCGAATGGTTTCCGGCGTATACAGGCCGGAAAGAAAACCCATTACACAGCACACAGTGCGTTCCCTCCCTCCAAAAAATCAGAGGATCCCTCCGGAAAATCGTATAAAGAGGGATCCCATATGAGAGGAGAATAGCACAGCGGTATTCGATTTTAAAATACGAATTCTGTTTGGGTTTTCATATGAAAAAGATATGGTTAACTGCCTGCGGGCAGGGACTCCTTCCGGCCCTGCGGGGCCACCTCCCTCAGGGAGGGAGGCAAGGGGGTGCGATAGTATTACAGGAACAGGGTGTCTTCCGGGGGGAGATACTCGCGCTCGGGCAGACGATAGGACTGGGTGCCCTGTCTCTCGTCTTCCAGACAGTCGCGGACGTAGTTGATGAATTCCTCTTCCAGCTCGGACAGATGCGCGTTCTTGTTCCAGACCAGGGCATATTCGATCTGCCGCGCGCTCTCGGTGATGATCTTTTTCGTCAGCAGTTCGTTCTCGGTATAGGTCGTCATCGGGAAGATGCAGATGCCGGCATTCTGTTCCGCAAGGGCCACCGCATCGATATAGTTGGAGAGATCCCCGGCGATCAGCGGTTCTTCGTCCAGTTCCTCAAACCAGGTGCGGATGGCCTCCGCGCGGGACTGGCGGCTCGGGATAAAGAGCGGCTGCCCCACCAGCTTTCTCAGCGGGAGGAAATCGCCCTCTTCCTGCGCGAGGGGATGCTGACGGGAAAAGAGGGCAACCCAGGGCTCTCTGCCGACCGTGATGCCGTCCATAAGTTCGGCATTGTAAGGGGCGGCCACCAGAGCAAGATCCGCGAGGCCCCGGTTCAGACGTTCGAGAACGTCGTCTCCGCTGCCGTTCCAGAGATGAACGGTGACCTTCGGGAACTCCGCCCGAAAGCCTGCAATCCAGCGGGACAGCAGGTAGGGCGCGCGTCCTTCCACCAGACTGATGTTCAGGTTGCCGCTCAGGCCTTCCATGGACTTGAGCTCCTCCTGGGTCTGCGTCGCCAGTTCCAGAATCTGGCGTGCCCGGCGCAGCAGCAGCCCGCCGGCATCGGTAATGGTAAGCTGGCGCTTGCCCCGGACGAAGAGCTGGACTCCGAGCTCTTCCTCCAGACCCTTGATCTGCGCGGAAAGCGGCGGCTGGCTCATGTTCAGCCGTTCGGCGGCGCGGGTGATGTTCCGTTCCTCCGCAACCGTCACAAAATAATACAGAGATCGCAGATCCATGGTTGAAACCTCCTTTGCAGAGAGAATTGAGATATCCGCCTGCGGGCGCAGGGATTGTGAAGTTTATTCCCAGCGGGCGCGGTACTTATTCAGGAAGGCGGCGACCTGTTCGGGGGCGCGGCCGACGTAGTTTTCCGGGACGAGCAGCGCTTCCATGTCCTGCATGGAAAGGCCGAACTCCGGGTGCCCGGCCAGGCGCCGGAGCAGATCGCAGTCTTCGCCGCGGTTCATCCGGGCAGCCGCTTCCATCGAACAGACCCGGATGACCTCATGAAGCTGCTGGCGGTCGCCGCCGCGTTTCACGGCCTCCATCAGCAGGTTCTCGGTCGTAATAAAGGGGAGCCAGTTCTCCACGTTCTTTGCGATGACGGCCTCGTTGACCTGAAGCCCGGAACAGACGTTCTCGGAAAGCTTCAGGATCGCATCGGCACAGAGGAAGGCTTCCGGCATGGAGAGGCGCCGGTTTGCCGAATCGTCCAGGGACCGTTCCAGCCATTGGGCCGATGCGGTCAGAGGCGCATTCATGCTCTCCGTCATCAGGTAGCGGCTCAGGGAACAGATCCGTTCGGAGCGCATGGGGTTGCGCTTGTAGGCCATCGCCGAAGATCCGATCTGGTTGGTTTCAAAGGGTTCCTGCAGTTCGCGGTCATGCTGAAGCAGCCGGATATCCTGGGCCATCCGATAACAGCTCTGCGCAATTCCGCTCAGAACGTTCAGAATCCGGCTGTCCTGCTTCCGGGGATAGGTCTGGCCGCAGACCGGGAAGCATTCGTCAAAGCCGAAGGCCGCCGCCAGACGCTGATTCAGCAGATCGATCTTTGCGGCATCGCCTTCGAACAGGTCCATGAAGCTGGCTTCGGTCCCCGTCGTTCCCCGGCAGCCGAGAAAGCGCATTCCGCCGGTCACGGCATCCAGATCTTCCAGATCGGAGAGCAGATCCTGCATCCACAGGGTCGCCCGCTTTCCGACAGTGACCAGCTGAGCCGGCTGATAATGGGTATAGCCGAGGGTGGGAAGGGCCCGGGTACGCTCTGCAAAACCGGCAAGCGCCTTCAACAGAGCACGAAGCCGGCCGCGCAGCAGGAAGAGCGCGTCCCGATACAGAATCAGATCGCCGTTGTCGGTGACATAGCAGCTGGTCGCGCCGAGATGCAGGATGCCCGCGGCAGAGGGTGCCGCTTTCCCGTAGGCATAGATATGGGCCATGACATCGTGACGGACTTCCCTCTCACGCTGTTCGGCACAGGCAAAATCAATATCCGTCAGATGTTCTTCCAGATCCCGGATCTGTTCTTCGGTAATCGGAAGGCCGAGTTCGCGTTCCGTACGAGCCAGTTCCAGCCACAGCCGGCGCCAGGTCTCGATTCTTCTGCGCATGGAGAAAAGCTGCGCCATTTCGGAAGAGGCATAGCGCACAACGAGGGGAGATTCGTACCTGTCAAGCATGAAAAGTTCCTCTTATCTCTGATGAATTACATAGGCGTCCCGGTCCGGACCGACGGAAACATAGCGAATCGGACAGGCGAGTTTTTCTTCCACATAATCGACATAGCTTCTGGCGGCCTCCGGGAGATCCTTCCAGCTGCGGATGCCGGAAATGTCGCATTGCCAGCCTTCCAGCATTTCGATCACCGGCTTTGCCTGATCCAGCGCTGCCGGGAAGGGGAATTCCTCGGTCGGCTTTCCGCCCAGCTCATAATGGGTACAGACCGGAATCTGCTCCATATATCCTAACACATCCAGCTTCGTCAGCGCAAGCTCTGTTGTGCCCTGAACCCGAACGCCGTAGCGGGTCGCCACGAGGTCGATCGGGCCGACCCTCCTCGGACGGCCGGTCTTGGCGCCGTATTCTCCGCCTGCCTCGCGAAGGCGCGTCGCTTCCTTGCCAAACATCTCACAGACAAAGGGACCCTCGCCCACGCAGGTGGAATAGGCTTTCACCACGCCGATGACCTGATCCGGCTTTGCCGTCGGCAGGCCGGAACCCACGGGCGCATAGGCGGCAAGGGTGTTGGAGGATGTCGTATAGGGCCAGATGCCGTAGTCCAGGTCACGCAGGGCGCCCAGCTGAGCTTCAAACAGCAGGCTTTTTCCGGCCTGTGCCGCGCTGCGAAGGAAAGTGCCCGTATCGCAGAGGAAGGGCTTGATCTTCTCCCCGTAATCCGCGATCCAGGCTATCAGTTCTTCCATGCTGCAGGGCGCGGCGCCGTAGACCCGGGTCAGGGTCAGGTTTTTCCACTCCAGCAATTCCTCAAGATGCTCGCGGAGTCTGTCCGGGTAAAACAGCTCGCCGGCAAGAACGGTCTTTTTCTGATACTTATCGGAGTAGAACGGCGCAATCCCCTGCTTGGTGGAACCGTATTTTCTGTCCCGCAGCCGCTCCTCTTCCAGTCCGTCCAGCTCGCGGTGCCAGGGAAGAAGCAGGGACGCCCGATCGCTGATTTTGAGATTCTCCGGGCTGACCTGTACGCCTTTGGAACGGACATCCTCGATTTCCGTCCAGAGGTTTTCCGGGTCGAGGGCCACACCGTTTCCGAGGACGTTGACGGCGGTCGGGCGGAAAATCCCGGCAGGAAGAAGATGAAGCGCAAACTTGCCGTACTGATTGACCACCGTATGGCCGGCGTTCCCGCCGCCCTGATAGCGGATCACAACGTCGTACCGCTCGGAAAGCAGGTCGACCATGCGTCCTTTTCCTTCGTCGCCCCAGTTCACGCCGACAATCGCACAGGTTTTCATGATATGCCTTCTTTCTGTATTATTCGTACTCTACCGTAGCGGGGGGTTTTCCGGTGATGTCGTAGAAAACGCGGTTGACGCCGGGCACCTCGTTGACAATGCGGTTGGACACCCGGTCCAGCAGATCAAAGGGCAGGCGCGCCCAGTCCGCCGTCATAAAGTCCTCTGTCGTCACAGCCCGCAGCGCAACGGCGCAGTCGTAGCTGCGCGCATCGCCCATGACGCCCACGGAGTGCATATTGGTCAGCGCCGCAAAGTACTGGCTGCAACTGCGGGAGAGGCCGTTGCGGAGCATTTCCTCGCGGAAGATCGCGTCCGCCCGGCGCAGAATATTCAGTTTCTCGCGCGTCACTTCGCCGATGATGCGGATGGCGAGCCCCGGGCCGGGGAAGGGCTGACGCATGACCAGACTCTCCGGAAGGCTGAGGCTTAGGCCGAGCTCGCGCACTTCGTCCTTGAAGAGCATGCGCAGCGGTTCCAGAATTTCCCGGAACTCGACGATGTCCGGCAGGCCGCCGACGTTATGGTGGCTCTTGATCACGGCCGCGCTGCCGGCGCCGCTTTCGATGACATCCGGATAGATGGTACCCTGGGCGAGGAAATCGACGGCTCCGATCTTTCTGGCTTCTTCCTCAAAAACGCGGATGAATTCCTCGCCGATGATTTTCCGCTTCTGCTCAGGTTCCGAGATGCCGGAGAGCCAGCTCAGAAAGCGCTCTTCCGCATCGACCCGGATCAGGCGCAGGCTGCGGTCGGCAAAGGCATTGACCACTTCCTCCGCCTCGTTCTCGCGGAGCAGACCGTGATCGACAAAGACGCAGATCAGCCGGTCGCCCACAGCCTCGGACAGCAGCGCGGCGGCCACCGAGGAGTCGACTCCGCCGGAGAGGGCAAGCAGCACCCTGCCGTCGTCAACCTTTTCGCGGATTTCTTCTACGCTTCGCCGGCGGAAATCCTCAATGGTCCAGTCACCGGCAGCCTTGCAGATCAAAAACAGGAAGTTTTTGAGAATGGCCCGGCCGTATTCGGTGTGATTGACCTCCGGATGGAACTGAACGCCGTAAAAGCCGCGGGCTTCGTCGCAGACGGCGGCGCTGGGGCAGGCGGCCGATTCCGCGGACAGGGAAAAGCCTTCCGGGAGGCACGCAATATAATCTCCGTGACTCATCCATACAACGCTTTCTTCCGGCAGCCCCGAGAAAAGCGGGCAGGACAGATCAAAGCGCACGGTCGTTTTGCCGTATTCCCGCGCGGTATCCGACTGGGCCGGGGAAACCCGCCCTCCCAGTTCCTGCGCAAGGAGCTGGCAGCCGTAACAGATCCCGAGAATCGGGACACCGAGGCTGAAAATCCGGGGATCGACATGCGGCGCTGTCGGATCATAGACCGACTGTGGTCCGCCGGTAAAGATGATCCCGATGGGATCATAACTGCGAATCTCTTCCAGCGGCATCGACCAGGGATGTACTTCGCAATACACATGGTTTTCCCGAACGCGCCGCGCAATCAGGCGGTTATACTGTCCCCCGAAATCCAGAATCAGGATCTTCTGCATAGGCTCCTCCTCCGATCGCTTTTCCGTTCCGTCTGTTCCGCCGGGAAAGGCAAACACTCATCCATTGGAGTATCATAACACAGAAGCACGGAAAATAATAATATGCTTCCCTTTCGGCTTATCATACGATTTTTATATGATAAGCCGCTCAATATAATAGCTCTTTCGTATGATTATCCTTCGGTGATCGGTATTTTAACTGCGGCGGCCTGCGTGCTATGATTGCATGTGATTTTTTTATACCAAAGGGGGAATTTCCATGAAGACGGTTCCGGAACTGTTCGGAAGCATGGTATTTGACGACAAGGTCATGCGGGCAAAACTCTCGGCAGATGTTTACCGAAATCTGAAGGAAACCATCCGCAAGGGCAAGAAGCTGGATCTCTCGGTCGCCAACGCCGTGGCAGACGCCATGTGCGCCTGGGCCGTGGAGAACGGCGCGACACATTTTACCCACTGGTTCCAGCCGCTCACGGGCATCACGGCTGAGAAGCACGACGGCTTCATCTCCCCGGCGCCGGACAGCCACGTGATCATGAAGTTCTCCGGCAAGGAACTGATCACCGGGGAGCCGGACGCTTCCAGTTTCCCCTCCGGCGGTCTGCGCGCGACCTTTGAAGCCAGAGGCTATACTGCCTGGGATCCGACCTCCTATGCGTTCATCAAGGAAAAGACGCTCTGCATCCCCACCGCCTTCTGCTCCTACGGAGGCGAGGCGCTGGACAAGAAGACGCCCCTGCTGAGAAGCATGGAGGCGCTGAACCGGCAGGCAATGCGGGTGCTGCGCCTGTTCGGGAACGCCGATGTGCAGCGGGTCGTTTCCAATGTCGGTCCGGAGCAGGAATACTTCCTCATCGACCGGGATATGTATCTGAAGAGAAAGGACCTGATCTATACCGGCCGTACTCTCTTCGGTGCAAAGCCGCCCAAAGGGCAGGAGCTGGACGACCACTACTTCGGCGCCATCAAGCCGCGGGTGAAGGCCTTCATGGAAGACCTGAACGAAGAGCTGTGGAAGCTGGGCATCTATGCCAAGACGGAGCACAACGAGGTTGCCCCCGGCCAGCATGAGCTGGCGCCGATTTTCACCGTCAGCAACATCGCCTCGGACCACAACCAGCTGATGATGGAAATTATGAAGAAGGTCGCCCGCAAGCACAACCTGATGTGCCTGCTGCATGAAAAGCCCTTCGCCGGCGTCAACGGCAGCGGCAAGCATAACAACTGGTCTCTGTCCACGGACACCGGCGTGAACCTGCTGAGTCCCGGCGAAACCCCGTATGAGAACGCACAGTTCCTGCTGTTTCTGGTCGCCGTCATCAAAGCCGTAGACGACTATCAGGGCCTGCTGCGTCTGAGCGTCGCCTCGGCAGGCAACGATCACCGGCTGGGCGCGAACGAAGCGCCGCCCGCCGTGATCTCGATCTTCCTCGGGGATGAGCTCAGCGCCATTCTGGAAGCCATCGAAACGGATGCTCCCTATGCGGGTTCCCATGCCCGGCGGCTGAGACTGGGCGCGGATGTGCTGCCGCGCTTCAACCGGGATACCACCGACCGGAACCGCACTTCTCCCTTCGCCTTTACGGGAAACAAATTCGAATTCCGGATGGTCGGCTCCAACGATTCCATCTCCGGCGCAAACATCATGCTCAACGCCGCCGTCGCTGAGAGCCTGCGGCAGTTCGCCGATCAGCTGGAGAACGGCGAGGGTGACTTCGATTCCCGCCTGCACGATCTGATCAAAGAGACGATTGTCCAGCACAAGCGGATTCTCTTCAACGGCAACGGCTACGACGATGCCTGGATTCAGGAGGCGGTCGAAAAAAGAGGACTCCTGAATCTGCGCACCACGCCGGACGCCCTGCAGATGGTGCTGGTTCCGGAGAACGTGGAGATGCTGGTCCGGCACGGGGTTCTCTCCGAGGCGGAGATCGCCTCGCGGTATGAGATTTCCATGGAAAACTACGTCCGCACCGTGCATATTGAAGCGCTCACCATGGCGGACATGGCAAGAAGAGAAATTCTGCCTGCGATCATCCGTTACTGCGGCGATCTCACCGATTCCGTTCTCGCAAAGCGAAAGGCATGGCCGGAGCTTCCCTGTGAGTGCGAGACGAAACTGATTCTGACGCTTTCCGGCCTGATCGACGGGATCGACAAGGCCATCGAGGATCTGGCTTCCTGCGCGGATGCCAAAGCGGATCAGGACAGCACCGAACAGGCATTCTATATCCGGGATGTCGTTCTCGGCAAGATGGCAGCGCTTCGCGCGCTGTGCGACAAAGCCGAAACCCTCACGGCAGCATCCTATTGGCCGTTCCCGACTTACGGTGATCTGCTGTTCGGGGTATAATCACAGCAAAACGCAGCGTATTCCTATCCTGATAAGCATCGGGGCGGTTCCCCGCGCAGCCGCGCGCAGGGAACCGCCTCTGTTTTTTTGAATCCTCTCTCAGGTTCTTTTCTTCAGACGGGTCTCTCTCCTCGCAGAGACCCGTGCGCCGGCGGCATGAACCAGCAGCGCCCAGGGAATCATGCTGAGCAGGACGAGCAGGAAGGATGCCGGCGCAAGGAGATCAAGCTTTGAACCGGTGAGCGTATTCAGGAGCAGGTAATCCTGCATGATATTGTTGTGCACATAGTAAACTGCCGCGGACAGGCCGCCGAGCCACACCAGCGGCTCCAGGGAAAGCAAAGCGCGGATCGGCTTCAGGTTCAGCGCCGCCAGAAGAATGCCAGGTGCCGCCACAAAGGTAAAATAGCGGACATAGCGCATGGTGCCGAGCGTGCCGAAGACACGTTCAAAGCCCAGAGCGGTATGCAGCAGGAAGAAGCCCGTTACAAAGCCGAACCACAGCAGGCTGACAAGCGTTCTCTGACGCTCCGAAGCCCAGGTCTGAAACTCACACAGCAGAGCGCCGAGGAAGAAGGGCACATATCCGCGGCCGTCAAAGATCCACAAGAAGGGACGATTCGGCGTACGATCCAGGCAGATCCAGCCGAGAAAAACCATGCCTGCGCAGAGCGTCAGATAGACGCCGCGCTTTTTCCCAAGTCTGCACACGGGATAATAGAGAAGCGTGCACAAAAGAAGGACATCGATATACCACATGGTGGTAGCAACCGGAAGCCCGGTTTGGGCATAGGAAGTAAACCAGCCGGTATTGATCATCAGGACGGAAAGCAGAAAGCGCAGCGGGGAAACGGAAGCCGCCCCGGCTGTCAGTCCGGCCTGTCCCAGAAGGAACAGATTGAGCAGCGCCCACAGATTGACAATTACGGACGCGCCGAACAGTTTCAGAAACTTTCGTTTTGCATACGCGCCGAAGGACAGGTCTTCCATCCGGCTGCGGGTGTGCCAGGCGGTCAGGAAACCGGAGAGCAGGAAGAACATCTCGGAAGCGTTCTTCGCATATTCGAAGAAGTATTGCGATCGCGGGTACCAAGGCAGCATGTCGCGGCCAAGGCCCGGATCGTCAACATACAGGCAGAAATAATGGTAGCAGACGATACACAGGCAGGCCAGAGCGCGCAGGCCCGTGATGCTGCCAAACTGTTTTTGATTCTTCATGCTTCACCTGCCTGACTCGAGCGGAGTGATTTTCATTATACCATCGGCCGGACGGTTCCCGCAAGGCAGAAAAGCAGCAGCCCGAAGCGGGATCCTCGTCCTCACCTCGGGCCGGCTATGGGTTTTTGATCATCTTTCGCTCCGTTTTCTCCGCAGACCTGCTTCCTTCGTTCTGTATATCCACTGACCTCCGTCAGATATCCGGTCGGTTACCGGCTTTCTTTTTTTTTGCTTAATGTCTCAGAACATTCAGCCTTGCTGCCAGCTTGGCCTTGTGATCCTCGTCTTCCCACACCGCAAAGCCGCAGATGATCGGTGTGACGACATTGAAGAGGAAATTGAAGATCAGGGGTTTGCCCACGGCAAAGGTCCCCAGAAGCCAGACTGCATTGATCGCAACGAGCATCACAACAACATTCAACACAAATTTCTTCACGGTGTTTCCCCCCTTTGCTCTGTTTTTCTGATTGCATGCACAATATAGCACGGAAACCATCACAAAACTGTCACAGAGCTTATCAGCGGGCCGGCTCCGCGGGAGGGCTCTTCCGCACAGAAAGACCGCACCTTGTGTTCATTCAAATAAACGGCATAGAAACTATAATACTTTCCCAAGCAGAAGTGAAGTATTTTAATTTTATGCTTATTTTTTTAATACTATATGCTAAAATCGGAAACACTTAAAAATATAGACTGGAAATTAAGGAAGAATAATTATGGCGTACAAGGAATTAAAAAAAACCTATTATAAACTGCATAAAGAACCGTTTGCATCTTTCTATTCTGATTTCTATTCGTATACTCATATACCGTTTGCTTTTGCAGACTATTACAAAAGCCAGAACCAGAGCCCGTCCTTCCTGCGTGAGAAGAACGGGCTCTTTGAATGTTATCCTACACCGTGGCCGGTGCCGAAATCCAGCTGCACACAACCGGGGAGCTTTGTCAACTGCAGATACATAGGAGCTCCTTCCTGATCGCCGTCAAAAAAGATTGTCAGGTAATAGTTGTCGGTGTTGTCTGAAGGCATGTCTTTCAGCAGAGAATCTGCAGCCACCGGACTCCAATGGGAATCATAGAAGACTTCATCCACTGTGTCGGCCAAACGATAACCCGAGAAGCCCCAATACTTCGCCAGCAAGTTCAGGAAGCGGTCTACCGTCATGTCGGCAGGGAAAATGTCATCAAAATTATCGTAAAAATACAGGGTACGTTCGACGTCAGGCCGTTCAGGGTCGCGAGCCAGTGTAACCGAGCCGACAGGTTCCTCACCTTCTTCAGGCCTAGCATCAATCCAGGCTTGTGTAATCTTTCCCGTCAGGGTATCAACCCGCAAATTACAGCCATATTTACGCCGGACAAGATTCTCCGGCGGTGTCTGGTCACCCCAGTCAATCGGGCCGAGATACCAACGAACATCATAGCTGTGGGTAAAAAACCTGCCATACCAGTAATCGTTTCCCTTCTTCTCGTCTATTTCGACAATGGCGTCGGGGTCGCCTTCAAAGCAGATGTCAGAGGAAAGCAAACCCATCTCTTTCAAAACCTCAAGCTCCTGCAACGCGACCTTCTGTGCAGCTTCGGGACTTGCTACGCTGTTTTTCACCGCAACTGCCGAGGTTCCCAGCGCAAGAATCATCGCTGCAGCCAACGCAAAGGTGAAAATGCGTTTCTTTTTCATATGTGCACTTCTTTCCGGAGCGTCTGCTGCATCTTCGGGAGCGTAATGGACAGACTCTATTATATACCGGTCATTGATCCCGGCGAGTGCCTGAAACTTTTCTTCCCGATTCATACAGGATAGCCCTCCTTCTTTAACGATTTCTTCAATTTCTCGCGGAGACGGAAAAGGCGCACGGAGATCCGGTTTTCGCGGCTGTGCATTACTGCCGCAATGTTCTTTACAGAATCGGCAAACCAGTAACGGCGGACAAAGAGAAAACGATCGTCATAGTCGAGTTCGGAGAGAAAACGGTTGATTGCCGCAATCAACTCCTTTGTCTCATAGTCCATTTCCACGTTCATACGCGAGGGAATGAAATCCTCCAACTCGTCCAGTACCAGATCAAAACTGCTGTTTCTTCTGGCAGCCGTTTCGCGGCGCAGTCTGCTTACGGCCAGATTACGGGCGATTCTGCAGACGAAGCTGATCAGGGGATTCGGTCGTTGAGGCGGGATGTTGTTCCAGACCCCCAGATATGTATCGTTTACACATTCTTCCACATCCTGCCGATCACGCAGGATATTCGCCGCGGTTTTCCTTACCGCTGAACCGTGTTTTCTGTCCAGTTCCTCAATGGCCTGTTCTTCGCGCGCAAAGAACAGATCGATGATTTTGCTGTCCTCCAAATGCGTCACTTCCTTTCCGTCTCATATATTATCTCGCAAACGGAGAGTAAATCTTACTGGTCTAATGCAGTATTATTTGGACACCGTAATATCACTAAACCTGCGCTTTATTGGAATTTGTGAGGTTGTTAAGCCTGCGCTTTGTCGGAATTTTCTGGCAATGGACACTTGCGCTTTATCGGAAATCGTGGTATTGTGTTCACGAGGTGAGTAGTGATGCTGTTTGAGCGGAAAATCTATGAGAAGTTTCTTGCGTGGAAAAATGATACTCGGGGGCAGAAAGCCTTATTGGTTGAGGGCGCCAGACGGATTGGAAAATCCACCGTCGTTGAGGAATTCGGAAAGAAAGAATACAAAAGCTACATTCTGATTGACTTTGCAAGAGCAACGGAAGATGTTAAGGGCTATTTTTATCAGCATCTCAATGATCTAGACACGTTTTTCATGCTTCTTTCCGTTCATTATGGCGTCGAACTCTATCCTCGCGAAAGCCTGATTATCTTTGATGAAGTTCAGCTGTTCCCCAAAGCTCGTGAGGCCATCAAATATCTGGTTGCCGACGGCCGCTATGATTATATAGAAACCGGATCTTTGATATCGATAAAGGAAAATGTAAAAGACATTGTTATCCCTTCTGAAGAGCGAAAGATTAAAATGTATCCGCTTGACTTTGAAGAATTTTGCTGGGCGCTCGGAGAAAAGCCGATTATTCCTTATATCAGAAATTGCTTTCAGAAGAAGCAGCCGCTGGAGCGAAGCCTTCACAATAAAGCCATGCTGCTGTTCAATCAATATATGCTGGTCGGCGGTATGCCAAAGCCAATCGTTGCGTTTCTTGAAGGAAGGAAAGATTTCGGGAAAGCAGATCTGGAAAAACGCGACATTCTTAACCTATACCGGGATGATATCATGAAAATCAGAGCACAGTACAGGGTGAAAGTATTATCCATTTTTGACCAGATTCCAGGCCTTCTGTCACAGCATGAAAAACGAGTTGTATTTAACCGTGTTGTTGAAGGTTCCACCGCAGATCAATATGAGGAAACCTTTTTCTGGCTTTCTGAATCAATGATCGCAAACGAATGCCGCAGATGCGATGATCCGAATGTCGGCCTATCCTTAAATGAGTCTGATTCTTATATCAAGTGCTATTTGGGAGATACGGGACTTCTAGTTAGTCATGCCTTTGATGAAAACGAGATTTTGGAAAACGAAGTATACCGGCAAATTCTTTCGGGCAAGCTCTCATTAAACGAAGGTATGTTATATGAGAATGCGATTGCACAAATGCTGACGGCAAACGGGCATCGATTGTTTTTCTATACTCATTACAGCGAGGAAAAGCACAGAAATGATATGGAGATAGATTTTATTATCTCAAATAACAGCAAAACCCGCTATAAAATGTACCCCATTGAAGTGAAATCCGGGAAGACATACTCTCTGAATTCTCTGCTGAAATTCAAAGAAAAGTATAAACGTAGAATTGGCGGAGCTTATGTGATTCATCCAAGAAACCTGATTGAAAAAGATGATATTCTATGTATTCCGCCTTACATGACGATTTGTCTTTGATTTCCTATAACGTGATAAAGACCTTGTGTCCGCTCGGAGGAATGTCCATGAATATTGAAGCTTACAATCTGGATTCACTGCGGAAACTGGTCAGAGAGCTTCAGAAGGAAAACGACAATCTGAAAGAACTGCTTACAGAGAATCATATTTCGTATGAGTCGGAAGATGTATTTCAAGTCTTTGCGCAGATGCCTGATGAGTATGATCCTGATCAGGCATCTCTGATCGAAGAAATCTCTGTTACGGATGATGTGGCCAACAGGTTCTTCGGTATGTTCTGGGGACGAAAGGATGTGTATGCCCGGAGAGGGAAAAACGGCGGATACTATCCCCAATGCAGAAATCGATGGGATAATAAGATTTGTCCAAAGCAGAACGGGCAACCAAAGTTTAACTGTAATTCCTGCTCTTTTCAAAATTATGAGCAGCTGGAGCTGCGGCACATTAAGCAGCATCTGCTGGGAGTAAGAGAGAATTGCACGGATGTGATCGGTATTTATCCGCTGTTGCCTGACAACACCTGCAGACTGCTGGTATTTGATTTTGATAATCATGAAAAAGGAGCTGACCAGGAGAATAATGCGAATCCGGATGATTCCTGGAAAGAAGAAGTAGATGCTCTCCGTCGGATCTGTGAGCAGAATGGCATCGATGCCTTAACAGAACGCTCCCGTTCCGGGCGCGGTGCACATGTCTGGATATTTTTCAAGCATCCGATCCCCGCTTCTCTCGCAAGACAATTCGGGTTTGCCCTTCTGGATAAAGGATGTGAATCGATCAATCTGGGTTCTTTTCGATTCTACGACCGCATGTATCCGGCTCAGGACAGCTGTGATAAGATCGGCAATCTGGTTGCGCTTCCTTTGCAGGGACGTGCGCTGCAGAAAGGAAACAGTGCTTTTGTTGATAGTGCATGGAATGCTTATCCGAACCAATTGGCTGTATTATGGAATACGAAGCGGCTTGGCAGAGAGGATATTGAAGAAAAACTGCTTCTGTGGAATGAAAAGGTAAGCGGATACTCTGTCTCAGAGATTTATCGGCAAGGGGAAAAACGTCTGAAGCCATGGAAAAGAAATGATCGCTTCCATAAGGAAGATGTAACCGGAGTATTCCATATCATTCTTGCAGATGGTGTTTATATTGATACGTTGAATCTTTCGCCAAGAATCCAGAACCAGATTCGTTGTCTCGCAACGATTGATAATCCGGAGTTCTACAGGCGAAAGAACTCCGGCAACTCCACATATTATTATCTGAGTACAATCTATCTTGGGAAGGATGTCGATGGATATATTCAAGTGCCGAGAGGCCTATTTGAGCCGTTGACGGAAAAATGCAAAGACGCGGGGATCGTGTTTGATGTGGAAGATCATCGAAATACAGGGCGACCGATCCGCGTCAGTTTTCGCGGTGAGCTTCGAACCCAACAGGATCTTGCGGCTGAAAAACTGCTTCGCTTTGATAACGGAATTCTGAGTGCGGCAACTGCCTTTGGGAAAACCGTTGTCTGCAGCTATCTGATCGCACAGCGAAAGGTATCCACGTTGGTACTTCTGGAAAGCACCGACCTTGTGGATCAATGGATCGATGAATTGAATCGCTTCCTGATTATTGATGAAGAACCTCCTACTTACAAAACAAAAACCGGGCGTATGAAAAAGCGCAAATCCGTAATAGGAACCTATCAGGCAGGAACAGACAAAACAACTGGTATCGTTGACGTTGCCATGATCGGCTCTGTTTACCGTAAGGGAGAGTTTTTTCCCGAAATTGATCGATATGGCCTTGTCATTATGGATGAATGTCATCATGCAGCTTCCTTGCAGGCTCAGCAGGTACTGCGCAGAATCAAGGCGAAATATGTATATGGCGTTTCTGCTACACCTGTCAGAAGCGACAGACTGGAAAAAATCAATTATATGATGCTGGGGCCGATTCGTCATCAGTATACATCCCGAGAGCAAGCGATGAAACAGGGGATCCTTCTTTTCGTACGGCCTCGTTTTACCCGCGTCGTAGACTTTTCAGAGGAAAAACTGGAGATTCACCGGGCGTATGAACTGATCAGTGAAAATGCCGACAGAAACCGGCAAATTACGGAGGATGTTCGGTCGGCAATCCGAGACGGAAGGACACCGGTCATCCTGACACGTTTGAAGAAGCATGCCAAACTCCTGTATGATGAGCTTTCAGATGCCGCTCAACATGTGTTTCTTCTATATGGGGATAATACTCAGATTCGAAATCAGGAAATCCGACGGGAGATTCAGCATGTTCCGGGTAATGAGACCATGCTGCTGATAGCAACAGGACAAAAGATAGGCGAAGGCTTTGATTGTCCGAGACTGGATACCTTGATGCTGGCATCGCCGGTGAAATTTGACGGCAGACTGATTCAGTATGTCGGACGGTTAAACCGCAGTTATGAGGGAAAGCAGGACGTTGTTGTCTTTGACTATGTTGATGCGCATATCGGCATCTTTGACAACCAATACAGGAATCGACTGGCAGCATACAAGAAAATCGGCTATCAGATCCAATCTGATGAAAATATGGGTCGGCAGGTGGTCAATGCCATTTTTGATCGCGGCAATTACGCAGAAGTATTTGAACGTGACATGGTAGAGGCAGAACGAGAGCTCATCATCGCAAGTCCCAATATCAGAAGACATAAGATAGCACGAATGATAGAGCTTCTTCGTCCGAGACAGGAATCCGGGGTTCAGATCACCGTGATTACGCAGGATCCGGAATGTACACTTGTCGGAGATCCGTCCGATGTTCAGGAAATGATCATGGAAATGAGACATGCCGGGATCACCGTCGTTTTAACAGGAACTGAAAACGAACACTATGCAGTTATCGATAAGAAGCTGGTCTGGCATGGCGGCATGAATCTCCTGGGCAAGGAAGATGTCTGGGACAATCTGATTCGGGTAGAGAGTGAAAAAGCTGCTGCAGAACTGCTGGAAATGAGCCACCGGCATATTGCGAGTTCGCCAACGAATGAATGCCCGGTAATCTGAGTTTTTGTCGGATGCCAGTCCTGCAATTATGATAAGGACCACAAAAAAGGGCTGTGAAGAGAAGGAGATGAAGAAAATCTCCTGAACTTCACAGTCCCTTTCGCAATGATAACGGTAAAAGCAGAGAAGCTTATATAAGGACACAAATCCTGCTAATCAGCGGAGGAAGCCGTTGATGATCTGCTCTTCCGCTTCCTGCGGGGTCAGGCCAAGGGACATCAGCTTGATGAGCTGATCCCCGGCGATCTTTCCGATGGCCGCTTCGTGCACCAGCATCGCATCAATGTTGTTTGCCTCGAGGGAGGGGATGGCAAGAATATGGCCGTTATCCATGATGATCGAATCGCATTCGGTGTGCCCGCTGCAGGGCGCGTTGCCGGTAATGCGGGCGTTAAAGGTCTGAGATGAGTCGTCTCTCGCCACCGAACGGGAAACCACATCCGCCGTCGCGCCGGCGCCGTTCAGGCTTACCCGGTAATCGCTGACGGCATGCTGGCTGCCGTGGGTCATCAGGCGTTCTTTCACCGTGAGGCGTGCATCGGCCTTCAGTTCGGCAATCGTACTGCGCTCGGTGGAATCCACACCCTTGATCTGTTCCATCTCCATCTCCATGGAGCTTCCTTCCTCCATGTAGACTTCGGTGACCGGATTCAGAATCCGTTTGCCCCGGCCGTCGCCGGAGCCGTAATGTTTTTCAACATAGCGGACTTTGGCGCCCTTCCCGAGGAAGAAACGGTGAATGCCGTCATGTTCGGAATCCTGGCTGCCGCAGTTATCAATGCCGCAGCCGGCAACGATGACCACGTCACTGTCCTCGCCCACGTAGAAATCATTGTAGACCGTTTCCCTGATGCCGCTCTCGGACAGAACGACCGGGATATGGACACTTTCGTTTTTCGTGCCTGGCCTGATATGAATGTCGATGCCGCTGCCGTCCGGTTTTGAAACGATATCGATGTTCGCGGTGGTGTTTCTCCCGGCAAGCTGACTGTTGGCGCGGAAGTTGTAGGCGCCGGCCGGCACGCTGTGGAGGTCGGCAATTTCCGCAATCAGGCGCTTCTGGATGGAATCGAGTTTGACCATGTTCCCGCCCTCCTTACTGCTGCAGCCGGACGCATATGCCGGAAGCGGTGGTCAGGCCTGGCAGAATTTCGTCCGGACTTCCGCGCCGGATGATCTCGCCGCCGGACAGGACCAGGATCTCGTCCGCGATCTGCAGAATGCGCTCCTGATGCGAGATGATGACAATGGAACTGTCCTGAATTTCGGCGCGCATTTTCTCGAAAATGCGAATCAGATTCTGGAAGCTCCACAGGTCAATGCCCGCTTCGGGCTCGTCGAAGACCGAAAGCCGCGTATGACGCGCCATCAGGGTAGCGATTTCGATTCTTTTCAGCTCGCCGCCGGACAGCGAGGAATTGATCTCGCGGTCAACATAGTCCCGCGCACAGAGACCGACCTCGGAAAGATACTCGCAGGCCTGGGAAACCGAAAGGTTTTTCCCGGACGCGATGCGCAGCAGATCCTGCACGCGAATGCCCTTGAAACGCACGGGCTGCTGGAAGGCAAAACTGATTCCCGCCCTGGCGCGGGCGGTGATGTCCAGGTCGGTAATATCCTTCCCGTCCAGCAGAATCTGCCCGGCGCTCGGTTTTTCAATCCCCATGATCAGACGGGCCAGGGTGGACTTGCCGCTGCCGTTCGGCCCGGTGATGACAACAAATTTCCCGTCTTCAATCCGCAGATTCAGACCGCGAAGAATCTCTTTTCGTTTTCCGTCCTCTTCCACGGAAAAGCCGAGGTTTCTGATTTCCAGCATATTCTCTTTCTCTTCTCCTTTTCGGGCATTGTCCAGGGTGTTCTGCGGAACATGTCAAGACGAAAGAATCGTCGCCTTGTCCGCGTTCTGCTCCCGGATTTTGCGCTTCCAGCATTGATGGCACATGGCGATATAGCTGTCATTGCCGCCGAGGAAGACCTGATCACCTTCGGTGATGATACGGCCGGAGCCGTCGATGCGGGCATTTACGGTCGCCTTGCGGCCGCAGGCACAGACCGTCTTGATCTCGGTCAGGGAATCGGCCAGCTCCATCAGGCGCTGCGCGCCGGGAAAGAAGTGGGTCAGGAAGTCGGTGCGCAGACCGAAGCAGAGCACCGGCAGGTCGTCATCATCGACCAGGGTGCGCAGCTCGTCGATCTGTTCGGGCGTAAAAAACTGCGCTTCATCGGCAATAATGACATCGTGTCTGCCCGCTTCGCGGTAGGCGGCGATGATGCTTTCTGCCGGGGTAATCACCCGGGCACGGCATTCAAGGCCGATGCGGCTGCGGATCAGGTCGGCGCCGTCGCGGGTATCGATGCTGGGCTTGATGAGCCACACGGTCATGCCCAGCTCTTCATAGTTGAACTTGGTAATCAGGGCCTGGGCAGACTTGGACGAACCCATGGCTCCGTATTTGAAATACAGCTTTGCCATTTTTCTTTCCTTTCTCAGCGTTCGAGGTGCGCACGGACGCGCTCCATGATCATCTCCAGCGCCACCGGGTTATGCCCGCCCTCGGGAACAATGATGTCGGCACGGCGTTTGGACGGCTCGACATACCTCTCGTGCATGGGCTTGACCGTGGTCAGGTACTGGTTGACCACGCTTTCGAGACTGCGTCCGCGGTCCCGCACATCGCGCACGATGCGCCGCAGAATCCGCACGTCGGCATCGGCATCGACAAAGATCTTGATATCCATCTCGTCGCACAGTTCCTGATCGTGAAAAATCAGAATGCCCTCCACCAGGATGACCCGGGCCGGCCGGATTTCCCGCGTCTGTTCGAGCCGGTCATGGATCGCATAGTCATAGATCGGGCAGCGAATCGTCTTCCCGTCCTTCAGGCTGCGCAGATCCTGAAGAAAGCGCTCGGTATCAAAGGCGTCCGGATGGTCGTAATTGATCTTGCAGCGCTCTTCAAAGGGCGTGTCGTGCCTTTCCTTATAATAGTTGTCATATGAGAGCATGCAGACGTCCTTGCCGAAACGCGACATCAGACGCCGGGTAATGGTAGTTTTCCCGCTTCCGGTACCGCCGGCAATGCCGATGACCATCACTTTCTGCATCTTGTTCCCTCCGTCATTTTTGTTTGTCCTATCATACCATAGAACTTCGATGCTTTCAATTTGACTTTTCGGTTTTTCTCCATTATACTTTTTTCAAGCACAGAACTCAAGAACGATTGAAAGGGGAGATTCTCTTGTCGATTCCGACACCGCATATCAATGCAAAGAAAGAAGAAATTGCCAGAACCGTCCTGATGCCCGGCGATCCGCTGCGCGCCAAGTTCATTGCCGAGACTTTTCTTACCAGGCCGAAGCTCGTGAACAATGTCCGCGGCGTGCAGGGACATACCGGCACCTGGAAAGGCGTTCCCGTCACGGTCATGGCCTCGGGCATGGGCATTCCGTCCATCGGCATCTACAGCTGGGAGCTGTTCAACTTCTACGATGTACAGAACATCATCCGCATCGGTTCCGCCGGAGCGCTGCAGGACGACCTGAAGCTGCGGGACATCGTCGCCGGGCAGGCCGCCTGCACCAACTCGAACTACGTCAAGAGCTTCGGTTTTGGAGAAATGGCCAGTTTTGCGCCGATCGCCGACTACATCCTGCTGAGCACCGCCGTCAGCGTGGCAAGGGAACACGGAGTCAGCATGCACGTGGGCAACATTGTCTCGTCGGATAACTTCTATGCCGCGGAAGGCTGCAGCCTGGCAGACCTGTGGAAGCGGATGGGCGTCCTCGCGGTCGAGATGGAGGGAGCCGCCCTCTATGCCAACGCCGCCTATGCCGGCAAGCGCGCGCTATGCATCTGCACCATCTCGGACCACATCTACCGCCCGGAAGACAATCTCTCGGCTGAGGACCGGCAGAATTCGTTTACGCAGATGATGGAGATCGCCCTTGACACGGCGGTCGAGATGGAGAAATATGCATAAAAACTTCCCTGTAAATTCATGGAACTTGTCTCTTGATTCTCATGACAGGGACATGATATAATGACAAACGGTTTCAAAAAGAAGGGAAACCGAAAACTATTTTTAATACGGAGGAAAACAATGAAAAAGATTCTTGCGCTTGCTCTCGCACTGTGCATGGTCCTGGCGCTGGCTGCCTGCGGACAGTCTGCCGCTCCGGCCGCTGCTCCGGCTGAGGAAGCCCCGGCTGCCGAGGCAGCTGCGGAAAGCAGTGTGAAGGTTGCCATGATCACCGACTACGGCGACATCACCGACCAGTCCTTCAACCAGACCACGTATGAGGCCTGCAAAGCCTACTGCGATGCCAACAGCCTGTCCTTTACCTATTTCAAGCCGGCTTCCGACTCGGACGAAGACCGTGTTTCGATGATTGAGAAGGCCATCGACGAAGGCTACAATGTCATTGTCATGCCCGGCTACGCTTTCGCACCCGCGATTGCTTCCACCGCTCCCCAGTATCCCGATGTCTCCTTCATCGCTCTGGACGTTTCGGAGTATGACCTGACCTCTGCCGGTCTGGAGACCATCCCCGCCAACCTCTACTCCGCTGTCTATCAGGAAGAGCTCTGCGGCTACATGGCCGGTTATGCGGCTGTGAAGCTCGGCTACACCAAGCTCGGCTTCCTGGGCGGCATGGCGGTTCCCGCTGTCGTCCGCTACGGCTACGGCTTTGTCCAGGGCGCTGACGCCGCTGCTGCCGAGACCGGCGCAGATGTCAGCCTGAACTATGCCTACGGCAACCAGTTCTACGGCGATGCCGACATCACGGCCGCCATGGATACCTGGTACGGCGCAGGCACCGAGGTCGTCTTCGCCTGCGGCGGCGGCATCTACTCCTCCGCTGCCGAAGCGGCTGCCAAGACCGGCGGCAAGGTTATCGGTGTTGACGTTGACCAGTCCGGCATCATCGACGGTCAGTACGGCGCCGGCATGACGATCACCTCGGCCATGAAGGGTCTTGCCCCCACCGTCAAGACGATGCTCGCCGCCGTTCAGAGCGGTGACTTCGCCAGCATGGCCGGAAAGGTTGAGAACCTCGGTCTCGTCTCGGCGAATCCGGATGACAACTATGTCCAGCTGCCCTCCGCCACCACCCAGTTCGGCGACGGCTTCTCGGCAGAAGACTATGCTCAGCTCGTTGCCGATATGTTCGCCGGCAAGATCACGGTCAACAACGACACCTCGATCGCCGCGGCCGACAACGCCAAGGTCATCACCGTCAACGATCAGGGCAACCTGAAGTAATCTTTTCCAGTCCATTCCATCCAAACAGGTACGGCTTCGTCCGTACCTGTTTTTTTCACGGGAAATCGTATTTTTCTGTTTACAGCTTCCCCCGAAATGTTGTATGATAGAGGTATCCGAACAATGAGGGAGGTAGATGCGGTTGGAGAGCCCCTATGCGATTGAAATGCTGCATATCACCAAGCGTTTCCCCGGCATCATCGCAAACGACGATATCACGCTTCAGCTCAAAAAAGGCGAAATCCATGCCCTGCTCGGCGAAAACGGCGCCGGCAAATCCACGCTGATGAGCGTGCTGTTCGGTCTCTACCAGGCCGAGGAAGGCACCATCAAAAAAGACGGAAAGGAAGTCCAGATCAAGGACCCCAACGATGCCAACGATCTCGGCATCGGCATGGTTCACCAGCACTTCAAGCTGGTTGAGTGCTTTACGGTTCTGGACAATATCATTCTCGGTGTGGAGCCGACCCGCAAAGGCTTTCTGCAGAAAAAGGAAGCGAGAGAAAAGGTTCTCGCGCTTTCCGAGAAATACGGTCTGCAGGTCAACCCCGACGCACTGATCGAGGACATCTCGGTCGGTATGCAGCAGCGTACCGAAATCCTCAAAATGCTCTACCGCGACAACGAGATTCTGATCTTTGACGAGCCGACCGCAGTCCTGACTCCGCAGGAAATCGAAGAGCTCATGCAGATCATGAAGAATCTTGCCGCCGAAGGAAAATCCATCCTGTTCATCTCACACAAGCTGGCGGAGATCATGGCAGTCGCCGACCGCTGTACGGTACTGCGCAAGGGCAAGTATATCGGCACGGTCAATACCAAAGACGTGACGATGGAGCGGCTTTCGGCGATGATGGTCGGACGGAACGTCAACTTCCATGTGGAGAAGAAGCCCTCCGTTCCCGGCGACGTTATTCTTGAGGTAAAGGATCTGTCGGTCGCTTCGAAGGTACACAAGAACGACGCCGTACGGAATGTCAGCTTCAAGGTCCGGGCAGGAGAAATCGTCTGCATCGCCGGCATCGACGGCAACGGCCAGACCGAACTGGTCTACGGCCTTACCGGCCTGGAACCGGCCAAGACCGGCCAGATCTTCATGAACGGCAACGACATTACCCATGCCTCAATCCGAACGCGCAGCGTCGACGGAATGAGCCATATTCCCGAAGACCGGCACAAGCACGGCCTGGTGCTGGATTATCCGCTGGAATACAACATGATTCTTCAGCGCTATTTCGAGCCCGAGTTTACCGATAAGGCGGGCTTCTTGAAGCGCAAGCCCATCCGCGAGTATTCCGACAGACTGATCGAACAGTACGACGTGCGCTCGGGTCAGGGATCGATCACCGCGGCGCGCGCCATGTCCGGCGGCAACCAGCAGAAGGCCATTATCGCGCGTGAGATCGACAAGAATCCCGATCTTCTGATCGCGGTCCAGCCGACCCGCGGCCTGGATGTCGGCGCGATCGAATTCGTCCACAGCCAGCTGGTCGCCCAGCGCGACGCGGGCAAAGCCGTGCTGCTGGTCTCGCTCGAGCTGGACGAGGTCATGGATGTGCCCGACCGCATCCTGGTCATGTATGAGGGCGAGATCGTCGGCGAACTCGATCCGAAGAAGACCACGCAGGAAGAGCTCGGCCTGTACATGGCCGGTGCGAAGAGAGATGAGGTGAAGGCATGAAGAAAAACATCCTGAAAAATAATGCCGTTCAGTCTCTGATCGCCTCGCTGCTCTGTATCGTTCTGGGCCTGCTGATCGGTTACATCGTTCTGCTGTTCATCAACCCCACGGGCGCCGGGGACGCCATTCTGGCGGTCATCAAGAATTTCTTCAATTATTCCCGGGCAAATCTCCAGACCAAAAACTTCGGCAACACCCTGGTCAAGACCGCTCCCCTGCTGATGTGCGCACTGTCGGTCCTCTTTGCCTATAAGGTCGGCCTGTTCAATATCGGCGCCGCCGGGCAGTATGTGATCGGCGCCTGTGCCAGTATTTACGCCGCTCTCGCCTGGGGCTGGAGCTGGCTTCCCTGCCTGCTGTTCGCCGTTTTCGCCGGTGCGGCTCTCGGCGCCGTTGTCGGATTCCTCAAGTCCTATCTGAATGTCAACGAGGTTATTTCGGGCATCATGCTCAACTGGATCGGCCTGTATCTGACCAATATGCTGCTGACGACCGTCAAGGAGGCTACCAGTCCCTATACCTTCCACATTGCGGATGCCAATCCCTCCGCCATTCTCCCTTCGCTGGGGCTCGGAAAGCTCTTCAGCGGCAACGGTTATGTCAGCCTGGCCATCCCGCTCTCCATCCTGCTGGCTGTCGCTATCGCGGTGATTCTCGACCGAACCAAGTTCGGGTACGAGCTCAAGGCAACCGGCAACAACAAGAACGCCGCCAAATACTGCGGCATGGCCGAACGGCGCAACATCATCCTGACGCTGGTCATCTCGGGTGCTCTGGCCGGTCTCGGCGGCGCGCTCCTGTATCTGACGGATTATGAGCAGTGGCAATGCACGACGTCTTCCGTACCGAGCATGGGCTTCAACGGCATTGCCGCTACCTTCCTCGGCGGACTCAATCCCATCGGCACCATTTTCTCGTCCTACTTCATTCAGCACATCACTTCCGGCGGCGCCTATGTCGATAAAACCATGTACTCCTCGCAGATCTCGGATCTGATCTCCGCCATCATCATCTATCTCTGCGGCTTCGTGCTCTTCATCAAGTATGCCATCAATGCCGGGATTGCCAGGCACGAGGAGAGACAGTCCAAAAGGATTGCGGCGGCTGAGAAAGGAGGCGAGAAGTAATGCTGCTTCTGATTCAATACACGCTGATTTTCGCCTCGGTTCTGATCCTTGTCGCTCTCGGCGGCTGCTTCTCGGAACACTCCGGCGTCATCAACCTCGGTCTCGAAGGCATCATGGTGATCGGCGCTCTCGGCGGCGCGCTGATGATGCGCTTTGCTCCGGCCGGCATCCCCGGCGTTGTGCTGGTGCTGCTGGTCCTGCTGGCCGCCATCCTCTTCGGCGTTGCGTATTCGTCTCTTCTCGCAGTGGCCTGCATCAACTTCAAGGCCGATCAGACCATCGTCGGTACGGCGCTGAACATGCTGGGTGTCGCGGCAGCGACGGTCTTTGTCAAGGCCATCAACACCGCAGCCAATCCGGACGACGTATCGTCCACGATCCAGTACGTCGAGCAAAAAAAGGCCTTCATCATGAACATCAACGGATTCGAGTTCAACTGGTTCATGGTGATCGCGCTTCTGATGCTGATTCTGGCTTATATCACGCTGTACAAAACCCGCTTCGGCCTGCGTCTGATGGCCTGCGGCGAGCACCCCCAGGCCGCGGATTCGGTCGGTATCAACGTTTACAAGATGCGCTGGGCCGGCGTGCTGATTTCCGGTATGCTGGGCGGTCTCGGCGGCATCTGCTACATCCTGGCGGGCGTGTCGGAGTGGAAATTCGAAAACGGCGTGGCCGGCTTCGGCTTCCTGGCTCTGGCTGTCATGATCTTCGGACAGTGGAAACCTACCCGCATCGGACTTGCCGCACTGCTCTTCGGCTTCTTCCGCGCTCTGTCAAACGTGTACTTCGGCTTCCCCGGCCTGGTCGCGCTGAACATCCCCGGCTCTGTATACAATATGATGCCTTATATCATCTCGCTGATCGTCCTGGCTTTTACCTCGCGCAACTCGCGCGCACCGAAAGCCGAAGGCATCCCCTACGACAAAGGCTCACGCTGAGCTGTTCCCATATAATAGGGTAGAGAGGGGAGAAAACCCCTCCCTCCCGTTGCACCGTACGTACCGGTCGGGTATACGGCGCTACATCAAAGCAGAAATTCAAGTACACCTTGCAAGGTAGTATGCCAAGGGATCGACCAAACCGGGTCGGTC
>JAFYHU010000071.1 GCA_017538965.1 Oscillospiraceae bacterium
ACACTCGGAAAACAAATGAACCTCAGGCTAAATATCGCCCCAATATCCACTATTCCATAGTATATTTCGCGTAATCTGCGAAAAAAATACGTTTGGGACAAAGAAATTAGTACTGACACCTTTTGTTCAGCGATTCCCTAACATAAAATGTGCTAAAAAGACTAAAAAATGAATGAAAACAAAGAAAAAATCCCTCTGCCTACTGTCTGCAAATGAGAGTTGAAAGCCCTTGCGGAGACGGCTGCGACCTTACAGGCGGATGGCATACTGATCTTTGTAAGTCTGCTCAACGGACCCTATCTGTATTAAGAGTTTTGTCCGCCGAAAACAGTTGACAATATAGGATTTAACCCATATAATGCGTATGGGATAAATCTTATACAAAGAGGAAAGATAAACGCAGAAGTATAGTTCTCTTTCTGTGATTTGCCGATGGCTCGGAACCGGTCAAAGAATTTCAGGATTCTCTGGATGTGAAAATGCGTGAAAAGATGCTTTGGACGATTCAACTGCTGGCTGCAAACGGCATAGAACTTCGCGAACCATATTCAAAGGCATTGGAGGACGGAGTTTTCGAATTGCGTGCTAAAGTAGGATCAGACATCTCGCGCGTGTTGTATTTCTTTTTCGTCGGCCATAAAGTGATACTGACCAACGGCTTTATCAAGAAAAGCGCGAAGACACCGCCGGGCGAAATTGAGAAAGCAAAACGCTGTCGCGCTGAATACCTCAGCAGAAAGGAGCGCTGATATGACACAGTTTAACGATTATCTCAATAAGCAGCTTGCCGATCCGGAGTTTAAGAAGGAATGGGAGGCACTGGAGCCTGAGTTTTCCATTGTTCAGGCTATGATTGACGCACGCAGAGAGAGCGGCCTTACACAAAAGCAGCTTTCCGAGCGCACCGGAATTGCTCAAGCGGATATCAGCAAACTGGAAAGCGGAAACGGAAATCCCTCCATCAAGACGCTCAAGCGTTTGGCAGCCGGTATGGGCATGCGTGTAAAGATTGAATTTCAGCCTATCGTTAACCCTTAAACTAAACAGCTGAACAAACAAGTAAGGAGAGTGACTGGAATGGTCACTCTCCTCTCACTATTGGAGTATATTGATTCATATTTAACTGATTTTCGAAGGAAAACGGAAAACGGCGAAAAATGAACTCGTACAGAAAGTTCTTAAAAACATAAAAATTGACCCCAAATCTTTCAATTTGAGGTCAAAATGTGGTGCGCGAGGCGGGACTTGAACCCGCACGCCCGGAGTGAGCACTAGAACCTGAATCTAGCGAGTCTGCCAATTCCACCACTCGCGCATCTCGGGAACGTGCAAAATAATAGCACGCAGCAGGCGCTTTGTCAAGAACTTTTCTTTTTGTTTTGCCGCGTTGAAAAAAGCTTTGTTTTGTTCTCCTGACGTGGTAAAATAGAAACAGAGTACAATCCGGAAGGGGAATGGCGATGAAACAGTTTAAAGAATTCCCGAAAGTTTCTCTCGGTGTTTTTCCGACACCGATTCAGAAGCTGGAGAATATCAGCCGCAGGCTGAACACCAACGTCTATATCAAACGCGACGACCTTTGCGGTCTCGGCCTTGGCGGGAACAAGACCAGGAAACTGGAATTCCTGATGGCCGACGCCATTCTGAAAAAAGCCGAGATCGTCTTCACAACCGGCGGTGCCCAGTCCAATCATGCGATGCTGACGGCTGCCGCTGCCGGAAAGCTCGGCCTGACCGCCGTTCTGGTTCTGAAAAAGCGCGGCGTGACGGCCTGCCTCGGCAATCAGTTTCTTGAGCATCTGATGGGAACGGAGGTCGTCTTTGTCGATACCGACAGCTATGACGACATCTATCGGGAGATGGACAGAATCGGGACCGAGCGCGGAAGACCGTATTACAAAATCCCCTGCGGAGGCTCGAACGCCCTGGGCGCTCTCGGCTATGTCGAATGCGCTGAGGAGATTCGTGACAGCGGCCTGCATTTTGACCACCTGATCTGTGCCGAAGGCAGCGGCGGGACGATGGCCGGGCTGGCGCTCGGAGCGAAGCTGTTTCTCCCCGATACGAGGGTTCACGGGATGATGGTCGATACCGACCCCTTTGATGTCATTACACCGCGCCTGATGACGGAAGCGGCGGCTCTCCTCGAGGCGGATGTCCGAATCACGGACGGGGATTTCTGCCTGAGAGATATGTGCGGCCCCGGCTATGCCATCCCCTCGGAACCCGGCAATCGCGCAGTCCGTCTGCTTGCGGCGGAAGAAGGAATCTTTCTGGACCCGGTTTATACCGGCAAAGCCTTTGCCGGGCTTCTGGCCATGGCGGAGGAAGGTGTTTTCAGACCGGAAGACAGGGTTCTGTTTCTGCATTCCGGCGGCGCCGGCGGATTGTTTGCCGTCGGAACCTGAGCCGTCCGCCCGAAGCGGCAGAAAATCAATTGACAGATTGGTTACAGCCGAATATAATTTGATCGCATTTTCCTTTTTGGCAGGGATATTTACCGAGGTATGCACATGAAAACCTTCCGCAGCCTGAAAGCCTTTATGAGCCTTCTGATCGTGCTTCTGATCAGCGGGCTTGCTCCTGCGTGGGCTGCGGCGGTTTCCGATACGGACGGATGGTCTGTGGAAGACGGTATTACAAGATATTATGCAAACGGGGAAATGCTTTGTGACTGCGTCGAAAAGATCGACGGAGAATGGTACGGCTTTCAGGAAGACGGAAGCCTGCTGCAGGAGGGCGAAACCTGTTTTGTCAGCGACGGAGACGGCGGTTTGATACAGATCCGTGCAGGCTGGGACAATATTCTTCTTTCAGACGAGTGGGTTGCGGATCCGGAGGATCCTGACCTGCGCTGGTATTACGGGGAAGACTGTGCCATGGCCTGCGGGCCGACCCGCATCGGGGAAAGGGTTTTCCTGTTTGACAGCGATACGGGTTTGCTTCTGTACAATCAGCGGGTCCTGATTGACGGCAGTTGGTATAGAAGCGATTCCTACGGCATCCTGTCTGAAGAAGAGGATGAGACTCCCGAGCCGACGGACGGCTGGGTAACCGACGCGGACGGAAGCGTCAGATACCTGCGTGACGGACAGGCGGTCACGGGTTTCCTGGAAATGGAAGACGGAATTCACTTTTTCTACGATGACGGCAGAATGGCAAAAGGGGAGAGCATCTACCTGGATCAGCGCTGGATTCGCTTTGACGAAGACGGCTGTATGATTCCGGATGATCCTGTCCCGGAAGATGGATGGCGGACCGTCAACGGCGAGCGGTATTATTATCGGGACGGCAGTCCGATCTCTCGGGGGCGCCACGTGATTGAATGGAAGGAATACTGGTTTGATGCTGACGGCAGGCTTCTTCATGACTGTATTGCAGAGGATTATCTTCTGGATGCGGACGGCCTTGCTGTTCCGGAAGGACCGGTTCGCCTGAACGGATACCTGTATTATGTAAACAAAGATACGCATCGGATTCTCCGCAACGCCTCCGTCAGCATCGACAACGTGCTCTATGAGGCAGACAGCAGCGGACGTCTGAAGAAGACAGAAGATTCTTCGGCAGAGAACGAAAAACAGGGAACCGAAAACACGGAAACCGGGGACCCGGATGTCGGCTATGTACCCCGGAATGAAGAAGATCGAACGGCTCAGGATGAAGTCGTATCTGCGGGCACGATCCGGTACAGCGACGATTATCTGTCAGACGGCCAGGCTCCGGAGCGGGACGCAGACGCCTCCGACAGCTCGCGAGGTCCCGGATCGGATAATCCGCAGACCGGCATGCTTGCCTGGCGTGAGGGCGCTTGGATCGAAATACACGGAAGTCCGGAAGATCCGATAGAGATCCATGTTTTCGGGCCGAATGCCGCGTTCATGCAGACCGGCATCCTTCTCCGTGACGTGATCTTCTGCAGTGCCGAAGGGGTGATCGGCTACGATCAGTACGGCCGTGAACTGCCGCCCGGTTCCGTGACGCGTTACGGAAAGCAGTTTGTGATCGCAGATCGCGAGAGCTCCGGAGAACAGCTTCTTCTGCTGATGTCATAAGTTTCATTGGATTGGACAAGGATAAAAATGATCAAAACCTTTCATGCGGGCAGCTGTGACGTTGCCGTAATCGGAGCAGGACATGCCGGGATCGAGGCCGCGCTTGCGGCCGCGCGTCTCGGCATGGATACTGTCTGCTTTACGGTCAACCTGGACAGCGTCGGCAACATGCCCTGCAACCCGGCCATCGGCGGAACGGGGAAGGGGCATCTGGTTCGGGAACTGGACGCGCTCGGCGGTCAGATGGGCATCGCCGCCGATCAGGCCTGCATCCAGTATCGCATGCTGAACCGGGGCAAAGGCCCGGCGGTGTATTCTCTCCGTGCGCAGGCAGACCGCCGGCGTTATCAGGAAATCATGAAGCACTGTCTCGAGACGCAGGAAAACCTTCGGGTTATGCAGGCCGAGGTCGTCGACATCGGCGTCAGGAACGGAAAGGTCTGTTCCGTTACGACGGCGACAGGCGCCGTCTACGCCTGCAGCGCCGTCATCGCGGCGACGGGAACCTATCTGGACGGACGGACGATTATCGGCGAGCTGCTGCGCTCCTCCGGACCGGACGGGCTGTCGGCCGCCGTGCCGCTGGCCGGACGTCTGAGAGAGATGGGCCTCTCCATGCGCCGTTTCAAAACCGGCACGCCGCCGCGCGTGAATGCGCGCAGCATCGATTTCGGGAAAATGGAAATTCAGCCCGGTGATGAGAATCCCGAGCCGTTTTCCTATTCCACCGAACTGCCGCCGGAAAACCGGGCCGTCTGCTATCTGACCTATACCAACGAAGAGACCCACGCGATCATCCGCCGGCATCTGGACCGCAGTCCGATCTATTCCGGTGTCATCGAAGGGGTAGGCCCGCGCTACTGCCCGAGCATTGAAACCAAAGTGATGACGTTCCCGGATAAAAGCAGACACCAGCTCTTTGTGGAGCCGATGGGCCTGAACACCGAAGAAATGTACATCCAAGGCTTTTCGTCCTCCATGCCCGAAGAGGTGCAGATCGAGATGCTGCACACGATTCCGGGCCTCGAACATGCCGAGATGACCCGCTGCGCCTATGCCATCGAATATGACTGTATCGACCCGACGGAGCTGTTGCCGACGCTGGAATCCAAAGCGCTTGGCGGCTTTTACGGCGCCGGCCAGTTTAACGGCTCTTCCGGATACGAAGAGGCCGCCGTTCAGGGCTTTGTCGCCGGCGTGAACGCGGCCAGAAAGATACGGGGAGAATCGCCCTTCGTGCTCCGGCGGAGCGACGGCTATATCGGTACGCTGATTGATGATCTGGTGACCAAAGGCACCAACGAGCCGTATCGAATGATGACCTCCCGCAGCGAATACCGTCTTCTGCATCGTCAGGACAACGCGGATGAGCGCCTGACGGAAAAGGGCTTCGAGATTGGCCTGGTTTCGGCCGAAAAGCTGAAAAGGACGGAAGAAAAGTATCAGGCGGTCGAGCACGAACTCAGACGTCTGGAATCCGTTTTCCTGCCGCCCTCGGAAGAATTGAACCGCCTTCTCCGTTCGCGCGGAACGGCGGAAGTCAATACCGGCACTTCTCTGGCCTCCCTGATTCGCCGGCCTCAGATCGGCTATGCGGATCTGGAAGCGTTCGACCCGGAACGTGTCCCTCTGCCGGAGGCGGTAAAGACGCAGGTGGAAATCCGTCTGAAGTATGACGGCTATATCCGGCGTCAGCTCCGCCAGGTGGAAGAATTCCGCCGGATGGAAGACAAGCCCATTCCAGATGAAATTGACTATGACGGCATTGTCGGGCTTCGCCTGGAGGCACGGGAGAAATTGAAGCGCATCCGCCCGGCCAGCTTTGGACAGGCAAGCCGCATCTCGGGGGTTTCCCCGGCGGATATCGCTGTCCTGATGATCTGGTCGGAAAGCCGGAAAAGACCGTCGGCGGAAAAACCCGGCAAAGAAAGCGGAGAAGCGCAGCCATGATGGACTTGGACAGTCTCCGCAGCCAGCTCTCCGATGCCTTCCCCGCATGGTCGAGATGGATCGATCAGGTAAAGATCGAAGAGTCGCCGGACGCTCTGCCGGTTGACAACGACGGCAGAAACATCTACTGCAATCAGCGCCTGATGCGATATTATACGCCGGAAACACAGCGTTTCTATCTTGCCCAGCAGCTTCTGCATCTGCGCTTGAATCATGCCGAGCGGGGAAGAAACCGGGATCGGATCGCCTGGAAGCGGGCCAGTGACGCCGTTGTGAATCAGATGCTTCGAAAAGAAGGCATGCCGGTTCCGATGGATGCGATTCTGCTGCCGGCTGCCGAGGAAAAATGCGCCGAAGAGCTTTATGAGATTCTCCTGCGCACCCGTGAAAATGAGAAACCGCTCCCGGCCGGGGGAGAAGAACGAAGGCCCGTTCCCGCGTCGCGGAAAAAGAACGCAAAAGCGGGGAAAGGCAGCGAGGGCGGAAAGAGAGAAATCGAAGATCCCGGTCTGGCGGTTGCGGTTGCCGGTCTCTCCGGCATGCTTGAGCCGAGCCTGCAGATCGATTATGACTGGTTCCCGGGCGATATCATCCGGGACGGAATGCTTCCCTATCGTTTTCGGCCTTATCCTGTCGCTTCCGCCGAAATCCTGCTCGATACCAGTGCCTCTGTGGATACCGATCTTCTGCGAGCCTTCGTCAAGGGCGTCAAAGCCCTGATGCAGGAGGACGCCGTGATCCGCGTGGGCTGCTTTGATTCCCGCTTTTACGGCTTTCATGAGATCCATTCCGACCGGGACATCGATCTGCTCGAGCTCCGAGGTGCGGGCGGAACCAATTTTACGGCGGCGGTCAGCGCCTTTACCGGCGATGCCGAAAATCAGATCATCTTTACGGACGGCTACGCAGAGATGCCGGAGCAGCGCTGCGATGCCATCTGGGTGGTCTACGGCAACACGCCCATTTATCCGAAGGGCGGCCGGGTGATCTATGCCAAACCGCCGGAGGAGAAGGAAAAATATGAGATCGACTTTCTTATCACATGAACAGGTTTTTGTCCGTCCCCTGCGTTTTCTGAAAAAGCTGGGGGCAGCGGCTCTCGCTTCGGATCTGGCACGCATGACTGCAGTGGACGACGGCTTCCTGATGGACGATACGGGCGGCATCAACTACTATCTCTCCGACGGCAGCTGTGTTGACCGCTTCGGACGCATGAGCCCCTGCGAGACCTGCGCGGTCCGTCCCGTGATCCTTCTGGATGAGGGAGACGAGACGCTTCTTCGCCATGTCGAACAGAAAGGGAGCATTACGACCGCGGAATACGGATTCTACCCGTATGCGGTTCTGGACCGCGGCCTGCGTGAGCTGGCGGAAAAATGCCTCAGGGATCAGAACCTGCAGGAAACCGGCCGTTTTGTAACCGTCATGGGGAAGAAGGTCCCGGTATATCTGATTTCTTCCCGCGAAGTGATCCTGCTGAAGCTGGAACAGGGCGGCGCCAGCGGCTATGTCCGCCTGTCGGACGGCACGATTGTCAGCGAGGGGGATCATGCCTTCCTTGAGATGAAGCCGGTTCGCTGGATCTATGACCGTGAAAACGCGATGCTTGTGAGCGTGACGGCGCTCTTTGCCGGTCTCGACCGTTATGCGGCAGACGCCTATCTGAAAATCGATTTTCTGCCCGATCTGCAGGTCCATGAGCTGCAGGCAATTCCGAAGAAAGCCGGTTTCCGGCTGGAGGATCACGATGAACTGAGCCTGATTCGCGCTTATGTGCAGGCAAACATTCCGGTGTTTATCCACGGCCTCTCCGGAGACGGGAAGAGCGACCGCGTGCGCGAGATCGACCCACACGCCCTGGATATCGAACTTGTCAATGAGACGCCCGAAACGATCAACGGCCGCGCGGTCTACAACGAAGCGAAGGATGAAATTATCGATATCAAACCGGCCTGGCTGGTCAGGCTGGAACGCCTCTGTCGTGACGGGCAGACGCATATCCTGTTTTTCGATGAACTGACGAACGCGACCAAGCAGACCCAGGCCGTCATATTCAAGATCGTTCTGGAGCGCTTTGTCAACAATCGCTGGGAGCTTCCGGCAAACGCGAGGATCGTGGCCGCCGGCAATGACCGGAGCGAATCAAGCGCCTCCCATGATCTCGCCGAACCGCTCTTCGGCCGCTTTGCCCATGTTTACATCCGCACGACGGCGGAAAACTGGATGCCCTGGGCTGTACGGAAACAGCTCAACCCCTATGTGATGGAATTCCTTGCCAACAATGACCTGTATCTGCGCACGCCCTATACCGGAAACGAACCCAATGCCGATCCGCGCCGCTGGGAGATGGCTTCCCGCGTCCTGGACAGCTCCGGGAACGATTTTTCGCTGCTCCCGGCGATTGTCGGCCGGGATGCGGCCGAGAGCTTCGTCTCCTTTTTCCGTGCCCAGCAGCAGATCACGGCGATTGCGGAATATACCGATGAAGAACTGAGCCGCTTCAGCATTCCCCGCAAATATCAGATTGCCCAGCAGTGCCTGTATTTCTCCGCTGAAAATGAAAAAGAGGCGAGAGCGCTGGTCCGCCGTCTCGGTGCGGAATACGAAGCCTGGTTCCGCTATATGCTGGAGAGAAAGAAAAAAGCCGGCCTGTCCTGAGCTTTTTACACTTTGGTAACCAAAATCCCGGGCGGACGTTTTACAATGTTCTCAGAAAGCAATAAGTATGGAGGAATACCTATGAGCAAACGCGCTTTAGTTGTAGAAGACGATCCCAATATTGCCGAGCTGCTCCGCCTGTATCTCACCAAGGACGGCTTTGACGTCATGATTGCTTCGGACGGCAACAAGGCCGAAGCGGATTTTGACCTTTTCCAGCCCGACGTAATGCTGCTGGATATCATGCTCCCGGGAAAGGACGGATGGGAAGTCTGCCGGGATATCCGCAAAAAGTCGCCCGCGCCGATCATCATGCTGACGGCGAAAGGAGAAACGAATGACAAGGTGACCGGTCTTGAGATGGGTGCGGATGATTACATCACCAAACCTTTCGAGGTAAAGGAGCTGCTTGCCCGCGTTCATGCGGTCATGCGCCGGACCGATCATGTCGGTCCCGTCGATAAGAAGCTGGAATTTGACAAACTGGTGATCAATCTGGATTCCTACGAGCTTGTCGTGGACGGGAAGAAGATCGATACTCCGCCGAAAGAGATGGAGCTGCTCTATCATCTGGCCTCTTCGCCGAACCGCGTCTTTACCCGCAACCAGCTGCTTGATGAAGTCTGGGGCTTTGATTACTTCGGCGATTCCCGCACGGTGGATGTTCACATCAAGCGCCTGCGTGAAAAGCTCGAAGGCGTCAGTGACCAGTGGAATCTCAAAACCGTCTGGGGCGTCGGATACAAGTTCGAACTCCTTGAAGGCTGAAACCCCTTGATTTTCCTAGCTTTTTTTGATATACTTGGCTAGAAAACTCGCAAAAACTCGCAAAAAAACTCGCATTCGGAAAAAGTGCGAGTTTTTGACCCTGTTTTTGATGGGAGGAGGGTAGCCAAAGATGCCAAGCAAAGACTGGGAAAAAATAGAAGGAAAACATGGAATCTACAGACGTAAGAGAAAAAGCGATCCGTCAAAATATGAGTACCTTTGTGTGATCTCATTCGGGTATACAGAGGAGTATAACGAGAAGACCGGAAAGATGCGAAAGAAGGAAAACCGTTCGCAGAAAATCTTCCAAACATTAAAAGAAGCAGAGGGATATCAGGGACTCATACAAAAAGGACGTGGTAAGGTACAGAAGACTGTCAATGTCAGTAAGAAACTGCGCTTTGACGAATGCTATCAGGATTTCTATGATTTCCATCTGAACGTATGGAGCGCTCAGAATACAGAACGAAACAATTCGTATGGGAAACGGCTTCTGGCCTATTTTACCACCAAAGATCCTCGTAAGATAACTACACTGGACGTGATGGAGTTCTTTGAATGGTGCAGAGAACCACATGAGCTGTTCCCGCAACCGTTGTCAAATAAGACTATTCAGAAAATCAAAGGCTACATGATTCAAATGTGGCGTTGGTGGAAGCTCGACAGTAATCGGTATGGTGAGATAAGTCCACAGATCATTCGTGATGCAGATCACGGTAAAATAAAGAAATTTGTCCCGAATACGTGGAAAGTTGAAGAAATCATTGAAGCTATTGATTATACACTGAAGAATGAAGACGACTACTCAAGAATCTGCCTTCTCGGCTTAGCGGGTCTCGGCGGATTGCGAAGAGGTGAGATCGCAGGCCTTCAATGGGGAGACATCCTTTGGGACAAGCATTTGATTGATGTACAGAGGCAAAGAACGCAAAGAAACCAAGGTTATGAAATCTTTCAATGGCTGAAGAAGGGGGACCCGGAAGGCGTTACGAGAGCCGATCGTAAACAGCGGTATGCCGCATTACCGGACAAACTTGCTGATATTCTTCGGCTTGTATATCGTCAGCAGAGCTACTATATGGGGAGAAAGCCAACTGCCACAGACTTTGTATATCACATAAGACCGGCCATGATAAACGGATATCTGGATAATCCAAGAAAAATAGATTCTGCATTTGAACAGCTTCAAGTACGGATGAACAAAGTCAGAATGAAACAGTGCAAGGCACCGTTGCCTAGACTCAGACTGCATGATTTGCGGCATAGTAATATTTCAGCCCTGCTTAATGATGGGGTGTCTATTGTTTCGGTAGCAGCAAATTCAGGACATGTTTTTCCTGAGCTTCAGAGAATTACTACAACGAGAGTCTACTGGCACGATGACGATAAGCGGGAAGACATTCTGGACTATTGGAATGAAAAGTTGAAGATCGATATCAAAACACCGGATCAAGACATATATAAGCGGCCAAATACTATTACGAATAGATTAAATTTGAGAAGCGATGAGCTTTAAAAGAAAAGCGGGGACGTAAATGTCCCCGCTTTTCGATTAGAGATTAGAAACCTTCGGATAAAGTAGGATCGCCTTTAGAGTACCAGCGCCAAAAGCTTCGAGCCTGAACACGAATTGAGCAGCCTATATATTCGACTTTGAACATCGGATGAGGACTCTCAGAAACATTGTGCAGAAAAGAATAACATTTTGACCTGCTGATATTCAGAATCACCTGCAATTGTTTCGGTGATAAAAAAACATACTCTTCATATTGTGCCGGAACATAGGGTGTTGTCATGATTAATGCCTTTCTTTATATACCAGACTCACCTCTGCCTGTGGCTGACAGGTCCATAGATTTTTATCTCCCCGCCTTCTTCATGGCCGGGCCGCGAGTTACGGAAGTCTCATTATCCCCGAAGTTGTCATGGCGAGAGGCAGGTGCCGCCTGTCTTTTTCTGCCGCTTATCGTTTGCCGGACGAATGGGCGACCGCTGTTGGCTTCGGGACTGTAGAGGTGAGCGAGTGTTCAGTTTTCAAGGTGCATCTGCATAAGGAAGCCTTCACTTATAAGAAGCCTTTGAAAACTGAAAATCTCTCGGTATTTTTTGTAGAATTATGTTTTAGATAGAAAAAGTTTTGATTTTCTTTATTAAGTGTATAAGAAGCTCCTGACGGAGATCTTCGTTGATACCTCCGTCTGTTACGCTTAAGCCATCAATCAGTGGCCGATACATAAGAATCAGCTGAACAAGAGCATCATTGTTCCCTGAGATTGCGGCTGAAAGGATTACACTGAATGCTCCATTATCCTGCTCAGTTGCTTTCATGTGAAGAAAGCGCTGCCCGAAGCTCCTGAAGGATCCGATATTTGATGCTATAGAGCTGGTGCGTGCCTTTACAGTATCCCAGCTTAGAGATTTCTGAGGGTTTCAACTGATGCACGTAAAGCATAATCAGGAGCTTTCGATACTGAGGATACAATTGATGATAGGCAAAGCATAAATCTTCGTCCTCAAAACAGAAATCAGTTTCACGGATTTCAGGTTCCGGAAAGAATGGCAGAGAGGTCTCGGGAAGAACGTCAAGAGATACAACGATATACGGTGCCTGCATCCTTGCCAGATATTTGTTTCGTTTGCGCAGCAAGGTCTTCTCCAGCCAAATAGTGAATCGACCTCGCAGCTCTTCGTCTTCATTCCTGCTCGTTTGCATGTGTTTCCTCCATGATGTATTTTGTCCCAAAGTGTAAAAATACAAGGGCTATACATTAGCCAATGCTTACTTTCAATGATAAAAAAAGCTAATCATCGCCTCTATTCAGATTTTTCGTAACCACAAAAGGCATGTTACTCATTTTCCGGAAAATCGGTTGCAAATACAGAAAAATAGATTGTTTTGCAATGCGTGACAGATAATACATCTATTCAACTGCAAACGCTGTCGAAATCCGAAGCTAAAAAACAAGCAGACAGCTCGTCGAAGCGGCGATACTGTCTGCTGTTTTATAAAATTAGGAAAATATGGACGCTCCATAACATAGAATCCATATTTGGGACATAAATGAACTGAACATACAAATTGAAGAGAATAAATATTCTTGTAAAATTTTGAAATACATAGAAGGCAAATGCACTACTTGAAAAGCTCCAGGTTTTTTATCATGATATCCAAGCTTTCATCTTCAGAAGATGCAGGGGCCACCGAGTGAAAACCGCTGTTAGAGTCTTCGACAGCCTTAGGGGGAGAGGGGGGAGCAGCATTCAGAGGCGAAACACCTGAAGAAGCAGGTGATCCAACCTTAACGAGAGCAGCGGCTGCAATTTCTGGGTGTGCTATCATGTATTGCTTCACTGCTTCTATAATGCAGGTACTCTTCAATCGCCCCAGACTTGAAAGAAACTCTCCGACCTGAATCTGATCCCCTGTAACGGCCCGAAACTGGATATTGAAACGGTACGTGTTAGCCTTTTTCATGACGTATGACCACCCTGATTCAGAATCGAACCTGCCAGCTTTTCGTACCCGCAGACATTGGCGGATGGGGAAGAAACAAATTCAGCTTTGGCTACCAGAGGCGAACTTTCAATGTAGGATCGCAGGAGGAGACTGCCTCCACCTATAAACATCGCAGGAGTCGAGCGGAGATCAAATTGGAGCTCCCGGAGTTGATTCAAAATATTTCCTGCATGTACTTTCGTAGCAGATCTGATCGTATCCTGTGCATCCATAGGCAGAATGGTGTCTTCTCCTAACAGGACAGCGCTGATATGCTCATCATCGATGTGCAGGTCATGAAGCGTATTGATCTTTCGGATTATTTCATTGTTCATCGTGATGATCCCGCATTCCAGTGAACGGCAGTATTGTAGGTCGGGTTTCCCGTTTCGCAGGAGGAGAACATCAGTCGTGTAGCCCCCGATATCAATCAGAAAGAGACGGGAGTATCCGATGGTGCTGCTGCTGTCCAGGGCTACCGCGGCGTATGCCTGGGGAAACACCAGAACCCGATTGATCGACAGCATGATCTGCCTACCTTTGTAGGAAAAGCGAACCGGCTTTTCTCGCTTGAAGTATGCAGCGAAGCATTCCTTCAGGACACCGTAGTGTTCAGGCGGGAGTCCGACTGCGAGATCAACAGACACAACAGGGGAGGTATAGCGTTTCTTCTCAAGCTCCTTTGCAATGGCAAAGAGAGTCAGGATGAAGTAGCGGTCGTCCTGTGTCTTGTCTCTCATGTAAAAGATGCGGGATTCGGAAAGCGTCCAGTACCGGCCGTCATATTCGATACAATCGTCGAGAATAGGCGGCGGAACCGTATGCTCCGCAAGCCCTGCAACAAAAGAGAAGTTTGGCGTTTTAATGGAATAGTTTCCATGATCGACTGCAATTAACATCAGCAGCACCTCCGTATTTATGATTCACCTTATTACACGGAGGAGATAACGGAAGTGCAACATAGGACAAGAATAAAATTTGAGAGAAAGTTGTGTCCTATATTTGACATTCATTCTTTTTATTTGTATTATGAAAGCATAAAAATGGAAGGAGCTTTCACCGATGAATCTCAAAGAACTGCGTGAAAAGAATAAGCTTACCCAGGCGGCCTTCGCTGAGCCTCTCGGCGTATCTGGCAAGTCCATTTATCTGATTGAATCAGGAAGAATGAAGCTCAGCAAAAAGCTCTCGGCAAAAATAGCGGAAGTATACGGTGAAGTGATTGAGCCGGCCGAACGAAAAGCAAGAACGCGGGCGGCCAAGGCAGAGAAGAAGATCGACAAGGCTGCCACGGATGCAGCGCAGGCAGTTCTGGATACTGAAAAGAAAATCGACAAGAGAAAGCGGAAAGCCAGGGCCAAAGTGAAGGCAGACAAGCCCGCAGTTGAGGCTGTGGCCGAAGCTGTAGCAGCGCCGGTTGAGGCCGTCAAGGAAAAGAAAACAAGAAAGCGCACACGGAAAACTGAAATGACCTTTGTGATCCAGTCTCCATTCGGCGGTGAAATCACGCCGGAAGAAATCCGGGCGAGAATCGGTGAAGCGGACGCGGTGTATATCCGAGTGGATCAGAACAAGGCCTATTGGGTCAAAGGCGATGAAAACGGAGATATTGATCTCTGGTAATAGAGAATATCAAAAACAGCGGCAGGCTTCTGCTGCTGTTTTTTCGACTCTTTACAGGATACCATGTTATGTTCCTAAATACAGGATGAGAGTATGAGTTATTCAATGCAAAAAAGCTCACAGTCAATAAAAGCCTGACATATGGTTTTGCGGGTGTGGTTTTGCTTCAGGAAAGAAAACCATCATTTTTGATGTAGAGCGGAGTAGGATCTTTCACAGTAAAAACGGAAGACTCTGTATCCGTCTTGAATGACAGATGCAGAGTCCTCTGTTTACCACGGTACGGAGAGAGATTTTAACATACTCAGGCCAGTGCCTCACCATTTACATACAGGGTATAGCCGTTTCTGTTGACGTTGTTGAGGTCTCCGTTGAATTCCGTGATATAGCTGTCGCCGGTGAGCGTCCAGGTGCTGGTGGAATCCAGCGTCACGGAAACCGCGCCGGTTTCGGTAGAAACTACGGTTCCGGAAGCGTTGACGATGCTGCCGTCAATAGAGCCTTCAAAGGTTGAGCCATCCGTCAGCCCAAGGGCAAGGACGGAATCGTTGCCGACCTTGATGCTGCCGGAGAGCTTTTGAGACGCGGCTTTGACCAGCGCCTTGTTGCTGTCGCCGTTCCAGCCGTCGGCACAGACGGAGAGAAGGATATTGTCCGCATCCTCGTTGACAATCTCCACGCCATTGAGCGTGATGACCGCGCTGGTGTTCGTCACATGGAAGACATGGCCGTTTTTGCTGGTGAGCTTGCCGCCGTTCATGGTGAAGAACGAAGTACCGCTGTCGGCATCGCCGGACATGGACTGATAGATCATGATGCTGTCCAGGAAGGTGGCGTTGCCGTTGCATTTTGTGTTGTCGGCAGTCAGATCACAGTTGTTCAGCGTGATAGAGTTCAGTCCCTCAATGCACACGCCCTCAGAGAGATTGGAGGTGAGAGCAGCGTTGGAAACGGTGATGTCCGCTGTGGAGTAAATTGCCGGGGAACCGAGGCCGTTGGAGGTGTAGCTGCCGCCGTCTACGACCACTGTGCCGCCACCGCGATCGGTGCGGATAGCAGCGCTCGAGCGCCCGGAGGTCTCCACCGTCAGATCATAGGCATAGGTCACTCCGCCGCCGGTGGTCATGATGCCGCCGGAGCCGTCGCCGGTAGTAGTGATGGCAGTGTCGTAGATGTACAGTGTAGTGCCGTCGCCTTCCGCGCCATTGTGTCCGCCGTTGCCGCCGTAACAGAATACGCCGTTTGCGCCGGAAGCGTCAGAGTTGACCGTCCCGCCCCTGATCGTGGTAGTCGTGCCGTCCTTTAGGA
>JAFYHU010000072.1 GCA_017538965.1 Oscillospiraceae bacterium
ACTGCGCACAGACGAGCTTCGCCGGGATGTCCCGGATGGATGGGAACAGCGCGGCGAGTTCGGCTATCTTGCGGATGGCGGGGATGCCCGCCGGGGAAAGCTTCACCCTGGAGGTGCTGCGGGACGGCGCCGTGCGGAGCGCTTCCGCCGTAGGTGTCCACGATGATCTTCCGGCCTGTCAGGCCCGAGTCTCCCTGCGGCCCGCCAATCACGAAACGTCCGGTCGGATTCACATAGATCTTCGTCTTTTCGTCCAGCAGTTCCTCGGGGATGGTCGGCCGAATTACCAGGTTGATCATGTCTTCGCGGATCTGCTCAAGGCTTACTTCCGGCGCGTGCTGCGTCGACAGCACCACGGTGTCCACGCGCACGGGATTGCGGTTTTCGTCGTACTCCACCGTCACCTGCGTCTTGCCGTCCGGCCGCAGATAGTCCACCAGCTTCTCCTTGCGCACCTGCGTCAGCCGCCTTGCCATCTTATGCGCCAGCGAGATAGCCAGCGGCATTTTTTCCGGTGTCTCGTCGCAGGCATAGCCGAACATCATGCCCTGGTCGCCCGCGCCGCCGACCTCGTCATTGGTGCCCAGCGCGATATCCCCGGACTGCTCGTCAATGTTGACGATGATGCCGCAGGTATCACAGTCGAAACCGTATTTGGCCCGGTCATAGCCGATGTCCCGGATGACCTCGCGCGCGATCTTCTGAATGTCCACATAGCAGGTCGTGCTGATCTCGCCCATGATGTGCACGAGGCCCGTCGAGGCCGTCGTTTCGCAGGCCACGCGCCCGTTGGGATCTGCCGCCAGAATGGCGTCCAGCACCGCATCCGAAATCTGATCGCAAATTTTATCCGGATGCCCCTCCGTTACCGATTCCGAAGTAAAGAAATAATGACTCATGTTCGTTCTCCTTTTAACTGTATTCTCTGCTGTTTATGCTTTTCTTATAAAAAAGCGCCCCGGACGAATCCGGGGCGCGCTTTTATACGCTCTACGCCTCATCTTTCGTCTCACCGCCGGATTTGGCACCTTGCGTCTCCGCAGGTTGCCGGGCTTCACAGGGCCGTTCCCTCCACCGCTCTTGATAAGGTGTTCAATTGTATCTGTATTATATCTGCATTTTCGTCTTTGTCAAGAAAAACCTTCGTCTTTCCACTTTCAACTTTAAACTTTGAACTTTATCCTCTATATCCCAAATTTCCCCAGTTCATGTTCCCTTCAAATTCTCCGCTCTCCACATCGCCGAAGGCCGCCGATACTTCCGTCAGCGTGATTTCGTCTGCCAGATCCCCGATCACCAGGCGGTATGTCCCGCCCTTCTTCAACTCCGGGCTGCTCAGCACCACGGACGAGAAGCTGCAGGGCACTTCGTACTGAAGCAGCACCTTTCCCGCTTCGTCCTCCAGCCGGAGCTCCGTCCCTCCGGCTATCCCGCGGCGAATGTTGTACAGAATCGCATACTGATTCGATCCCGATCCAAAGCTCTCGGCCTTGTTATAGTTTCCGCAGGCGATCACCTCGCCGCCGTTGATTTCCATCACGCCGCCGTTCTCTTTTCCGAAGTCCAGCGCTTTGTTTTTCCCGCTGTTGATCATGCTGATGCGGATGCTGCCGCCTGAGACAAGAATGTCTCCGTTGGAATCCAGCCCGTCGGCATCCCGCGCCGTCTCGTTGACGATCGTGATGCTGCCGCCGCTGACAAGAATCCGGGATTCTGCTTTCCCGTTGGCGTTCATACCGTCGTCAAGGGGCCGGATGTCAATCTCTCCGCCTGACACCTCGATGCTTCCCGCCTCGATGCCCTCATAGCAGGTGGGGATCGTCAGCTTCCCGCCCGCGATCTCGACCGCCGTATCCGAATGGATGCCGTCGTCCGCAGTGATGATGTTCACCGTCCCGTCCTCAATTCGGACAAGTCCCGTCGCGTTGATGCCGTCCGTCGCCGCCTCGATGTCCAGGTTCCCGTCGAGAATCAGGATCCCGCCCGCGGCGGAAATCCCCTTATCTCCGCTCCGCGTCCGGATGCTGCCGGATGCAATCACGAGGGTGCTCTCCCCGCCGGTCAGCGATACACCATCGTCCCCGGTGTCCAGCTCCAGCTGCGCACTCTCGATGTTCAGCTTGTCGTTGGCATGCAGGCCGTCATCGCCTGCGGAAATCGAAATTGTTCCTCCGGTGATGATCAGGTCATCGTTCGAGGTAATTCCGTGTACGCCCGCCGACCGTACTTCCAGCGTGCCCGTTCCGTTCAGCGTCAGGTCGTCCCGCGAAAACAGCGCCCCGTTCACGCCGGCCGCCAGGGCTTCCTCCGCGATTCCGCTGCTCTCGAGCCGGTTTACGCTTCCTTCCTCGAGTGTCAGGAAGACTTTCTCTGCCTGCTCCACCCGGATGCATGCGTTGTCGCTGCAGCGGATTTCTGCCCCATTCAGCCGGATCCAGACCTTGGATTTGCTGTCTGTGTCCACCACCACGCTGCCGTTGTCCAGCGTCCCTGTGATCACATACCGTCCGGCGCTCGTGATGATCACGTCCCGGTCGTAGGCATAGGCGCCGCCGCCGTTGACCACGGCTTTGCTGCCCAGCAGGCTGATCTGCGTTGCTCCGGTCGTGCTCCAGTTCATCTGCCTGTCGTTTGCTGTGAAGTACGGCGAATCGCTGTCCTCCTCCGCCTCGACTTCGGTGATCGTCCGAATTCCGAGTTTCTCTCCGTTCATGAACAGGACCGTAATAACCAGCGTAAACACCAGCACGATCAGGCAGATCGCGTTAATATGCCGATGTGTCGACACCTTCCGGTCCTCCTCAGCCCATATAGTCCCCGTTATAGCTGACCAGCACGGCCGACTGCACGCCTTCCATCTCACTCAGCTCGTTGATGAAATCGGTGTCGTTTCCGCGCAGGCGCACCTCGCAGGTCAGCTCCGTCTGTCCCTTCCGGGCCGTCTTGCTCTTCACCGCGCAGCGCTTCGTATGTTTCATCAGGAACTCTCTGGCCTTCTCCTCGCTCTTCTGCCCGTCGCAGTTCAGCACGACGATAAAGGGCTTGGGCACATCCTTGCGGGTAGCAAAAATCAGCAGCACGATCCCGATGAACAGGCTGCCGAACACCGCCAGCGGAATCATCCCCGCCGCCAGCACGATGCCCACCGCGATCGCCCAGAATAGGAAAGCGATGTCCAGCGGCTCCTTGATCGCCGTCCGGAAACGCACGATAGACAGCGCGCCGACCATACCGAGCGACAGCACCACGTTTGACGTCACCGCCAGAATCACCAGCGTCGTGATCATCGTCAGCGCAATCAGCGTCACCCCGAACCCGGATGAATACATCACCCCGGCGTAGGTCAGCTTATACACCAGAAAGATAAACAGCCCGACCCCAAACGCCAGCACCAGCGCCAGCGCCATGTCCAGAATGCTGATCGCCCCCACATTCTCCAAAAAACTTGATTTAAAAACATCCTGAAACGACATACCCTATTCTCCAATCTTCAAACTCTATTCCCCGTGCCCGCAGGCGCCTATCTCCACTCTCCGCTCTCAACTCTCCACTCTCTTTTCTATCCATATCTCCTGCATTCCGCATACTTTGAAAACGCTCCCGCTCTCCTCCCCGGCAGCCATACCAGATCCCGGATGATGTCAGGCAGATATTCGTCCCACTTGACCTCCAGCACAATTTTATCCCCCGCCGGAATGGTCACCGCCTCCGGGTTTAAAAAGTCGGTGCTCTTCAGCCCCGTCCGGATGTCATAGTCCATCGTCACCCGCACGTTCCCCGGCCGATAGATGTACGGCTCGCGCGTATAGTCCACCAACGTCATCGGCCGCAGCCCCTGAGACCGCATCTTGCATCCGAGCTCCTGCACCAGCGGCCGCCCGCTCTTCGTCATCCACGCGGTCTCGCCCTGCAGCAGCGCCCGGGTCTCTTCGACACTCAGATCCGCGCTGAACTTGCAGCCCAGCCCGCCCCGCTTCGCCTTCTTCTCCAGGTGAATCACCGAATAGTCCTCATTATAGCAGCGAATGCGAAACTTTTCTCTCAGATTGACCCCGTCGACCTTCTCGCGCAGCGCCTTGTCCTCGAGATTATCAAAATACAGACTCCGGATCCGATAGCTGCCGCCGGCGGCGTGCTCGTCCTGCTCCATCACAGCCCGCAGCCGCTGCCGGAGCACCATCAGGTCCCCGTAGTTGATTTCATGTTTCCATTCATGCCGATACCGCGTCTCGATTCTCATCACCTTCCCGCCGCAGAATTTTACCTCATTTCCTCCAACTCCGCAAGCTTATAATTTTCCGTCTCTCCCCGCGCCTCGTAGGGAGCAATCCCCAGATGCCTCCGCAATCCCTCGCGCTCCGTAGGGAGCGATCCCCAGATCGCTCCGCAATCCCCCGCGCCCGCAGGCGCCATCTCAGCTCTCAACTCTCAGTTCTGCGCCACTACGTGGCGCTTTCCTCCGTCTCAAAATACCACGCGCCGTCCAGCCCGTTTGTCCCTTGGTAGTTCCCCATCCCGTCGCAATAGACCAAATTCAGCGCCCACTGTCCGATTGGCTCCTCATACGGGTTCAGATCCTCGTTGATCATCTCCAGCCATTCGTACAGCCGCGGCACCGCATAGCTGTATCCCTGCAGCGTCTTCGCATCGACCGGCATGGTATCAAAGCGGATATCCTCGCTCTTGCACTTCAGCGCCTCCCGCAGGAACCATGCGAAATTCCCCGCGCTCAGATTCGTTGTCAGCCTCTCGCTCAGCATCCTGACTACTACCGGCGCGTGAGGAATGTTCCCCGCAGAAAGAATCTGCTCCATGCAGGCCTTCAGAAAGGCATGCTGCACGTCGATTCTTCCCAGATCTCCCGTGATATAGCTCTCCCGATAGCGGCAGACTGCCATCGCCTGAATGCCGTCCAGATGCTGCGGCCCCGGGTCGAGATGCACATACAGATGCTTTTCGATGTCCGGGAAGTAATAGTCGACCTCGTACGGCACATCAAAATCCACTCCGCCGATCTCGTCGATCACGTCGATAAAGGTGTTCAGATCCAGCACTGCCCAGCAGTCGATCGGAATCCCCGTCAGCCATCGCACCTGCAGCATCAGCGCGTCGATCCCGTTCCCGCCGAAGGCCACCGATCCGGGATAAATCGCGTTGATCTTCCGGATATCCGTGTCGATGTTCAGGATTGTGTCCCGCGGAATGCTGACAAACCGAATCGTATGGGCCTTCGTGTCCACGCGCCCGACCAGAATCGTATCCGTGCTCATGCTCAACTGATCCAGTCCGACCAGCAGCATCGTATACATCCCGTCCTGCCGCTCGTTCACGAAGGCCTCGCCCTCGGGCAGAGGCTCCGGCGTCGGCTCCGGCGTTGCCTCGGGCTTTGCCGTAAAGATCGGCAGCGGGGTTGGGGTCGGCGACGGCGCCGGCTCTTCCTGCACTGCTGGCGGCTGCACCCAAAGCGCATATCCACAGAACGCAATCAGCACCAGCGTCCCTATAATCCCCGCCATGATTGCCTTTTTGGCTTCCCCTTTGGGGAAGCTGTCAGCACCAGCTGACTGAAGAGGTCTCTCGTCTTTCAACTTTCAACTCTCAACTTTCAACTTTATTCCTTCGTCTTTGAACTTTAATAATTAGTTCCGCGGGGCTGCCATTTCGGCAGCCCCGATGTTTTTGATCTGTGCTTTTTTCGCTGTATCAGACTCCGAAATAATCGCGGACGAATTGGGGTGCCGAATCCGTTGGTGCATTGTTATATACCCATCCGTTTGCGATCCATTCTGCTAACTTATCTTCAGGTTTCGGTGCAGGTGCCGAACTTGCTTTCTGTGCAGGTGTCGAAGTACCTTGCTGTTCCTCTTCCTTTTTCTCTTCTTCCTTTTCCTTTACCGGCTGTTCCTCTTCCTTCTTCTCTTCTTCCTTTTCCTTTGTCGGCTGTTCCTCTTCCTTCTTCTCTTCTTCCTTTTCCTTTGTCAGCTGTTCCTCTTCCTTCTTCTCTTCTTCCTTTTCCTTTGCCGGCTGTTCTTCTTCCTTCTTCTCTTCTTCCTTCTCCTCTGCCGGCTGTTCCTCTTCCTTCTTCTCTTCTTCCTTCTCCTCTGCCGGCTGCTCCTCTTCCTTCTCCTCTTCTTCCTTTTCCTCTGCCGGCTTTTTCTCTTCTTTCTCTATTTTTTCCACATTTTCCGCGCTGGATCTGTCTTTTTTCAAGCTCTTCTCAGATTTCTCGTTCTCATCGAGCTCGCTCTTATCGTCAGATTCCGGATCGGGAACACTTCTCTTGTTGTCTTCATTCTCGGTGCTTTTAGCCTTGTTGTCTCCCTCGGTATCCGTAAGAGAAAGCTTCGGCTCAGCTTCAGTCGTTGTATCTGTATTCTCTGTATTGTTGATCGGTTTTATGTCGGTCTCGTATGTACCGTCCTCTTTATAGGTATACGTAGTTATTGTACCGGATTTTGTTCCGTCAGAAGCAATCGTCTCGTCGACCTGTTCAGTGACTCTTCCCTTGGAATCATAGCTGTAGCTCAAAATTATTGTATTGCCGGTTATGGGACTATAGGATTTTGATTCCAACACCCTTCCCTGCGAGTCATACCTCATATTATTCGTAGAAGTTGTCGTATTGCCGTTCTCGTCGGTATACTCCCGTTTCCAGGATGTCACTTTCCCATCGGAATTAAAGGTCTTGCTTTCATCCTCTTTGGTCTTCTTACCGTCAGTCCCGACCGTTTCGGTTGAACTTTTTATAACCCTGCCGTCAGAATCATAGGTGCATACCGTTGTTTCTGTGCTTCCGTCTGCATTTTTCTTGGTTGCAACGCTTTTTGTAACGACATGGTCATCATTATAGCTGTACTCGGTTTTCGTAGTGCTGACAATATTTCCATCGCTGTCTTTCTCTTCGACAGTCTCGGATTTCGCACGCTCGTTTTTATCGAATTTGGTTTCCGTTGTCGTTGTTCCGTATAAGCTTTCTTGTACTATGGTCGATCCTGTCTTAAGCCCTTTCTTATCATAGCTGTAGTCTGTCGTTGTCGAGGACCCGTCGTTCTTATTCTCTTCCACCACCTTTTTCAGATTGCCGTTTTCGTCGTAATTATAACTGGTCTCGACTTTGGTGATATATCCATTATTATCTGTCTCGGAAATCTGTTTTTTCAGCTGCTTGGTGGTATCGTCATATTCATAATTGATGTTCTCGGTTCGATAATTACCATCTATGTTTGTGGTGCTGGTTGTAGCGATTTTTCTCCCGTCTTCATATGTGTTTTTTGTTTCAGAGTTGCCTATTTCTTCGCCGTGATTATCATAATACGTGGTTTTTATGGACTTAATACTATCCTTCTTGTCAACCTCTTCCACGATTTTCGCTGTAGTACCGGTCTCATATACCTGTTTCCAGGTCTTGGTTCCGCTGCCGTCCTCCTGATAGGTGGCTTTACTCAGCGTTCGCTTTGAAGATCCGTAATCACCAAGAGTGACCTCTGTCCCCTTGACCTGCCGACCGGCTTTGTTCAGCTCATACTCTCCCTTGATTAAGGTAGATCCGTACTCATTGACTTCCTTTTCTTCTGCCGATTTCTCGCCGTCCCGTGTTGTCGTCACGGCATATCTGCGCTCAACGGTATTCTCGTTCTTTGCCTGATTCACCGCCGTTGCCGGATTCAGATACTTGATGCCCGTGTCGACCATGCTGCCGTCGATCTTGTATTCAATGATCCGGATCGGCCGTCCGGCTTTGTCATAGGTGATCTCTACGCGATCCAGCCAGTAATGCGTCAGCCAGCAGACTTCCCTGCAGATTGCTTCCTTCGTCACGCGGACAATCTTGACATCGTCCTCCAGCAGCTCTTCGCTCTTGCTCTCCTCGATCAGTTTCTTCGCATCCTCGATCTCGATAACCACTTCGACACGCTTCAGTTTTTCGCACTTTTCAAATGCGTTTTCTGCGATCTTTTTCAGCGTTGAGGGGAATACTACGCTCCTGAGCCGCTCAAAGTCCTTGAACGCCTCGTTCGAAATGGTCGTCACACCCTCTTCGATGATCACGCGTAGCGCACGCTTGGCCTCAGTGTGCCAGGGTGCCGGATGCTTTTCGTCAAACCCGGGCATGGCTCCCTTGCCCCGAATCACCAGCGTCCCGGCCCAGGGATTATAGAAATACTCGATCTTGCCTGGTTTTGCGAGATCCGCGTCCGCTCCGGTCGCCGTATCCTTCGCATTGTCTTCCTTCGTCGCCGGCTCGGTTCCCGTCCCGGTCGGTACTCCTGCGAAGTCTTTGTTCTCCAACTCGGTGAACTTCACGGTATACCAGTCTGCCTGCGCACTTGTATTCCATACGCCCAGAGCACTCATCATGCAGACGGCCAGTGTAAGCGCCAGAAGTTTACGTAATCTTTTCATGCTCTTTGCCCTCATTTCTCTATATCCGGGTTTAACCAAGCCTCGTCAATACTATTTCTTGTTATTTTACCTGTTTCCCGCACTCTCGTCAAGGGTTTTCATAACAAAAGCCGGGATCTCCCCGGCTTTAGATTATCCTGTGAACTTTTCAGAGATCTCTGTCGGCCCAATCAAATATACCTCAATCTCCGTCCCTTCGTCTCCATCCTTGCGCCCGCCGCCCCTGCCTTCCCCTTTGGGGCGCGACGCGTTAAGCAAATGTGCCGGTGTGCACATTTGTAGCCCAAGCGGGAAGCGATCTGTGATCGCGACCCGGAAGGTGGCCGAGCGTAGCGAGGTCGGATGAGGTCCCCGCCGCAGCGGCAATCTCAACTCTCCACTCTCAACTCTCAACTCTACCTGCAGCGTCCCCCCTGGCATCTTTACTTCAACCGACTTCCCCAGGCTCACCGCCGTTGCCCCGGCTCCGGTCCCGCAGGCCAGCGTAAAATCTTCGACCCCTCTCTCAAAGGTGATTGCCTTCACGCGCCCCGGCTCCTTCTCCCACACGAAAGTCACGTTGGCGCCCTTCGGGAAAGCCTCGCTGTACCGCAGTGCCCTTCCCCTTTCGCGCAGAGTATCCAGGTCCTCGAAGGCTTCCGGTCCGACCCGCACCACCGCATGCGGAATCCCGGGGTCCCCCAGCTCCACATAGCAGCATTCGATCGTCTCCTCCGGCGTCGCCGCCCTCCTTTGCCGGTCTATGACAGTCGGGCTGTTCAGTCGCACCTCGTACAGCTCCTCTGTGATCTTCCGACCCCGGATTTCTCCCGCCGTCGCCCGGAATCGGATGTTCTGATCGTCCCGCACGAGGCCGTGCTCGACGCCGTACCGCGCGGCGCAGCGTGCCCCGTTTCCGCACATCTCTCCCATGCTCCCGTCCGCGTTGTAAAACAGCATGCCGAAGTCCTCATCCCCTTCCGCGGGGATGATCACGATCATGCCGTCGGTCTTTTCGCCCTCCTCCGGACGGCAAAGCTGCCGCGCCAGGGCACCCGGTCCCTGACGCCGCAGCTCTCCTTCCAGGTCTTCCAGAACGAAGAACGAATTCCCCGCTCCGTTCATCCGGATCATTTCCATCTTTATCTCCCGTCTAAAAAACCCTGCGCCCGCAGGCGCCCCTGCCTTCCCCTTTGGGGCGCGACGCGTTAAGCAAATGTGCCGGTGTGCACATTTGTAGCCCAAGCGGGAAGCGATCTGTGATCGCGACCCGGAAGGTGGCCGAGCGAAGCGAGGTCGGATGAGGTCCCCGCCGCAGCGGTATCTCAACTCTCAACTCTCAACTCTCTTCAGCCTCTTCTGGAGCCAATCCTTCCCGTCCACATACTTCGACACGATGTAGGTCGAGACATAGTCCATCGCCGCGTTCACCATCGTGGCCGGAGGATCGACCAGGTCGCCCAGCGCCCACGCGATGGGCAGCGCAATCCCGATCTGCTCAGGGAAGAAGATGGAGCACAGCACCATCTCGCCCGTGCCGCCGCCGCCGGGAATGCCCGACATGGCCACCGACGAGAACACCGCCACGATGATCGCCAGGATCGCCCGGCCCGTGGTGAAGTCCTGCCCGAAGATGCCGAACAGGAAGGCCACCTTGATGATCGCGCTCATGGCCGAACCGTCCATGTGCATCGTCGCGCCCATCGGGATGACGATCTCGCTGACGTCCTTCGAAATGCCCGTGTCCTCGCAGGCTTCCATATTCGTCGGGATCGTCGCCACGCTCGAGCAGGTCCCGAAGGACACCGCCGCCGGCGCGAACAGATGGCTGAACATGACCTTCTCCGCGCCCTTGCCGCCGCCGAAGCGGGCGTAGATCGGCGCAAAGATGAACATATACGCAAAGGCTACCACATAGTAGATAACGATCGTCTTGCCGTAGGCACCGATCAGCTCTGGGCCGTAGGTCGCCACCAGATACGCGAAGAAGCCGAAGAATCCGATCGGTGCATAGTAAGTGATGATGCGCATCGTCTTCATCAGGCAGGCATTGACGTCCGCCAGCATCTTCGCCGTCGCGCACTCGCGCCCGCCGTTCAGCTGCACGCCGAAGCCGAACAGAATCGCCGCCACGATCAGGGGCAGAATCGCTCTTCGGCTGAACAGCTCGGTGAAGTCGGGCTTGGTGAAGAAGTTGATGATCAGCGTCGGGACGCTGATTTCGGTCGCCTCTGCGACCTCCATCGCCTCAAAACCCTGCGGTACGATGGGGATCAGGCGCACGATGACGTACATGATGACTGCCGCGATGCCCGCCGTGCACAGGAAGGTCACGATCGTGGTACCCATGATCTTGCCGGCTTTTCTTGCGCTCGCCATGTTGGCCACCGCGCTGGAGATCGAGAAGAATACCAGCGGGACCACCACGCAGAACATCATGTTGATGAAGATGGTTCCCAGCGGCTCGAGGCAGGTGGCGCCCGGCCACACCGCGCCTGTAATCGCACCGGCGACCATGCCCAGCACCATCGTCAGCAGGAACCAGTTGTTCTTGAAGAAGTTGTTTTCCTTCATTTCCTAAAGTCCTCCCTTCAGGGCTTGATTGCTCCATATTATATCCGAAATAAAAACACAGTAAATTGCGATTCCTGCTTGAAACATTGCAAAAACTGCGGTAAAATATCCCCACTCCCCCACCCCGTAGGGAGCATAACGACGCGCGAGCAACGTGCGACGAACCGAGCTTGCTGCCCCAGATCGCTCCGCAAACTCCGCGCCCGCAGGCGCCCTTATCCCCCGTCTCTCAACTCTCAACTCTCTTCTCTCCACTCTATCCTTCGTCTCTCCACTTTCAACTTTCTGTCACAGACTGGAGTTCCCCATGAATAATTCAGTCAACATAAGCAAAGAAGGCTACCTCCACGAAAGCTACCACTATTTTCACCTCCGCGATACCGCCGGCCAGGAGCGCAGCTTCCACTTCCATGATTTCGACAAAATCGTCCTCCTGCTCTCGGGCAACGTCGACTATACCGTCGAAAACACCGTCTACCCCCTCCAGCCCTGGTCCGTCCTCCTGGTCCGCCACCATGCCATCCACCGCGCTCTCATCGACGTCTCCGCGCCTTACGAGCGTATCATTCTCTACCTCGACCCCGGCTTTTTCGAGCGCATCTTCCCCTCCGCCGGCCTCATGGACTGCTTCCGCACGGCCGACCGCACAGGCCGCTGCCTCCTCCTTCCGGACGATGAGCAGCGCGAAGAGCTCAGCGCTCTCCTTGCTTCCTTCGAAAAAGCCCTCTCGGACGAGCGCCCCGGCTCGGACACCATGCGTGATACACTGATCGCCCAGCTCCTGATCACCATCAACCGCATCTCCGCCGCCGAGTGCCCTGCCCCCGACCGTGCCGCGGACGAGAAGATCCGCCAAACCCTCTCCTACATCAACGAAAATCTCTCCTCCGATCTCTCCATCGACACGCTCGCTGATCGCGTCTTCCTCAGCCGCTACCATTTCATGCGCCTCTTCAAGGAGCAGACCGGCAGCACGGTCCACCAGTATGTCCGCCAGAAGCGTCTGCTCTATGCCGCCCGCCTGATCCGCGAGGGCGTGCCCGCCGTCCGGGCCGCGAGCGACGCCGGCTTCAACGACTATTCCGTCTTCCACCGCGCCTTCCGCTCCTCCTTCAGCATCTCCCCCACCGACTTAAAGTAGTCCCCGCGCCAGCAGGCGCCCTTCCCCTCATGGGGAAGGTGCCCCAGTGCGCACACTGGGGCGGATGAGGTGTTCCCGCCGCAGCGGCAATTCCCCGTCTTTCAACTTTCAACTTTAAAAGGAGTCTTCCCATGAGTCAAATCCGTGATCTGTCCCTCGCTCCTTCCGGCGAAAACAAAATCGAATGGGTCCGCCGCAACTGCCCCCTCCTCCGCAGCCTCGAGGACGAATTCCGCGAAACAAGGCCCTTCGCCGGCAAACGCATCGCCCTTTCCATCCACCTCGAAGCAAAAACCGCCTACCTCTGCAAGGTCCTGGCCGCCGGCGGCGCCGAGATGTTTGTCACCGGCTCCAACCCCCTCTCCACCCAGGACGACGTCGCCGCCGCGCTGGTCAAGGCCGGCCTGAACGTCTATGCCTGGTACGATTCGACGCCCGAGGAGTACCACGCCCACCTGAAGGAAACCCTCTCCCACCACGCCAACATCATCATCGACGACGGCGGCGACCTCGTCAACCTCCTGCACACCGAGCTGCAGGACGAGCTCCCCTATGTCATCGGCGGCTGCGAAGAGACCACCACCGGCATCATCCGCCTCACGGCCATGCACCGCGAGGGCAAGCTCCGCTTCCCGATGGTTAAGGTGAACAACGCCGACTGCAAGCACCTCTTCGATAACCGCTACGGCACCGGCCAGTCGGTCTGGGACGGCATCACCCGCACCACCAATCTGATTGTCGCCGGCAAGTATGTCGTCGTCGCCGGCTACGGCTGGTGCGGCAAGGGAGTCGCCATGCGCGCCAAAGGCCTGGGCGCCAAGGTCATCGTGACCGAAGTCAATCCCATCCGCGCGATCGAAGCGGTCATGGACGGCTTCTCCGTCATGCCCATGCGCGAGGCGGCCAAACTGGGCGACTTCTTCGTGACGGTCACCGGCTGCTCCGGCGTCATCACCGAAGCGGACATGCTTGAGATGAAGGAAGGCGCCGTCCTTTCGAACGCCGGCCATTTCGATGTCGAGATCGACATGAAGCGCCTGCGCGAGATTTCCCTCGAAACCCGCGAGATGCGTCACAACATCAAGGGCTATACTCTCCCGAACGGCCGCCATATCTATGTCATCGCCGAAGGCCGCCTTGTGAACCTTGCCGCCAGCGACGGCCACCCGGCCGAGATCATGGACATGAGCTTCGCCATTCAGGCCCTCTCGGCCAAATACCTCGTTGAAAACGAAGGCAAGCTCACCGACCTTCTGATCGACGTTCCCCGCGAAGTCGACCTCGAAGTCGCCTCCCGCAAGCTCCGCTTCCTCGGCGTCTCCATCGATCATCTAACCCCCGCCCAGATCGCCTACTTGTCCACCTCCACCGTCTAACTCATGCACCCGCCCGTAGGGAGGCATCCCCAGATGCCTCCGCAAATCCCCCACCCGTAGGGAGCGATCCCCAGATCGCTCCGCAATCCTCGCGCCCGCAGGCGCTTCCCCTACTTTGCAGTGGCTTCGCCGCTGCCTGCTCAAGGAGACTCTATGAAAACCCTGATCAAAAACGGCCTTGTCCTCCTCCGCGACTCCTCCGGCTGGAAACTCGAATACACCGACATCCTCATCACCGACACCCGCATCACCTCCCTCCTCCTCTCCCAGGAAAATGTCCCGCCCGCAGGCGCTGATCCCCCGTCTCTCAACTCTCCTCTCTCTTCTCTCAACTCTCCGTTTGTTTCCCGCATCATCGATGCGAGAAACAAACTCGTTATGCCCGGTCTCATCAACGCCCATACCCACGCCTACATGACCATCCACCGCAACGTCGCCGACGACCTCCCATTCTTCGATTGGTTGGACGCCGTCCAGAAGATTGAAGACCACATGACCGAGGAGGACGTCTACTGTACCACCCTCCTCGCCATCATCGAAATGCTCCGCACCGGCACCACCTGCTTCGTCGACATGACCATCAAGTCGGCGCAGGAGAAGTCCGGCCCCCGCTCCGCCGCGGCCGGCGCCGTGTACGACTCCGGCTTCCGCGCCGTCATCTCCCGCGGCCTCGCCGGCGTCTCGGACTCCGAAGAGTCTCTCATGAAGTACGGCCAGGCTGTCCGCGAGATGGATCTCTTCCGCGACGAGCCCCGCCTGCAGTTCATGCACGGCCCCCACGCCCCCTACAGCTGCATGCCCGACTACCTTCAAAAGCTCACCCGCTCCGCCCGCGACCGCGGCATCGGCCAGACCATCCACCTCTCCGAGAGCAAGGCCGAGATGGAAGGCATGCAAAAAGAGCACGACTCTACCCCCATTGCCTATGTCAATGACATAGGGGTTTTTGACGTGCCCGTAATTGCTGCCCATTGCGTCTATGCCACGGACGGGGATATCCGCCTCATGGCTGAGAAAAAAGTAAACATCGCCCTCTGCCCGAAGAGCAATATGAAGCTCGGCAACGGCTTCGCCCCGGCGCAGAAGTTCCTGAATGCCGGCCTCAACGTCTGCCTCGGAACCGACGGCTGCGGCAGCAACAACAGCTTGAACATGTTTTCCGAGATGAACGCCGCCGCCCTGGCTTATAAAGGCGCTGCCCGCAGCCCTCGCTGCGTCAGCGCCTCTGAAGTCCTCGAAATGGCCACCGTCAACGGCGCCAAAGCGATTGGCCGCGAGGGCGAGCTCGGCATCATCCGCGAAGGCGCCCTCGCCGACCTCATCCTCCTCGATCTGAACGTCCCGCAGTTCCTCCCGCAGAACGACATCCTCTCCGGCCTCGTCTACTCCTCAACCGGCACCGAAGTCGACACCGTCCTCGTCAACGGCCGGGTCCTCATGGAAAACAAACACCTTACCACCATCGACGAATCCCTTGTCTTTTCCGCGTGCGAAAACATCATGACCAGAATCCAAAACTCCCTCTAATCTCCGTCTCTCTACTCTCAACTCTCGTCTCTCAACTCTCCACTCTCAACTCTCTTTTCCGCGCAGCAGACAGCAATAACAATTGGCAGGGTACAGAATGCGCAATAAATATATCGAAACTCGGAATAGACCGGCGTAGCAACAAGCAGTGATAGTACAACTGCAAGAACTGGCGCGGCTGCGAAGATCCCGAGTTTGTCTTTTCTGAGCAGGGAGATAAAAAGCGTTGCCAGATCGATCCATACAAACAGCCCGATGCTTAAAAACAACCGCAGCCCCTGGATGTTGGGGTACAGCCATACATATTCATTGAGCATACTGTTTAACTGATCGCTTCTTACGATTCCTTCAATACCATATTCATTGTCTTTGACCTTTGAACCCCACCTCCAATAATCATATCCGGCATTCCAATACCCTTTCGTTTGATCAATCCAGGCTCGCAGATACAGCTTTGGATATCGCCATCCCAATCGGAAATACAGCTTCATATAATCCCATTTTTTCTCTGTGATCCGCTGCTGATTATCCTTTTCCCGAACCAGTTCTTTAACGGGATCAGAAATATAGGATTTATACCGTTTCGGAATCTGATCAATGTCGATAATCTCTGCCAGTGTTTCTTTTTCCCAGTCGGTTAATTCGCAGCCTTCCTGCACGACGCGGGCAATTTGCTGAGCCGGGATGGATAGCGCTTCGATGGTATCCGGCTGTGTTACCTGGAGTTTTTCCAGGACGGGATACTTCATGATCAAACTGATGACGATGACGGAAACAAACATCACCAGCTGTTTTCTGCTCGTTCCCTTCCATAATATGGCAAACAAACCGGTCAGAATGACGAAAACAAACAGCCCGTTGCTCCGGAATAAACAGATACCAAGTCCGGATATGGCAAGCAGCATATAATTCGCCGTGTTGTTGCCAATCCTGTCCTGGCATCTGATAAAAGCAACCAGAAAAAGAAGGATAACGCATCCCCAGGGGACGTCTTTCCACATTGATATGGCATAGAGAATATGATAAGGCATCAGCACAAAAAAAAGCAAAGAAGAAAGAATCATCCACCTTGGTGCCTTCATCTGCGCCATCGTGCCGACTGCAAATGAGAAGCATGCTCCGGTAAACAGAATTTGAATTACACTGTATGTGGCGACTGCCGCATTGATATCTCGAAACAGCTTCATGCCGATCAGCAACGTATACCGAATGAGCATCGTATGATAGAACGGATGGTGATTGGAATAGTTCCCTGAAAAGATCTGCTCGATCTGCTGGAAGCTGTCTATACCAACAATACCGGGATATCGGCAAAAGAAAAGTACAATGGATCTTGTCAGTACGATTGTCAGAAAGCATAATAGAAAAAGCATCTTCGGTCTGGTGCTTTCTTTTTCACTTTGCTTCCAGATCAGCTTTTGCTTATTTCTGCAGATAGCGGTAAACAGAATCCGAAATGCAAAAAAACCGCCTAGGAAGAAAACGGCTGTCATCCCCAGTTGAAGAACAATACCGAATGCTTTTCCAAACTCCGTTTCCCGGTCCCCCAAAATTCTATAGTTTGCAAAAGCAACCATTAATGCAAAAAGAACCGCGAAGAGATTTATTAGCATTCTTTCTCTTCTCTTTGCCAGATTGCGGAATACCTCTCCATTTTCTCTCATGTTTTGTGCCAGGCAGATTCCTGTTGCGATGAGGATCAGAAGATAATTCACATAATAAGCATCCGTATACAGAAGCTGCGATCCCCATAATGCAATCATGACGATCTGAAAGCCCAAAAACCATCGGGATTGGATCATCTTTTTCGCCTGACTCTCATTCATTATATAATCATCCCTTGCAATCCGGAATCTGTTCAATCCTTCGTCGCGGCAGTAATCCCTCGTCTCTCTTCTCTGGGTTGTCGTCGCTACGCAACGGCAACCCAAAGCCCATGTAGATTGCAATACTCATACGCTGCCACAACGGGTTCATTCACCTTGAACGTCGCTTTGGGCGTCTCACCGGGTTTCAGATAATGCATCTGGAACCCTTTTTCTGTTACCAGCACAATCCACTCAATATAGTGCGCCGGCAGGCTGGGATGCTCGACCGCCCCGACCATCACGGTTACTTTATCCCCGTTGACGGAGATCACCGGTACGTGCTTCTCGTTTGACGCGTCCGTCGTGTTCGCGATCAGTTCCGGCCCGACCGATAAACTTTTATCGGAAATCACAATCTGATCATCGATTTTGTAGAACTTCATAGATATATCTCCTCCTTCTGATCTGTTGAATAAAAATACGATGGTTTCTGTGCTAAAAAATTATACTATGCCAGTAGTGTTTTTACAAGCCCCTGTCAACCAAAACCCAGCAGTGCTGTGAACTTTCCGTAAAGTTCTCTTTTATTTCTTGACACACAGTGAAATGATATCGTATATTATATTTTTAGCATGACAATTATTGCGGCTGAATGTAATTAACCGATTCCCTGTGAGGAAAGGGAGTTCCTGTGATTATTATTTCAGAGGATTGAACATACCATGCTTTTTGAAGACCGTTCTCTTGCTCCTTACCACGGAGAAAAACCTTATATATTTCTTAGCTACTCTCATCGCAATGCCGATGCAGCTTCAGAGACCATTCGGTATTTGAAGGCGGCCGGTTTTCGCGTTTGGTATGATGAAGGCGTCATCCCTGCGACGCAGTGGGACGAGAACATCGCCGAGGCGATCGAGAACTGTGATTATCTGATCGCGCTGATCTCGGAAGCCTATCTTTCCTCGTCCAACTGCCTGGATGAACTGAATTTTGCCCGGGACCGGAACATTCCCCTCTTGCTGATCTATCTGGAGGATGTATCTCTGCCTTCCGGGCTCGCCATGCGTCTGGGGCGAATGCTGGCCATTCACCGGTACCGCTACGACAATCCGGCTGCCTTTTACGCTAAGGTCGTGCGCTCAAAGGGGATCGGAGTCTGCGGCGACGGGAGATTCGACGAGGAAGAAGAGGAAGAGACCTATGCGGATCCGGATGCTTTCTGGCTGGATGACAATCATAAAATCGCACAGCCGGAGAAAGCTTCTGTCTTTCGGCCGATCTTTCTGCTGCTTCTCGCGCTTTTGGTAGGCTTTATCGCCTTTCTTCTTATGCGAGGCTGGGTAGGTGAACGTGTGCTGGGGATCTACGGATCAGGTGACAGCAATGTCTCCGAGAACCTTCCCGCCCCGGATCCGACGCCGTATGAGACGCCGGAAACAAGTGCCGAGATTGAGATTGAGGTCACACCGACGCCGGAGCATTCGGTATCCCCGGAGCCGTCACCGAGTCCTTCCGCAATACCGGAGCCATTCGTCTCTCCGACGCCGACTCTCAGCCCTCAGCCCGATCCTACTCTCCCGCCCGAGGTGACGGAAACGATCATTGTGCCGGAGCCGACTTCTGTTGTGACCCCGGAACCAACTGCCACGCAACCGTCTGAACCGGAAGATTCGGCACCCGATGAGCCGGGCAGCACGGAAGAACTGCCGACACCGACCACCTCTCCGGAGCTTTGAAGCTGCGCAGCAGTCTGGAACATCGGGCAGAAGACTTTCCGCGATTTGAGTATATTTTTTCCCGCATCGCCTTGCGTACTATTCGGTACACGGCGATTCAAGCTTATTAATTCCAAAGCTCGTACCGGCCAAGGATACTGGACTATCCGGCCCGTGCGAGCTTTTTTCGGAGATTGCTGAAACGGCTTCCCGTATCTCGGTCAAAGTGTTCAGAGACAGGTATCCGCAAGCATCTGTTCTGTGCTCAATGGACTGGTGCGGCTATCCTGTCTGATTATTGATGAGGTTGGCCACTGTGAGTTTGACAAAGAGAATACGAGGCTGTTCTTTGATCTGATTGATCGTCGCTAAAACAAAGAGGGCAATTGTAATATTGTCTTCACAAGCATGTTTACGCCGTTCCAAAAAGGGATGTAGACCGCCAGTGATGGGAAATTAGACCACCACAGACGGGAAATAAAACCGCCAGAAAAGGGAAATCCGGAGGCGCCGACAGGCGGTTGACGAAAGTTCATATGAATGGTATCAT
>JAFYHU010000008.1 GCA_017538965.1 Oscillospiraceae bacterium
GCAAATCCTCGCGTACCTTCTCAAAGGTCCCCTCAGAGCTGTAATTGCGAACAAAAACGGAATAGATCATCTGATTCCGCAAATGGAGATCTGTATTACGCGCCACGTGCTGCACCTCCATCTTCTCTGAATGACAGGTGATTGGTAATGGCACGACTGGCATTCAGATATGCTTCCTGGTTTTGCTCAATGTCCATGCGAAAACAGTATAGCATACCTGGAGAAAGACGTCAATGACGAGGTTTTCAGCCGGTGCCATCCCACTGTCGTCGGCACGGGCGGGCTGACGCTGTTTCCCGGCACGCCGCTGCTGGAGGAAGCGCAGCGCGGCGAGTTTGAGCCGCTTTCCGAAAAGGAAATGCTGGAAGAGCTGATAATTTTCGTGGAAAACTTAAACTGCGACTGTGCCTTTATCACGCACCACACCATCTCCGGCACGAACCTGACCGGCCCGGATTTTCTGAGACGAAAAGAGAAGATCGCGGCCGCGCTGCAGAACACCATCGACCACGGCGACCTGGAACGCATGGCCGCCGTCCGCAGAAGCAAGCGGACGCTGTAAGAATATGAAGCCTGGAGGAAAAACACCATGAAAGCAAAAATCTGTCTGTATAACGCAAACACCTGTATTTTAACGCAAACACCTGTATTTTAACGATTTGCCCTATAATTTAACGATATACCCTATAATTTAACGATTCCCCCTAAATTTTAACGATTACAGATGTCTGTATAACGCGTACACGCCCCGTTTTTGCCCATTTTGCCCCTTCGGAGCACAAAAAAGACCGCAGATTTCTTCAACCTGCGATCTTGAAATGCATCATTTTTCATTTGACAAACCCTGAAACCCTTGAAATTACAGCGTTTCAGAGGGAACAATTTAACGAAACCCCTACCTGACACATTGTATCAAGTAGGGGTTTATGCTATGGTACGGCTGACGGGATTCGAACCCACGACCTCCAGAGCCGGAGTTATCAGGCCGCATTTGTAAAAAGCCTGATTCGGTGCGGCTTTGCAGGTTTTACCCCAGTTTTGACTACTATTGCGCCGATCCCCGGAAAGCCGCATGAGCGCTGGTTTTTCCGGGAATCAAGGTTTACGAAAAATAGTAGTCAAGTAGCAGTCAGGCGTAAGGTGGAGCCAGAGTATCTCATCCTTTTTCTGCGCTCACAAGGAATAAGGGAGTTGAAGAAAAATACAGTTTTTCTTCCTCTGACCACAGATGCTGCCAGATCTGTTCATCCGCCCGGGCATGGAGACCAAGGCTGTGAAGCTGTGTCAGATCCCATGCGGGGCGGCGGATGCTGCTGAGCGGGACGCGGCGGGCGATGTCCTCCATCACGTCGAAGTTTTCTCCCACGTTCTGATCCCACACGCCCTGCTCGGCGCTGTTGATCCGATCCTGATCATAGGCTGCCTGTGCCTTCTCGTCAAAGAGGTAGGCGTACCAGTTGGCGTCAAAGTTCAAAAGCAGACCGCCGGGCCTCAGCACACGCGCCCACTCGGCGTATGCCGCGTCCGGGTGTGGAAGATTCCAGGTCAGGTTGCGGCTGATCACCACATCGAAGGAGGCGTCTTCAAAGTCAAGAGCCTCCGCGTTCATCTCCATAAAACGAATGCTGTCGACCATGTCGCCTGCGTTTTTCTTTGCCTCGTCAAGCATGGCCGGAGTCAGGTCGATCGCCGTCACATCATACCCCAACTCACAGAGAAGAATAGCAAAGAAGCCGGGACCGGTGCCGATCTCCAATACACGAAGCTGAGTTGCCGCGATTCCGGGAAAGTGCTGTACAATCTCACCATGAAGGCAGTCGCTCCATTTTTTACGCTGGTCGGTTTCCAGCTCTACCTGATTGACTTCAGAATAACCGGATGCGCGATCGGTCCAGTATGCCTTGTTTTCAGAAAGGATTGTCTGTCGGGACTCCATAGCTCACCATCGGGCCTTTCTCAATAATGTTCAATGACGCGCACTGATACAGTAGTACGCCGTCTGTGGGGGCCGTTTCCGTAAAGAGACTGCGTCCGAAGTAATCGCGGATCTCACCCAGCTTTTCGCCCTTTTGAAACCGGTCGCCCGGCTTCAGCTCGTGATACCAGCAGCCTGTGCAGGGGGCGTCGTCGTTGTATTCAAAAAGCTCCTGCTTTGGATAGACTGTCCAATCGCCATCCAATACACCGAGGCGGCGGAGAATATTCCGCACATCGGCCTTGTCCGCCTCGATTTCCTCGCGGCTGAAAAGACTCAGCTGCCCGCGCTCAATGAGAACGCTGGGGATACCGTGGACTGAAGCCAGGTTATACGCACCGCCGGTACGGCAGCGGGAGCGTACCACATATTTCACGTTGACACATTCCACCATCCGCTTTGCCGTTGCCTCAGCAGGCGTATCACCCAGATAGTAGCAGAAGGGGACAAGCGTCTCGTATCCGTCACCGCAATGCAAATCGATGTAGGCATCTACATTTTTTATAAATACCTCGAACAGCATGTGGGCAAGCCTGTCGGCCTCACTGCCCTCACGGTTGCCGGGGAAAACACGGTTCAGATTCTTTCCATCCTCATAGACACGGGACATGGTGCGGTTTTCAAAGCCGGAGCGATTGGCAAGCGGCAGAATGATCACATTGCCGTGCAGCGCTGTCACGTCCAGCTCGTTGGACAGCTCAATAGCTGCCTGGATCCCCACATACTCGGCATTGTGGATCCCGGCGGAGATCAGCACCGTAGGCCCGGGCCGGTCTCCGCACAGAAGGACATGAGGGACATGCAGCTCAGTACCCTCCACATGAATATGGTCTTTGATGGTTTTGCCGGGCGTGAGTTCATGTCCGGCGATCATTTTTTCGTTCATAGAAGGCTCCTTGCAATTGCGTTCTCCATACCGTATCACGCATGCCGCATTTCTCACAAGCCCCCCGGGGGGATATTTTATAAAAATTTTTTTGAAAAAAGCGAAAAAATATCCCCCCCCGGGGCTTCCGCTCTGGCTTGGGATAGCATATAATTTCACCGTTAGATTTGGCTATCTCTGCAAAGTTGGGGAGAACAACGTGAGAAAGTATGTCATTCAGAGATTGATACAGTTGATCCCGGTATTGATCGGGATCACGTTTTTGTCCTTTGCCATGATGCGCATGGCGGGCAGCGACGCGATCACGGAGATGTACGGGGATAAGGGCGCGGTGGCTCAGGAGGTCATCGACGCAAAACGCGCCGAACTGGGACTGGACAAGCCCTTCGTACAGCAGTATTTCTCCTGGCTGGGCGGCATGCTCACCGGCGACATGGGAAAAAGCTATGTCTCCGGGCGTGACGTTTTCAAGACCTTTACTTCCAAGCTCCCGGCGACGCTGCTGCTGACGGCGCTTTCAATCCTCATGACCATCGTGATCTCGATTCCCTTGGGGGTCCTGGCCGCCGTGCGGCATGATAAGCTGACGGACTATCTGCTGCGCTTTCTGAGTTTTATTGGCAACTCTCTGCCGAACTTCTTCGTGGCGATGCTGCTGATGGAGCTGCTGGCCATCAAGCTTGGCTGGCTGCCGGTCATCTCCAACGGAACCACTGTGAAAAGCGCCATCATGCCGACCCTGACTCTTGCTATCGCCATGTCTGCCAAATACATGCGGCAGGTGCGGGCGACAGTGCTGGAAGAGCTCAACAAAGATTACGTCACCGGCGCTCAAGCGCGCGGTGTTCGCAGCCGCGTAATCCTCTGGCGGAGTGTGCTCAAGTCCTCCATGCTCACGATCATCACGTTGTTGGCCCTCTCCATCGGCAGTCTGCTTGGCGGCACGGCCATCATTGAGAGCATCTTCATGTGGGACGGCGTGGGGAAGCTGGCCGTGGATGCCATCACCATGCGCGACTATCCGCTGATCCAGTCCTATGTGGTCTGGATGGCGATTATCTACGTGCTGGTAAACCTCATCACAGACCTCTTGTATCACGCGCTTGATCCGCGGATCCGACTGGGGGTGAGCGAGGGATGAAAGAACCGACTGTCCGAGTACAAAAGATCAAAAAGGACACCATCAAGACGCGGCTCATATTCTTTGGTGCTCTTGCGCTGGCCCTTCTTCTCTGCTCCGTTTTCTGCGAACACCTGACACCCTATGATCCCTATGTGCAGGATCTGAAGAATGCCAAGGCACCGCCTTCTCTGGAGCATCTCTTCGGCACCGACCGCTATGGGAGGGACATGCTTTCCCGTGTGATCGTCGGCAGCAGAACAAGCATTTTCTCCACGCTTCTTCTGGTGGGCATCGTGACCGCCCTCGGCACCATGGTGGGCGTTTTCTGCGGCTGGCACGGCAAGTGGATCGACACGGTGCTGATGCGCATTTCGGATATGTTTCTGGCCTTCCCCGGTCTGGTATTTGCCATGGCCGTGGCCGGTGTTCTGGGCGGCGGATTGCAGAACGCGATCATTGCGTTGGTGGCCATCTCGTGGCCGAAATACGCCCGCATTGCCCGAAGCCAGACCCTGGCCCAGAAGGAGACACCGTACCTGAAAGCCGCGCGCCTCTCTGGCAGCGGCACATGGAAAATTATCTTCAAACATATCCTGCCGAACATCATCGGTCCGATCCTTGTCACCTCCATGCTGGACATCGGCACGATGATGATGGAGCTTGCGGGCCTGAGCTTTCTCGGCCTTGGCGCAAAGCCGCCCACGGCGGAGTGGGGCAGCATGATGAGTGACGCGCGCAGCCTTTTGTCCTCTGTGCCCTGGGTCACACTGGCTCCCGGCTTTGCCATCTTTATCTCCGTCATGATCTTCAACCTCCTGGGCGACACCATCCGGGACTATGCGGACCCAAAGTCAGGGGGGCGTTGATATGAGCGAGATTTTACGTTATGAGCACGTCGATATCTCCTATAACGGCGTCAAAGTTATCAAAGACGTCAGTTTCACCGTTTCCGAGGGGGAAATTCTCGGCATTGTAGGCGAATCCGGCTCCGGCAAGTCCACGCTTATCAAGGCGGCTATGGGCCTTCTGGGCGATACCGGCCTTGTCACACGGGGCGATATCTGGTACAAGGGCAAAAATCTGCCGGATCTCTCCGCCGGAGAGCTGCGTAAGCTCAACGGTCCGGAGCTGGGTATGATCTTTCAGTATGCCGGCAGCTCCTTCTGCCCGATCCGTACGGTGGGCGCCCAGCTTTATGAGAGTATGACGGAGCATTTCGACATGCCCAGGGAGCACTTCTTCGCCCGTGCGCTGGATATGCTGGAAAAGATCGGCTTTGAAAACGGGCAGCGCATCCTGGATTCTTATCCCTTTGAACTCTCCGGTGGGATGCAGCAGCGTGTCGGCATCGCAGCGGCGATGCTCCTCAACCCGAGCGTCCTGCTGGCGGATGAGCCGACCTCGGCTCTGGACGTCTCCGTGCAGAAGCAGGTTGTGGAGGAAATGCTGCTGGTGCGCAGGAGCTTCGGCACCTCGATCGTTCTGGTGACCCACAACATCGGTGTCATCGGCGCAATGGTGGATAAGGTGCTGGTGATGAAAAACGGCGAGATGGTGGAGTATGGCGAGACGCAGCAGGTGCTGAACAACCCGAAAGAGGACTACACCCGTCTGCTCATGTCCGCTGTGCCAAAGCTGAAGAGGTGAGAAGATGGAGCCTGTCTTAAAAGTTGAAAATCTCACCAAAGTCTTCACCCGCAAAGGACAGCCGGATTTCACGGCCGTGGATCACATCGGCTTTGAGCTCTATCCCGGCGAGTGCCTGGGGCTGATCGGCGAGAGCGGCAGCGGCAAGACCACCGTGGTCAACATGATCACCCGCCTGCTGGACTGTACTGAGGGCCGCATTCTGCTAGGCGGCGAAGACATCACCCGCTTGAGCGGAAAAGGGCTGCGCAAGGCCTACGGCGAGATGCAGATGGTCTTCCAGACGCCGACAGATTCCTTTGATCCGCGCTGCACCCTGGGCGACGGTATCGGTGAGAGCCTGAGAAATAACGGCATGAGCCGGGCGGAGACAAAACAGGAAGTGGCCCGGCTGCTCACAGAGTGCGGCCTCACGCCGGAGTTTGCCTCCCGCTATCCCCATCAGGTCAGCGGCGGCCAGTGCCAGCGCGCGGCGATCGCCCGCGCCCTCGCGGTAAAGCCCAGACTCCTGATCTGCGACGAGGCGACCTCCTCCCTGGACGTGACCATTCAGAAGGAGATCATCGCGCTGTTAAATGAGCTGCGCTCCCATCACGGCAGCGAGCTCTCGATCCTGTTCATTTGCCACGATATCGCACTGGTGCAGCAGTTCTGCAATCGCGTACTTGTGCTGTACAAGGGAAAAATCGTGGAGCAGGGAAGACCGGACGATGTGATCCGCAATCCGCAGGACGACTATACAAAGCGTCTGATCGACAGCATTTTATAGAGAGGTAAAACCATGGAGAGAATCAAGCATCGTGTGACGCATTACTGGTCCCACCGGGCGGAGGGCTTTGAAGCGCAGCGCCTACGGGAATTTGAAAGCGAGAAGAAGGACCGCTGGCTTGCGGAATTTCGCAAATATCTGCCGCAGGGAAGACCGATCCGCGTGCTGGACATCGGCACAGGCACAGGCTTCTTCGCCTGCCTGATGGCCGAGGAAGGACATGAGGCGATCGGCATCGACCTGACCCCGGAGATGATCGACCATGCCGAGCATATGGCGGCCGTCCTCGGACTGGATGCGCAGTTTCAGATCATGGACGCCGAGGAGACGGAATTTGCCTCTGAGAGCTTCGACGTGCTGGTGACCCGGAACCTGACCTGGACGCTGCCCCACATCGCGCGAGCCTACCGGGAATGGTATCGTATTTTGAAGCCGGGCGGGGTGCTCATCAACTTCGACGCGGATTACTGCGCCGCCATCGACAATGACGAGGTCGAGCTGCCGGAAAACCATGCCCACAAGCTGGTGCCCGAATTTCTCACCCACGAAAACGAAGAGATCACCATGGAGCTTTCCGCATACGAAGGACCGCGCCCTCAATGGGACGTACAGCTTCTGGTGGAAGCGGGCTTCGAGCGCGTACTTGTGGATGTGGGCGTCTACAAGCGTATCTACAAAGAGATCGACGAGTTTTATAATCCCACGCCGATCTTCACCATCGCAGCCTATAAATGATATAAGACACAGTTTGTGTTTTATATAAAAAGGCGACTTCCCTGATGGCCCTGGAAAAGCAGCAGGGAAGCCGCGAATGACTGACAGGCGGCGGAGAATCCGCCTCTGCCGCCTCCAGTATAGCGTAATCCGCGGAAAGAGACAAGAAGATATTGGAGGAAAAACATGAAAAGTCTCAAAAGAATCCTGCCCTTCGCGCTGATCCTGTGCATATTCGTGTGCCTGTTTTCCGGCACCGCCTCTGCAGAAGGCAAGAAGATGGTCATCGGCGACACCACCTTCAACGCCGAAAACTGGGAAGAGACCATCGACCCGCACCGCACCTACAACGGCTGGCCCTGCATCCGCTACGGCGTAGGCGAGACCCTGGTCCACTACACCGACACCATGGAACTGGAGCCCTGGCTTGCCACCTCCTGGGCCAACGACGGCAACAACACCTGGACCATCACCCTGCGCGACGGCATCAAGTTCTCTTCCGGCCGCGACATGGACGCTGAGGCTGTCAAGCAGTGCTTTGAGCACCTGCTCGAAAACCACGACCGCGCCCCCGGCGACACCAAGATCGTTGACATCCAGGCTGACGGCCAGGTCCTGACCATCACCACCTCCGAGCCGAACCCCGCCCTCATGAACTATCTGGGCGACCCCTACGCCTGCATCATCGATGTGGACGCCTCCGACTTTGAGAGCGGCATCTCTGTCGGCACCGGCCCCTACAAGGCAGTCGACATGCTGATGGACGACCACATTACCCTGGTTCCCAACGAGCACTACTGGAACGGCACCCCCAAGCTGGACGAGCTTACCATCCGCACCATCTCCGACCGCAACACCCTGGCCCTGGCCCTGGAGGGCGGCGAGGTTGACGCGGCCTACGGCGTGGCTTATGATGCGTATTCCAAATTTGAAAATCCCAACTTCCAGTTCTCCAGCATCCAGACCTCCCGTGCCTTCTTCGGCTGCATGAACATGCAGAGCGCCGTCATCCAGGATCCCGCCGTGCGGCAGGCCATCGTCATGGGCATTGACCGCGAGGGCTTCGTTGTCGCGCTGCTGGACGGTCACGGCGTGCCGGGCTACGGCCCCTTCCCCGAGGGCTTCAGCACCTTCGGCAGCGAGCACCTCAACACGCTGGGCTATGATCCCGACGGTGCGAAGGCTGTTCTGGAGGCCGCCGGCTGGGTCGACACCGACGGCGACGGCATCCGCGAGAAGGACGGTCAGAAGCTCACGATCCGCTGGCTGACCTATCCCAGCCGTGCGGAGCTGCCTCTGCTGGCTGAGTCTGCCCAGGCTTCTCTGAAGGACATCGGCATTGACGTGGACATCAACAACACCGCCAACCGCCGCGAGTTCCTGGCCACCATGGACTTTGACGTCTACGCCTCCGCTCTGGTGACTGCGCCCTCCGGCGATCCCCAGTACTTCTTCACAACTTCCTGCGTGCCCGGTATGAGCTACAACTTCGGCGCGTACGAGAACGAGCACGTGAACGATCTGCTCCATCAGCTCTCCACTGAGTTCGACACCGCCAAGCGCGCTGAGCTCGCCATCGAGCTGCAGCAGACCATCCTGGACGACAACGGCTATGTCTTCTGCTCCTTCCTCGAGATGAGCATGATCTCCAAGGCCAGCGTCCACAACTGGATCGCCCACGCCTGCGACTACTACGAGGTCACCGTCGATCTCGACATCGACTGAGCAGGCCCCATATAGAACTGCATGCCCCTCCCACTCGGAGGGGCATGTTTGTTTGGTCGCATTGAGGAATGAAAAACGGCAAAAAATCTGCAGTAAATTACAAAAATATCCCCCCGGGGGGCTTGTGCGGTGCCCTGAAGTTTCATACAATATAAACAGAGAGGGACTACGACAGCAAAGGAGCAAGCCATGGAAATTGCAGAATACTTTGACTCGGTTGCCGCGTTTTGGGATGATGATTTCTCTGAAGCCAAACCCGCGCGCGTCGTTGCTTCCACGATCTCAATCCCGCGTGGCGGTGCCTGTGTACTGGATATAGGCTGCGGCAGCGGTTCCATGTTCATGGATCTGCTGGAGAGCGGCGCCTGTGAGATCGAAGGACTGGATATCTCCGGCGGTATGGTGGAGGCTGCAAAGGAAAAGTTTTGCTTTGACCCCCGCATCCATGTAGAGAAGGGAGATTTTCTCACGCATGAACAGCCCGGCTATGATGTGCTGATGGCCTTCAATTCCTACCAGCATTTTCTGCAGCCGCGCGTGTTTCTGAAAAAAGCCAGGGAGCTGCTTCGGCCGGGCGGACGCCTCACAATCGCATTTCCTTTTGACAGGGAGCACACCAATACGATCAGCGCGATTCTGCCTGCCGGACTTGCACGAGGCCTGCTTTCGGCGGAGGAGGAGGCCGTATTCTGGCGGGAGTGGTTTGATATAGACTGCATCTGCGACAATACGGGCTTGTATCTGTTATCCGGTGTCGCAAGATAAATGCAGCAGCATAGGACTTAATGATCTCAACGAAAACAGAGCCTTCTTTGCAAAAATAAAAGTATAAGAAATCTTCGGATTCAAAAAAGCGAATCCGAAGGTTTTTGCCTGATCGATTAAAGAAGGATCTAGGCCAAAGCAAAAAACAATCGCGTATGATCACAAACGATATGTTCAGGAATGAGGTCTACCCTGTGGAGAATAAGAAAGAAAGGAAAACTGACCGTCGCACTCTTTACACCCGCATGGTGATCAAGGATGCCTTGCTGAACCTGCTGGCGGAGAAGGAATATGCGGATATCACGATTGCGGATCTCTGCCGGGAAGCAGAGATCAATCGCGGAACCTTTTATCTGCATTACGACAATTTACGCCGGGTAATGGACGAACTGTTTGACGAAGCGCTCAGCAATATGAACGGTGTATTGGTACAAATCGGATGTGCACCAGCGGGAAAAAACTGCAACTATCCGCTCTGCCATTTTCTGCGGCAGAATGGAAAATATCAGCCTCTGTTCTTCTCTGATTCTCTGCGCAGCCATGTAGTTGAGCGGATTGCTGCCTCGAAATGGGCGGACTTCAGAGAGCATATGGGAAAACAGAGTGGCCTGAACGATGAAGTCTTGAAAGCAATCCTCTATTTTCAAATCAACGGCTGTCTGGCGATTACTAAAAATAATATTGATATCTCCGATACTGAATGGGCGGAAGTTCAGCAACAAATAGATCGCTTCCTGAAAAATGGGTTTGAGAAGTTATAAACACAATGTCTATAAATAAACAAAATTTAAGTTTCTGTCTATAAAAATCAAAGTTTGCATGAAACTGTTTAGAATTGTATCCCCCGGGGGGGCTTAAACAAAGAAACACGATATGCTACCATTCAGCCATCCGCGTTGAATGGTAGTTTTTTGTGAGGATTTGCTATGGAGCTGGAAAGTATCCGCAGACTTTGGACCTTGCCTCCGGGCAATGCGGCCGCCGAGACGGTTGCCTGGGACAGTGAGGCAGAGCAGTATGTCTTCGAAGAGAAGAACAATTTTACAGACGATCCCTTTCTGCGCTTTGTAGCGGGAAAAACCGAATTGACGAAGGACATGTGCAGTCTCGATGTAGGCTGCGGTGCAGGAGCTTATTCTGTTGCTATGGCACAGCGTGTCGGGCAGGCAGACGGTGTGGATCTCTCCCCCAGAATGGTGGAGGTGGGAAACGCCTGGGCCAGGGAGCACGGTGTCAACAATCTGCATCTCTGGGTCGAGAACTGGCATGACTGCGATATTGAGTCCATTCGCGGAAGGTATGATCTGGTCTTTGCCCACACCACCCCCGCCATCGCGGACTACACCACACTGGTGAAGCTCTGCGAGGTATCCCGGGGATGCTGCTTTCTCTGTAAGCCTGCCCGGCGGACAGATCAGGTCTTTGACGAGCTCAAGCGCATCATAGGAATTCCCGGCAGGCGCGATTTTGATGACTCCGTCGCCTATACCTTTGACACGCTCTGGGGCTTGGGGTATGACCCGGAAGTCAGCTACGAAAAGACTCTGTGGCTGCCTGAGCGGAGTTTGGAAGAGGCTGAGCGCTGGTATCTCGGACGGCTCCGCGGACGAAAGACGCTGAGTCGGGAAGCTGAGCAGAAAGTCGGAGATTTCCTGCGGGAGATCAGCGTGGACGGCGTTGTCAGGGAGCGCATCGACACGACCCTGGTCAATATGTACTGGAGTGTGAAAAGGTGAAAATCAGTATCGTCTATGTGAGCGAGAGCGGCAACACCGAAAAAGTTGCGGGTTTTATCCGCACAGGCGCTGAGCAAGTGCCGGAGACCGATGTGAGGCTCTTCAATCTGGAAAAGCCTGAGAGCGTGGACGAGGCATTCATCAACGACAGTGCCGCCGTTATTTTCGGTACGCCCACCTATGTAGCCAATATGTGCTGGCAGATGAAGAAGTGGTTTGATACCAACTGGACGGTCAGACTCGGCGGAAAGCTGGGCGGCGTGTTCGCTACGGAAAACTCCCCCAACGGCGGGGGAGCGGAGCTGGCTATGACAGCGATGATCAGCCACATGCTGGTCAAGGGTATGCTGGTCTATTCCAGCGGAAGCGAGTTTAACCGGCCCTTTATTCATATTGGCCCCGCTGTGGTACGGGACCAGATGGAATTGCGGGAAGAGCATTGCCGCGTATTCGGCAAGCGCATGGCAATCAAGGCGCACACGCTCTTCGACCGATAGAAGCGTACAAGCCTTCGAAAGAAGTTTGTATAAAAAAGAGGAGGAAACAGAAATGAAAAAACAGAGAACTTTGCTGGCCCTGCTTCTGGCCGTTATGATGACGGTCTCCCTGCTGTCCGTCTGCGGCAGCTCCGCCGCGGCGGAAGCTCCCGAGACCCGTACCATCACCGATGTCTTCGGGCGTGAGGTGGAGATCCCCGCCAAGGTCGAAACCTGCGCTGCCCTGGGCAGTGCCGCCCGCCTGATCGTCTATGCAGGCGGCGTTGACAGCATCGTTGGCGCCACGCAGATGGAACTGCGCGGAGATCCCGGCATGCCCTATGCTTATGCAAACCGTGAGCACTTCGCCGCCTGCGGCGCCGTGGCCTCCGGCGGCAGCGGCAACGCCGACTATGCTGAGGCGCTGGTGGAGCTTGACCCCGATGTGGTGTTCTATCAGGATTCCGACACGGTAGCCATGGAAGATCTGGCCCAGAAGACCGGCCTGCCCGTGATCGGCGTCTATGGCGACGCCTTCAACTCCCCTTATCTCACGCAGTCCATTACGCTTATCGGCGACGTCCTCGGCACCTCTGAGCATGCAAACGCCGTGGCCGAAGCCATCAATGGCTGGGTCAAGGATCTGAACGACCGCACCAAGGATATCCCCGAGGCGGATAAGCCCACCGTCTATCCCGGCGCTGTCAGCTGGAGCGGCGGTCATGGCTTCACCGGCACCTATGTGGGTTACGCCCCGCTGCAGGCCATCAATGCTATTAACCTGGCTGATTCTCTGGATGCCACCGACGGTGTGGAAGTCAGCATGGAGCAGATCCTCGATTGGGACCCTGATATCATTTTCCTCAATCCCGGCAACATGAATCTTGTCAATGAGGACTACGCCGCCAACGGCGCTGCCATCGACAGCCTGCGCGCCGTTCAGGAGGGCAGGGTCTATGCCCAGGTCAACTTCAACTACTACTGGTGCAACATGGAGCTGGCCATAGCCGACTCCTATTATGCTGGTTCCATCATCTACCCTGAGGCCTTTGCCGATGTGGACTTCAATGCCAAGGCGGAAGAAATCTTCAACACCATGATCGGCATGGACTACCTCAAGGTCCTGGATGACAACGGATACGGCTTTGGCCCCATCACCATCGGCGCATAAGCCATGGAGAGCACCAACCTGAAAAACGGTCAGGAATACCGCTCCTTCATCGGGCGAAAACGAATCTTCGTTTTCGCCCTCTTGGCATTTACCGTGCTGGTCTTCCTGTTTGCCATCGCCTTCGGTTCTTCCACGGTACCTCTTGACCGCGTGATCGCGACACTCTTTGGCCACGGAGCCAAGAAAGAGAATATCATCGTCCTGAATCTGCGCCTGCCCAGGGCCGTCACCGCTGTCGTGGCGGGTTTCGGCCTTGGCATCGTTGGCTGCGTGATGCAGGGCATTTTGCGCAATCCTTTGGCCTCCGCCTCCACCATCGGCGTTTCTCAGGGAGCAGCTTTCGGTGCCGCCTTCGCCATCATTGCTCTGGGCGGCGGGCTCATGTCTGCCAGCACAGCCGGGGCCCAGCTCTCGGTTACGAGCCCGGCGGTGACAACCATCTGCGCCTTCATCGGCTCCATGATGTCCACACTCTTTATCGTCGGTCTTTCCCGTTTTCGCAGCATCAGTGCCGGAACGCTGATTCTGGCGGGTGTGGCTCTCAGCTCCCTGTTCTCGGCGGGTACCACGCTGCTGGAGTATTTTGCCGACGATGTGCGCGTAGCTGCTGTTGTCTACTGGACCTTCGGTGACCTGGGCAGTACCTTCTGGAAGGATATAGCTCTGATGGCGGCTGCGGTGCTGATGGCCAGCGTCTACTTCGCCTGCAACTGCTGGAACTACAACGCCATGCAGGGCGGTGAGGACACAGCCAAGGGCCTCGGTGTCAATACGCAGCAAATCCTGATCCTCGGCATGGTGGTGAGCTCCTTCACTGCCTCCGTCATCGTCTCCTACATCGGTATCATCAACTTCGTCGGCCTCATCGCGCCGCACATGGTGCGCCGTTTTGTGGGTACGGATTACCGCTATCTGCTGCCTGCATCGGGACTGGCCGGGGCGATCCTGCTGCTCTTGAGCGATACGGTGGCCCGCCTTGCGGTAGCGCCTATCGTGCTGCCCATCGGCGCCATAACCTCGGTGCTGGGCGCACCGCTGTTTCTGTGGATCATCTTCAAAGGCAGGTGGAAGTCATGATACAGGCAGAACATGTCCGCTTTGCCTACCGCGGCATGGAACCGGTGCTTCGGGATCTGAATCTCACGGAGGAGACCGGGCGCTGTCTCGCTTTCCTGGGAAACAACGGCGCGGGCAAGAGCACATTTCTCAAATGCCTAAACCGCATCCTGGAGCCCCAGGACGGTCTGATTGTTGTAGACGGAATGGAGATCCGGAACACGCCCCGCGGCCAGATCGCAAAAAAGCTTGCCTATGTGGAGCAGCACACCGACGTCAGCCGCTTGACCGTGTATGATACAGTACTGTTAGGACGCAAACCCCACATGCGCCTCGGCCCAACGACAGAGGATTACGCCATCGTGGATGCAGCCATTGCCCGGATGCAGCTGGACAGCCTGAAGCTCCGCTACATCGACGAGCTCTCCGGCGGGGAGCTGCAGAAGGTGGTGCTGGCCCGGGCCATCGCGCAGCAGCCCAAGGTCCTGCTGCTGGACGAGCCGACCGCAAGTCTCGACCTGCGCAACCAGCATGAGGTTATGCGCATCGTCTCACAGATCGCAAAGGACGACGGCATCACCGTCGTGGTGGTCATCCACGATTTGAACCTGGCACTTAAATACTGTGACCGCTTTCTGCTGATCCACGAGGGCGAAGCCTTCTGTTACGGGGACAGCAGCGTCATCACTCCCGACACCATCCGCACAGTCTACGGTGTTGAGGCAGAGGTTACCGAGCTGCACGGCAGCAAATTCGTCATCGTTACATAGGAGGGCGTATGGAGAACACACAAGAGAATTGGGACAAGGCAGCGGGAAACTACCAGGATGTGTTCCGGCTCGGCCTCAATGACTATAATGCGTCTCTCCTGCGCTTCTGGCAGGAAGAGGGAATGCTCTTTCCCGGCGCGCGGGTGATCGATATCGGCTGCGGCGTGGGGAAATACGGCACCTATCTGGCCGAGCTTGGGTACGACGTGACGCTGACGGACATCTCCGGTGAGATGCTGCGCCACGCCGAGTCAAACATGGCGAAATATAAAACTCCGTGGGCTGTGTACCGCTGCGATTTCAACGAGGCCACCGGCACGGAGCCGGTCTTTGAAAAGGGCTTTGATCTGGCTATCTCCACCATGTCGCCCGCCATCCACGACGCGGCGACGGTAAAGAAGATGAGCGCCATGACCCGGGGCAGGTGCTTCCTGGCCCGTTTTTATGACTGGGCACAGCCATATCGGGACAGGCTGATGAGAGAGCTCGGAATGGAGCCGCGGCGGGTTTTCGACGATCTGCAGGGCGACTGCGCGGCCATGATCCGGGCGGTATGCGAGGCGGGCTTTGTACCGCGGGTCCGCTATGTGGATTACAACTGGGCCGACCCCCGCACGCCGGAGCAGATGGCAGACTATATGGACCGAACCTATTTTGCCGAGGATAAAAACCGGGACGCGCTGACGCGCGAGACGCTGCGGCTGGCAAAACAGCACGCAAACGCAGAGGGGAAAGTCATTGACAATGTGAACACCAGAGTCGCCTGGATCTGGTGGAAAACGGAGGAACACACATGATACATGAGCTGTATAAAAAAGCCGGCGAGCTGCACGGGCATTACTGCCCGGGACTTGCCATCGGCGTGCGTGCCGCCTTTGAGGCGCTGCGGATCCTTGAAATTGAGAAAAAGGGCTTTCCGCTCTACTGCATCGCCGAGAACCGTGCCTGCTACCAGGACGGCATACAGGTGGTCTTCGGCACGACGCTGGGAGACGGCAATCTGGAGCTGAGGCAGCGGGGCAAGACAGCCTTTAACTTCTATGACCGCAGTTCGGGGAAAAGCGTCCGGCTGATTGCAAAGAGCTGGCCGGAGGGTCTGAGCCGGGAGGAGCTGACGGAGTTCATTCTGACTGCGCCGCTGGACGAGGTGTTCGGCCAGACACCGGTGCACTTTGAGGCCCCACCCGACACCTTCGTTCGCAGGCCTTCAAGAGTGTGTCCCCGCTGCGGTGAAAGCTGCAGCGAGCCCTACCTGCGCATCATGGACGGTGAGATCGTCTGTCTTGACTGCGCAGAGAAAGCATAAGCGGAAAAAAAGAGCCACCCGACCTGTTTTGGGACGGGCGGCTCTTGTGCTTCGGCAGTCTTTACAGACGGATGAAATTATAGATCGTTCCGCGCTCAAGTTCAGCAAGACTCTCTTCAACAGGACTGAACACCTTATGAAGATCGAAGTGCAGGCCCTCGTTTTCCAGAGAGGAGGATAAAGAAAAGCCAGCCTGCCGTATCTCAGCCAGCATCGTTTGGATTTCTTCTTCCGTCATGTGAAAGGGCAAAACGGACAGGATCCCGCCCGGCTTCAGAACCCGTCGGCTCTCCGCCAGAAAGCGGGCGCGAAGCGCCTGAACATGGATCAGATCATATATCAGGATGGCATCTGCCGAAGCGTCGGGAAAGTCCATAGAGGCATCCTCGTGGGAGGGCATAGGGTATAGATTGGAAACGCCGCGCTGTTCGGCCTCAGATTTCAGAAAGCTGAGCACATCAGAATCAGTATCCAGAGCATAAACGATCCCCTCTGCCCCGACAGCAGCCGCGGCACCGAAGGCGTAGTTACCCCGGCCACAGCCAAAGTCGATCAAATGATCTCCTGCACGAATGCTCATGTACGGTAAGGAAGCAAGCAACCGAAAACAAGAGATAGACCGCCAGCACTACACTATTCCGAACCAAAGACCAAAAGATAAGCATTGTGGGAAAATCTAAACTTTTGGATTTTCCTACAATGCCAACTAC
>JAFYHU010000073.1 GCA_017538965.1 Oscillospiraceae bacterium
AAAGCAAAAAAATAACCCCTTCAGGGGTGGCCTGAGAAAGATATGCGGTCGGCAAACCTTTCAGGCCCCTTTAGGGGTTGCAAGTATAATGCCCTTCTAGGGCTACATCAAGCCTCCGGCTTAGCCGGAGGTCTTGACTTTATAGTAAATATACAAAAATCAGTGTCTGCCCTGGTAGCTCCCGGAGCTCTCAGCCTTCTTCTCTGAACTGTGGGAAGAACTGTGACGGGGTGCGACATGCGAGGAAGCGGCGCCGCGCTCCGTCTTCTTCACCGGCAGCTTCACGCTTTTCAGACTCTTCGGATCGGGCAGCTTTTCGATGCCGGCATACAGCAGGAAATCGGCAATTTTGCTCTCGCCGCTGTACTTTTTCAGAATGCGGAAGATCAGGAGCGTGATCCAGGCGGCGATGAAGCCCGAAAAGATACCGATCAGCAGACCGAACAGAACATCGGACGGATAATGGGCCATCAGATAGTTGCGCGAGAACATCATCAGCAGCACCCAGATTGCGCCTGGCAGAATCCAGCGCCTGCTGTGCATCAGACTCAGGCCCGTGACGCCGGCGGCCGCGGCGGTGACATGGCCGGAGGGGAAGGAGAAGCCGTCCTCGGCGGGGGAGCCGACGAACTGCCACCATTGCCGGTAGAGATCGGAGGCTTCAAAAGGACGCAGCCGGGCGACATGATCCTTCAGAATGATGTTCGTGATCAGCGCGCCGCAGCAGACGGCGCCGAAGATGCACACGCCGGTTTTGCGCCAGCGGGGGAAGAGCATCAGGATGATCGCCAGAAGGAAAAAGAGAATGCCTTTTTCCCCGAGCAGGGTGATCAGCTTGCAGAGCGGAGTCAGAACAACGCCTGCGAGTTCCGCCATTTTGTGCGCGAATGCGAGAATCGCGTTGTCATATCCTGCAAAGAAGGAATTCAGCCACAGGGCATCTGCCGTCATCGTCATGGGGTACCACCTCTGTTGTTCCCGATTGCACAAGATCTTGTGCAATGCGTTTTTGACTTATCTATTATACAGTGTCTCCGCCCATAACGCAAGTGATTTTTGGAGGACAAACAGTTTCTTCTCCGCCCGTTCTCGGCTTTCTGCAATTACGCGGAAGACTGCCCGGTTCCTCGCACGGACCTTTCCCCGCCGCGTTTTCTGTAGAGGTATTGTTCCGTTTACTGCCCGTAGGGAGCGATCCCTAGATCGCTCGGCTCTCTCCGCGCCCGCAGGCGCCCTTCCCCTCATGGGGAAGGTGCTCCAGTGCGCACACTGGGGCGGATGAGGTGTTCCCGCCCGCAGGCGAAAAAACCAGATCAAGCTGACTTGAAGCAATACCCCGGACGTGATTGTTATCATACGAAAAAAATATTGTGAAAAGCAACGCTTTTGTATTTGACAAGAAAATAACAATAAGGTATAATAATTCTGATCACGAACGATGTCTGTTTTTTGTCACTTCGAAAACCTTGTTTTGCTTGCATCACTGCCGAAAGCATAGTATAATGATTCATGCAAGTTGCACAGATTTTCGATCAAAAACAGATCGGAAAGATCGTGAAACCGGAAATAATGACAAAAAGGGAGGTGTGCCGATGTCGTTTGAAGCTATCAAGGGTATCAGCGATGCGGAAGCTTTGGCAAAGGCGCGTGTCGCGGAAGCGGAAGCGCAGGCCAGACAGATGCTGACCGATGCGGAAGCTGCCGGAAAGGCAGCACTTGAGGCGGCGAGTACCAGAGCGGAGAACGAGCTGAAGGAACTGCGCAGAAAGGCGGGCGAACAGACTGCCGAAAAGACCGCGGCGCTGGATGCCGAGATCGTTTCGGAAGCAGATGCGCTTCGCAGGGCAGCAGAAGGAAAGCTCGAGAAAGCTGCTGCACTGGTCGTGGAAAGGATTACGGGCTTTTAAGATGGCAATCGTAAAAATGAAAAAACTGAGGCTGATGGTGATCCGCTCCGAAAAGGACAGGCTTCTGCGTGACCTCGAGCGCTTCGGCTGTGTGGAATTCTCCGAGATGGATGAAGAGCTGCGCAGCGAAGGCCTTGCGAATGAGAGTGTCGATACGCTGACGCTCCGCAACACGCAGAACACCATTCAGAACGCGATTGCCCTTCTGGACCGCTATGCGCCCGAGAAGAAGCCGCTTCTCACCGCGAAACCGCAGGTGGAAGTGGACACGCTTCTGGATGCTTCGGTTCTGAAGTCGGCGCAGGAACGTGCCGCCGAGATCAACGGCCTCGAAGAAAAAATAAAACGACTCGCGGCGGAAGAAAACCGCCAGAACACGCTGATGGAATCGGTCAGGCCCTGGCTGGAGCTTGACCTGCCCCTGAATACGGCCTCCACCGAGAGAGCCGCCGTTCTCTGGGGCTCAATCCCCGCGCGGGTGGAGCTGAGCGATGTCTCGTCCGCCCTGGAAGAGGCGTCCGACGAAGCCGAACTCTTCCGCATCTCCGGAGACAAGTCCACCAACTACGTCCTCATTGTCTGCATCCGCGAAGCCGTCTCTGCCGTGCAGGAAAAGCTCCGTCCCTTTGGCTTTACGGCCATCAGCTTCAACGGGGACGGCGAGACCGCCGCGCAGGCCTATGACGAAGCCTCCAATCGGCTCAAGGTGCTTGCGCAGGAGAAGGAGAGCGTCCGTGCGGAAATCGCCGAGCGCGCATCCTTCCGGGAAGAACTCAAGCTCGCTTCGGACGTCGCCGGCGCTGCCGCCGCGCGTGCCGATGCCGAGGGCCGGCTGATGGGCATGGACAGCACCGTCATGATGCAGGGCTGGGTCCCCGCCGAGAAGGAGCAGGAGCTCGCCGCGATTCTCGAGCCTTACGGCTGTGCCTGGGAGACCGAAGACCCGAGTCCGGAGGAATATCCCGACGTCCCGGTCCAGCTGAAGAACAACCGTGTGACCGATGCGCTGAACATGGTCACGAACATGTATTCGCTCCCGGCCTACGACGGAGTCGACCCAAACCCGCTGATGGCGCCTTTCTTCATCCTGTTCTACGGGCTGATGATGGCGGACATGGGCTACGGCCTGATCATGATGATCGCCGCCCTGGTCGCCATGGCGAAGATCAAGCCGCGCAAGGGGACGCTGTCCTTCTGCCGTCTGCTGCTGTACTGCGGCATTACCACCTTTATTGTCGGCGCGCTGACGGGCGGCTTCTTCGGTGACGCGCTGCAGCAGATCGGCAAGATTCTCGGCAAGCCTGAAGGCTGGGGCGTCCTGCCGAGCCTGTTTACGCCGATGGATGATACCACGATGATTCTGATCGGTTCCATGGCGCTGGGCCTTGTTCACCTGAACGCGGGCATGGTGATCAGCGCGGTCGAGAAGGTCAAGAAAGGCGACGGAGCCTCTGCCTTCTGGGAAGAAGGCGCGCTTTGGGTGACGCTGATCGGCATTATCCTGTTCGCGCTGAATAAGACGGGCGTTGCTCCTGCCGTTCCCGAAACCGTCGGAAAGGCGATCCTGATCGTCGGCGGTCTCATGATCCTCTACGGCGGAACGCGAAGCGCTACGGGCTTCGGAAAGTTTACGAGCATTTTCGGCACGCTCTACAGCACGGTGACGGGCTGGTTCGGTGATATCCTGTCCTATACCCGTATTATGGCCCTGATGCTCGCGGGAAGCGTCATTGCGACCGTCTTCAACACGATCGGCGGCATCGCGAACAACATGGTGGTCTTCATCATCATCTTCCTGATCGGACACGCGCTGAACTTTGGCTTGAACCTTCTGGGCTGCTATGTGCATGACCTCCGTCTGCAGTGCCTGGAATTCTTCGGCAAGTTCTACAAGGACGGCGGCCGGGCCTTCGCCCCCCTCGCGGTCAACCCCAAATATTATGATACTGTTGAAAACTAAAAATTTATATTTACCAAGGGAGGAAATTGAAAATGTTTGAACATGCTGGTCTCGCGTTCGGTCTGCTGGGTGCAGGTCTTGCTGCCTGTCTTGCGGGCGCAGGCTCCGGTATCGGTACCGGCTATGCCGGCCAGGCCGGTGCGGGCCTCGTCACGGAAGATCCGAGCAAATTCGGTAAGGTCATGATCCTGCAGGTTATCCCGGGTACCCAGGGCCTCTACGGTCTGGTCGTCTTCTTCGTTGCCATCATGCGCATGGGCATCCTGAACGGCGGCGGTCTGCCTGACATGACCATTGCACAGGGCCTGCAGTATTTCGCAGCCTGCCTGCCCATCGGCATCGGCGGTCTTGTGACGGCCAAGTACCAGGGCAAAGTCGCTGCGGCCTCGGTCAACCTGCTTGCCAAGAACCCCGACCACTGGTCCAAGGGCATGATCCTCTGCATCACGGTCGAGTTCTATGCCATTCTTTCTCTTCTGGCTTCGATGATGATGCTGCTCCAGATGTGATTCTCTTCTGAATCACATTCCTGAGAAGAACGGAGTATTATCATGAAGGGAACCGAAAAAATCATTGCCCATATCGAGGCCGATGCCCAGGCCCAGGCGGATGCCATTCTCGCCGCGGCGCGCGAAAAGTGCGATGCGGTCAAAGCGAAGTACGAGGAGCAGGCCTCCCGTCTGTACAGCGATAAAATCCGTGACGGTGTAAAAGCCTGCCAGGATCAGGAGGACGGCGCCCTGCGCATTTCCCGGATGGAGGCGCGCAAAAGCGTGCTTGCCGTTAAGCAGGAGATGGTCGAAAAGAGCTTTGACCTCGCCACGCAGAAGATCGTCTCTCTTCCCGATGACCGCTACGTTGCCTTTCTTGCCGACCTGGTCAAAAAGGCTGGTCCCGTCGGCGACGAGGAGATCATTCTCAATCCCGCCGACCGCGCCCGCATCGGAGAGGCGCTCCTCAAGGCCGTCAATGCCGACGGTGCGAAGATAACGCTCTCGAAAGAGACCCGCGATCTGAAGGGCGGTCTGATCCTGCGCCGGGGCAGCATCGAGACCAACTGCAGCGTTGAGCTGCTGGTCGAGCTGTGCCGCGGCGACCTGTCCGCGAAACTCGCAGACGTTCTGTTTGACTGAGCGTCCGACGAAAGGAGGACCTGTATTGTCTGCCAAAAAAGAGGATTATCTGTACCTTTCCTCCCTTCTTCGCGCACGCGAGAACCGGATGCTCAGCCGCGAAAAGGCAGAGCGCATGCTGGACGCCCCGAGCTTTGAGGACTGCGCGAAGCTGCTGACGGACAGCGGCTACGAGGATATGTCACAGATGAACATCAAACAGATCGAGGACGCCCTGTCCCAGAGACGCTCCGCGCTCTTCCGCGAGCTCGAAGGTCTCGTCCCGGACACCGCCGCGCTGGATCTGTTCCGGATGAAGTATGACTATCACAACCTGAAGGTGCTCATCAAGTCCGAGACCATGGAACAGGACGACAGCGCGCTGCTCTCCGACTCCGGCCGCATTCCCCGCGACACCGTCGTGAAGTGCTTCCGCGAAGACCGGCTGCGGGATCTCCCGGGTACGATCGGCGCGGCCGCCGAGGAGGCGAAAAACCTCCTGAGCCGCTCCGCGAACCCCCAGCTTTCCGACTTCCTGCTGGACAAGGCCTATTTCGCCGAGCTGCAGGAGACGGCCGAAGCCCTGGATTCCGATTTTGCCCGCGGCTATGTCGAGCTGCTGGCCGACGCGACGAACCTGCGCAGCGCGGTCCGTATTCTCCGCATGGGGAAGGACATCGGCTACCTGCGTGAGGCGCTGGTCCCCGGCGGCAGCATCAGCGAGGAGCGTCTCATCACCGGCATCGCCGGAGAGGGGATTGCGACCGTCTTTGCCGGCACGCAGCTTGCCAAGGCTGCCCAGCTGGGCGCCGACGCGGTTTCGGGCGGCATGCTGACGAGCTTTGAGCTCGCCTGTGACAACGCCCTGAACGCCTATCTCGCGGATGCCAAGCGCGCGTCCTTCGGTGAAGAATGCGTCCTCGCCTACATCGCCGGACAGGAGAGCGAACTGACCGCGGTTCGGATGATTCTGACCGGACGCCTTGCCGGCGTCTCGCCCGACACCATCCGGGAAAGGCTGCGTGATCTGTATGAGTAAACTGAAAATCGCCGTCATCGGCGGAAAAGACACCGTAATCGGATTCAAAGCCGTCGGTCTGGAAGCCTGCCCGGCCGCCAACGCCGCCGAGGCGCACAAGGCCCTGCGCGAGCTCACCAGAGAGGGAAGCGACTACGCGATCATCTACATCGAGGAAAAGCTTGCCCAGCAGCTCCAGCACGATATCGACCGCTTCAAGGACAGCCCGAGTCCCGCCATCATTCTGATTCCCGGCCGCGAAGGCTCCATGGGTCTCGGACAGACGGCGCTCCGCGCGGCTGTGGAACGTGCCGTCGGCACGAATATTTTGGGTGACTGAAGGCCTGCGCCTTCAGCCGACAGCCACCAATTACCACCTACCAATTACTTGAGAGGAAGTTTGATAAATGAGCGGAAAAATTACCAAAGTATCCGGTCCGCTTGTCGTGGCGGAGGGTCTTGCGGACGCCAACGTATCGGACGTTGTGCGTGTGGGTGCCAGCCACCTGATCGGCGAGATCCTGAACATGACGGGGGATAAGGCTTCCATCCAGGTTTATGAAGAGACCTCCGGCCTTGGCCCCGGTGCCGACGTGGTGACCACCGGCCTGCCGATGTCCGTGGAACTCGGACCCGGCATGCTCGACAACATCTACGACGGCATTCAGCGCCCCCTGCCCGAGATGCGTGCCCTGACCGGTGACTCGATCACCCGCGGCACCGACGTCCCGGCCCTGAACCGCGAGAAGAAGTGGGACTTTGTCCCGGTCGCCGCGGTCGGTGACAAGCTCACCGCCGGCGATGTGCTCGGCACCGTCCAGGAAACCAGCGCCATTCTGCACCGCATCATGGTCCCGCCCAAAATGGCCGGCACCCTGAAGTCCATCCAGGCCGGCAGCTTCACGGTTACCGACATCGTGGCCGTTCTGACCGACGAGAAAGGCGTTGACCATGAGCTGAGCATGATGCAGCGCTGGCCCGTCCGTATTGCCCGTCCCTACCAGCACAAGTACGTCCCCGCCCGCCCGATGAACAGCGGCCAGCGCATCATTGATACGCTCTTCCCGATCGCCAAGGGCGGCACCGCGGCCGTCCCCGGCCCCTTCGGCTCGGGCAAGACCGTCGTCCAGCACCAGCTTGCCAAGTGGTCCGACGTGGACATCGTCATCTACATCGGCTGCGGCGAGCGCGGCAATGAGATGACCGACGTTCTGATGGAGTTCCCCGAACTCAAGGACCCGCGCAACGGCGAGCCACTGATGAAGCGTACCGTCCTGATCGCCAACACCTCCGACATGCCGGTCGCGGCCCGCGAAGCCTCGATCTACACCGGCATCACCATCGCCGAGTACTTCCGTGACATGGGCTACGACGTCGCCGTTCTGGCCGACTCGACCTCCCGCTGGGCCGAAGCCCTGCGTGAAATGTCCGGCCGTCTGGAAGAGATGCCCGGTGAAGAAGGCTATCCCGCCTACTTGGCCTCCCGTCTGGCCCAGTTCTACGAGCGCGCCGGCGTGGTCGAGTGTCTCGGCTCCGACGAGCGCCAGGGCTCCGTCACCGCCATCGGCGCCGTGTCGCCTCCGGGCGGCGATATCTCCGAGCCGGTCTCCCAGGCCACCATGCGTATCGTCAAGGTCTTCTGGGCGCTTGACTCGTCCCTGGCCTACGCGCGTCACTTCCCGGCCATCAACTGGCTGACCTCCTACTCGCTCTATATCGATACCCTGCAGCCCTGGTACACCGAGCAGTTCGGCGAGACCTACATGCAGAACCGCGAGCGCGCCATGCACATCCTGCAGGAGGAAGCCGAACTCCAGGAGATCGTCCGTCTGGTCGGTCAGGATGCCCTGTCTCCGGAAGACCGTCTCACGATGGAAACTGCCAAGATGATCCGTGAGGACTTCCTGCAGCAGAACGCCTTCGTCGACGAAGACGCCTATTCCAGCTACCTCAAGCAGTTCCGCCTGCTGAACATGGTTCTGAAGTATGACGTGCTCTGCCGCGAGGCCCTCGCGAAAGGCGCCGATATGAACGCCCTCTTCGCCATTGACGTGCGCGAGAAGATCGGCCGTGCCAAGATGGCCGACCCGAACGCCTTCACGGAAGCCTACGATGCCATTGAGAAACAGATGAAAGCCGAAATTGACGAAGTCATTGCAGGGGGTGAGGAAGCATGATTAAAGAGTATAAAACCATCAGAGAAATCGCGAGCCCCCTGATGATCGTCGACCACGTCGAGGGCGTTACCTACGATGAACTGGGTGAGCTCGAGCTTCCCAACGGCGAAGTTCGCCGCTGCAAGGTCCTCGAGGTCGAAGGCGACCGCGCCGTTGTCCAGCTCTTTGAATCGGCGCAGGGCATCAACCTCGCCGAGACGAAGGTCCGCTTCCTCGGCCATCCGCAGCAGCTCGCTGTGTCCGAGGACATGCTGGGCCGTGTCTTCAACGGCATGGGCATGCCCATCGACGGCGGCCCCGATATCCTCGCGGAAGAGCATAAGGACATCAACGGCCTCCCGATGAACCCCGCCGCCCGCGCCTACCCGGCCGAGTTTATCCAGACCGGCGTCTCGACCATCGACGGTCTGAACACCCTGGTCCGCGGCCAGAAGCTCCCGATCTTCTCCGGTTCCGGTCTGCCGCACGCCGCCCTGGCTGCCCAGATCGCCCGTCAGGCCCGCGTTCTCGGCGACAACGAGACCTTCGCCGTCGTCTTCGCAGCCATCGGCATCACCTTTGAAGAGTCGGAGTACTTCATCAATGACTTCCGCCGCACCGGCGCCATCGACCGTACCGTCGTCTTCTCGAACCTCGCCAACGACCCCGCCGTCGAGCGTATCGCCACCCCGCGTATGGCTCTGACCGCTGCCGAGTACCTGGCCTTCGAGAAGGACATGCAGGTTCTGGTCATCCTGACCGACATCACAAACTACGCCGAAGCCCTGCGTGAAGTCTCCGCTGCCAAGAAGGAAGTCCCGGGCCGCCGCGGCTATCCTGGATACCTGTATACAGACTTGGCGACCATGTACGAACGCGCCGGCCGCCGCCAGGGCAAGAAGGGCTCAATCACCATGATCCCGATCCTGACCATGCCCGAAGACGACAAGACCCACCCGATCCCCGACCTGACCGGCTACATCACCGAAGGCCAGATCATCCTCTCCCGTGAACTCCACCGCAAGGGCATCGTGCCGCCCGTCGACGTGCTGCCGAGCCTGAGCCGTCTGAAGGATAAGGGCATCGGCGTCGGCAAGACCCGTGAGGACCATGCCGGCACCATGAACCAGCTTTTTGCCGCCTATTCGCGCGGCAAGGACGCCAAGGAACTCATGACCATCCTCGGCGAAGCAGCCCTCTCCGAAGACGACAAGCTCTTTGCCAAGTTTGCCGAAGAGTTTGAAAAGGTCTATGTCAGCCAGGGCAACACCACCAACCGCAGCATCGAGGAAACCCTCAACATCGGCTGGGAGCTCCTCAAGATCCTGCCGCGCCGCGAGCTGAAACGTATCAAACCCGAGTTCATCGACAAGTACCTCCCGCTGGAGTAAGCTTCCTATGAACACAGATACTTTGATTGGGAGGTGATTCGTTTTGGCAGGTACTGCCGTAACACCCACCAGAATGGTGCTCAACCAGCTGAAAGGCAGGCTGAAAACGGCCCGACGCGGTCACAAGCTGCTGAAGGACAAACGCGATGAGCTCATGCGCCAGTTCATGGACGTGGTGAGGGAGAACAAAGTCCTGCGTGAAAACGTGGAAGAAGGCCTCACGGCTGCCTTCTCGTCCCTGCAGGTGGCGAGCTCCATCATGTCGCCCGAGATGCTTGAGCAGGCGCTGCTGTACCCGCGCCAGAGCGTCGAGCTGGACATGACCTTCAAGAACATCATGTCCGTCAACGTCCCGCGCTACAGCTTTACCACGCAGAACAATGACCCGTCCGAAATCTATCCCTACGGTTTCGCGCAGACTTCCGGTGAACTGGACGATGCGCTGGATCGCATGGCCCGCGTGTTCGAGGATATGCTGAAGCTGGCCGAGGTCGAAAAGACCATGCAGCTGCTGGCCGAAGAGATCGAAAAAACACGCCGCCGTGTCAACGCGCTGGAATATGTCATGATTCCCGAGCTCGAAGGCAACATCAAGTACATCACCATGAAGCTCGAGGAGAACGAAAATTCCACCAAAGTCCGGCTCCTGAAAGTCAAGGACATGGTCCTTCAGAAAGCTCACAACTACTCATAAAAAGAATTGCTCCCCCGCCAATCCGGCAGGGGAGCAATTCAATATATAAGCCTTCCTCTCTGGATAATCCGTAGGGAGCGATCCCCAGATCGCTCCGCAATCCCTGCGCCCGCAGGCGCCCCTTTTGAACTTTGAACTTAAATCCCAATCCCTGCTATATGCAGACAGATATATGCCGTAGGAATCGAGAACAGCAGGCTGTCCGCCCGGTCCAGCATCCCCCCGTGCCCGGGGATCAGATTGCTGAAGTCCTTCGTCCCGATCATCCGCTTCAGCAGCGACTCCGCCAGATCGCCGATCTGTCCCAGCGACGACGCGACCAGCGCCGTCAGCACGCACACCGGCACCGAAATATGCGGAAACAGCTTCAGCACCCCGATCAGAAATCCGATCACCGTCGCTGCCAGCGCCCCACAGACCGCACCCTCGATCGACTTGTTCGGGCTGACCAGCGGCGCGAGCTTGTGCTTTCCGAAGCGCATTCCGCCGATCAGCGCGGCCGAATCGCAGGCCCAGGTCGACAGCGCCCCGAGTGCCAGAGACTCCAGCCAGATATCGCTTACGCTGATCATCATCAGTACGCCGAAGAGCACGCCGGGGTAGGCGAGACCCGCAACCGTGTAAATCGCCCCGTTTCCGGAGACCTTCTTGTGGACGATGCCCGAGAACATGGCCAGATAGATTCCGCCGGTAAAGCAGGCGATGTACCGTACCGCGCCTGCGTGAAACAGCGCCAGCACGGCCTGAACGGCGATGTATACATACATGACCCACGCGCAGCAGTAGACGTTCATCTTCTCCATGGCGCGGCTGTACTCATAGGCACAGAGAATTCCCGCAACGCCGAAGAACAGCACCCGCGTGATATACGACACAAAGACACAGGTCAAAGTCAGCGTGATCAGCACCGCCGCCGAAATCAATCTCTGCTTCAAAAATCACAGCCTCCTGACATGTCCGGATTCCGATTTGCTTTCCGGTTCTTTTCTTTTTTCCGGCGGGAACTTCTGCCTCCCGTCGGCAAAGAGATAATAGCGCCGTTTTTTTCTCGTCCGGCCCCCAAATTCGATGGCGTCCGCCGGACAGACCCCGATGCACGACTGGCACTGCGTGCAGTGCCCCTGCCATTCAGGCTTCCCGCCCCGCATGCGGATGTTCACCGTCGGGCAAAGCTGCGCGCAGGCCGAGCACCCGATGCAGTTGTCCTTGACATAGAACTTGCGGTCGTGCACAAAGTGTTTGTAAAACGAATTTACGACGAACGCGGGGACGTCCCGCCCGGAAAAGCTGTCCTTAATGTACCGGTTCGCGACGATCTGCATCCCGACGCTTTCGATCAGCGGCAGGGCGGAGCGGATGATGGCGACCGCTTCGTCCGGTTCCGGCGCCCGGAAGAGGGAAATATAGTTTTCCGGCATCCGGACCGATGCCTGCCCCCGGAAGTTCAGCAGAAGCGTATCGCAGATCTGCGCCGCACGCTTCCCGGCCTGCCCGGTGCTGCTGCCGCATGTGAGCAGAAAGTACATGTCGCGGCTGACCAGAAAACGGCTGTCCAGCAGGAATTCTTCCACCACCCGCGGGATGTTCCAGCAATAGGTGGGGCAGACGATGACAAAGGGCTTTTCGGAGGTATAGGCATACCGCGCGTTGTACGGGTCCAGCTTCCTCTTCCGCATCTCGCGGTTCATCGAGACCAGCTCGTCCTTGCAGAAACGGTTCAGCTCCTGCGCCGCGAAACGGCTGTTGCCGGTCCCTGTAAAATAAAGAATCATGATCTCCCTCGACTCCCGCCATTCTTTTCATTATCATAGCATAGATTTTTTGCTTCGGCAACCGCAGAAAAGCGTTTTTTTGGTTGTTTTACCGGAAAAGCTGTGATATAGTGTATGCAGGATAATGGGGATGCAGCCGCGGCATACCCCAAGATACAGGTTGCGGCAGATGGGAGTTAACAAAAATGTACAGAGACGGCAAAATCTATCTTGCGAAATCCGGTGATCAGGAGCTTTACCTGCTGCCCGAAATGGCGAACCGCCACGGGCTGATTGCCGGCGCTACCGGTACCGGCAAAACCGTTACCATGAAGGTCATGGCAGAGTCCTTCTCCGACATGGGCGTTCCCGTGTTCCTTGCCGACGTCAAGGGCGACCTTTCCGGCATGTGCATGCCCGGCCAGGATTCCGAAAACATGCGCGAGCGCATCACCCGCTTCGGTCTGGAAGAGGACTTTGTCTTCAAGTCCTTCCCGACGAGGTTCTGGGATATCTTTGGCGAGTGCGGCCATCCCGTCCGCGTTACGGTCTCCGAGATGGGCCCGACCCTGTTTGCCCGCCTCCTCGGTCTGACGGAGATTCAGCAGGGCGTCCTGAATATCGTCTTCCGCGTGGCGGACGACCACGGCCTGCTCCTGCTTGACCTGAAGGACCTCCGCGCGATGCTGCAGTTCGTCGGCGACAACCGCGCCGAGTTCACCACCATGTACGGCAACGTTTCCGCCGCCTCCATCGGCGCCATCCAGCGCGCCCTGCTGGCCTTCGAGGAAGAGGGCGGCGAGTTGTTCTTTGGCGAACCCGAGCTGGACATTCGTGACTGGATGCGGACCGGTGCGGAGGGCAGAGGCTATATCAATATTCTCTCCTCCAGACGCCTGATTCAGAGCCCGACCGTCTATGCGACCTTCCTGCTCTGGATGATGACCGAGCTCTTTGAGAAGCTGCCCGAGGTGGGCGACCTTGACAAGCCCCGCATGGTCTTCTTCTTCGACGAGGCGCATCTCCTCTTTACCGACTGCCCGAAGGCCTTGGTCCAGAAAATCGTCCAGGTTGTCAAGCTGATCCGCTCCAAGGGCGTCGGCATCTACTTCGTCACCCAGAGTCCGACCGACATCCCCAACGATGTCCTGGCCCAGCTCTCCAACCGCGTGCAGCACGCCCTGCGTGCCTACACCCCGGCCGAGCAGAAGTCCGTCACCGCCGCGGCCAAGGGCTTCCGCGTGAACCCGGCCTTTGATACCAAGACGGCCCTGACCGAGCTCGGCGTCGGCGAAGCCCTGGTGAGCTTCCTGGACGAAGAAGGCATTCCCACGATCGTGGAGCGCGCCTTCATCCTCCCGCCGCAGAGCCTCATGGGCATTGCCGATGAAGAGACCGTCCGCCGCTTCATCGATTCCGATGAGTTCGAGGTCAAGTATCGTGAGTCCTATGACCGCGAGTCGGCTTACGAGGTCATCAAAAAGGCGAATGAAGAGCTCGAAGCCCAGATGCTTCTCGCTGCGCAGGAGCTCGAGGCCGAAAAGCAGCGCCTGAAGGAAGAGGCCGAGGCCGAGAAGCAGCGCATCCGTGAAGAGATGCTTGCCCAGAAGGAAGCTGCCGCTGCCCAGAAGGCCGCAGAGAAGGAAGCGCTTGCTGCGCAGAAAGCGGCTGAGAAAGAAGCCGCCGCAGCTGAGAAGGCTGCCCGTCTCGAGGCGGAAAAGAAACGCAAAGCGGCGCAGAGTGCCGCCACCGCCGCCAGCTCCACCGTGATGCGCGCCGTGAGCACCAACATCGTCAACACGGTGCTCGGCGGAAAGAAGACCAGCGCCAAGACGATAGCCAAGCGCGCCGCGACCAACGCCCTGAGCTCCGTGATGCGCAACGGTTCCAGTTCCATCATCCGCGGCCTCTTCGGCAACATCAAGTAAAACACCAACGCCACCGGCTCCGCCGGTGGCGTTGAAGTTTATGCCGGTTCGTAACTCTTCCCGGTTTCGATCCCGTTCTCGTCATAATCGATGTCTTCCATCAGCGCCGGGTCGACTCTGCTCCGCTTTTTGATCGTCATGCCCTTGCCCTGCAGATTGAAGACCCAGATCTTATACCCGGGATAATCCGGGTCCGCCTTGCGGAACACGCCGGTCTCATTCAGCCGGCAGAACTTTGCGCGCCCCTCCGGGCTGTCCAGCAGGTCTCCGGGACCCTTGTAATACAGCGGGTCCTGTGTGGCCTGCTTTTTGAATTCCTCCCAGTTCTCGTCGGCGGCTTTCATCACGTCATTCGGCTGCAGCATTCTTCCCGTGCTCCTTTCCTGATCGTTCCTGCTGCCCCTTATTATCGGCGAATTCCTACAAAAAAGCAAGCCTTGTTTTTGACATATTATTATCATTTGCAAGTGGACAGAAACCTTCAAACATGCTATAATTCAGCTGTTTGACACCCACAACAGCCCGGAGGAGGAGACAATCTTGGCAAAGACTGTTGTCATTACATCTGACAGTACCTGCGATCTTTCGAAGGAACTTCTGGACCGTTACGACATTCATACCATTCCGCTGACCATTACCCTCGGCGATGAAAGCTTTCTCGACGGACAGGGCTTTACCCCGCTCGATATGTACGCCCGCTACCGTCAGGACGGGACCCTGCCGAAAACCTCGGCCCCCGGCGTGCAGGAATTTCTCGATTTCTTTTCTCAGTTTACCGAACAGGGATGCGAAGTCGTCCATCTCGATATCAGTTCCGAACTCTCCAACACCTATAACGCCGCCTGCCTGGCCGCCGAAGACCTCGGGAATGTCCACGTGGTGGACTCCCGCATGCTCTCGACCGGTGTCGGCCTGCTCGCCATCGAAGGCGCCGAGTGCCGTGACCGCGGCATGGACGCCGCCGAGATCGCCGGGCACCTGCGCAGCCTGACCGGCAAGGTGCAGACCAGCTTTGTTCTGGACACGCTTCAGTTTATGTGGAAAGGCGGCCGCTGCTCGGCGGTTGCCGCCCTGGGCGCCAACCTGCTCTCCCTGAAACCCGGCCTCGAGATGAAGGACGGCAAACTCGGCGTCTATAAAAAATATCGCGGCAGCATCAATCATGTCTATAAGCAGTATGTGAAGGAGCGCCTGGAAGGGCGCCAGGTCCGCCCCGGCCATGTCTTCATTACCGAATCCGGGGAAGTGGACGATGCCGTTCTGGAAGAAATCTACGCCATTGTGCGCGAGACCATTCCCGTCAAGGAGATTCACCATACCCTGGCCGGCTGCACGGTTTCCACCCACTGCGGCCCGAAGACGCTCGGTATTCTTTTCATTGAGGAATAAGACGAAAGGACATACAAACCATGAGCTATGTTCTCAGCTGCTGCTCAACCGCTGACCTCAGTAAGGAGCATTTTGATTTTCGGGATATTCACTATATCTGCTTCCATTATCAGATCGACGGGGAAGACTACCCGGACGATCTTGGTCAGAGTATGCCCTTTGACGAGTTTTACGAGCGTATGAAAAACGGCGCGGACACCAAGACCGCCCAGGTCAGCGTAGGGGAGTATGTTGACTATTTTACCTCCTTCCTCGAGCAGGGGAAGGATATCATCCACGTCAGCCTTTCCTCCGGCATCTCCGGCTCGATCAATGCCGCGCGCAACGCCGCCGAGATTCTGCGCGAGCGTTATCCCGCCCGCCGGATCTATATCATCGATTCCCTCGGCGCTTCCTCCGGCTACGGTTTGCTCATGGACACCGCCGCCGCGAAGCGGGATGAGGGCATGTCCGTGGACGAACTGGCAAAGTGGATCGAAGACAACCGTCTGAAGCTGCATCACTGGTTCTTCTCCACCGACTTGACCTTCTTCGTCCGCGGCGGGCGCATTTCAAAGACGGCGGCCGTCTTCGGCGGCCTTCTGGAAATCTGCCCCCTCATGAACATGGACAACCTCGGCCATCTGGTTCCGCGCTTCAAGGTCCGGACAAAAAAGAAAGTCATCCGCGAAATCGAGCGGATGATGGAACTGAACGCCCGGGGCGGCCGGAATTATAACGGCAAGTGCTACATCTCCATGTCCGCCTGCTATGACGACGCGCGTGCCGTTGCCGACCTGGTGGAAGAAAACTTCCCGAACCTGAACAGCAAGGTGCTCATCAACAACATCGGCACGACCATCGGCTCCCACACCGGCCCGGGCACCGTCGCCCTCTTCTTCTGGGGCTCCGAACGCATCGACTGAATAAAAACATCCCGCCTCCTTTCCCGGAAGCGGGATTTAACTTGCCTTCCCCTATGGGGCGCGACGCGTTAAGCAAACGTGCCGGTGGCACGTTTGTAGCAATACCCGTAGGGAGCGATCCCCAGATCGCTCCGCGAAACTACTTCAACGACGAAAACGGATCTCTCTGATCCCCCGACAGGCTCGTAAAGTTCAGACTCGCCGCAATGTGCTGCGCCATGGCCTGCCTGGCCATCTCCGGCAGCCGCATCCGGATCGCCGATACCACGGCCGTGTGGTTGTACCGCACGCTCGCCAGCCACGGGTTGTTGTCATTGCTGACCCTTGCGATAAACTCCAGCATCGACGCCTGATACCGCGTCAGATAGGGAACCAGCTGATCATAGGTCTTCTTCAGATAGGGATTCCCGCACGAATCGATGATCATCCGGTGGAAGGGCATGTCCGTGTCCTTCATCCCGCGGATGTCGTGCATGATCACGCTGTCGCGGAATGCATCGGCCAGCCGGGTCAGCTCCCGGATGGTCTCGTCTTCCGCATTATGCGCGCACAGAAACGCGGCCTCGCTTTCGATGGCATCCCGAACCTGGTAAAGGCTGATCATATCCGGCAGGCTCAGCTCCAGCACGAAGCTGCCCTGCTGGTCCGACGGATTGACCACAAATCCCATTTCTTCAAGACTGCTCACCGCCTCGGCGACCGGCGTGCGCGATATGCCCAGCGTAGCGGCAAGCTGGTTGACGTTCAGCCTGGTTCCGGGCGGAATCTTCAGGCTGATAATTTCATCATAAAGCATCTGCACAACCAGATCCTTCAGCTTGGCATCCGGATGCTCCTCAATCTGCCGATTCAAATAATACCGATCCACTCAACTTTCCTCCATTCAACCCATGCTCTCCCGCGCCCATTAGCGGCTTCCCCGTAGCGGAGGCACCGGGGACTGTCCTCTGTGTCGGTTCCCCCGTGAGAACCGACACTGTGGGACTGTCCCCTGTGCTGAAGCGTCCCCGCCGCAGCGGCATTTGCACTTTAAACTTTGGACTTTATTTTATCTCAAAATCAAGCTCCTTTGCAACCCGGAATTTTTACAATTCCTTCTTTTTCTTTTTCTCCCTCTGCGGTATAATCATAATAATATCCCACATCAAACAACAGGAGTGTATTTTCCATGACCATCGACAGAACCGCTGCCAAACTCCGCGCAAAGCAGCTGATTCGCGAGTCTCAGCCGAGTATGCTGACCGCTGCCATCATCTATATCCTGCTTTCTGCTCTGATCGGCTTCCTTTCCCTTCGCCTGACCGGAGTTGATACCGCCACCATGAACGAGATGCTTCAATATGCCTCCAACGGCAACTCGGAAGCCGCTATGAGTCTCATGACCCAAACGACGCCCAGCGCCGGTGCCAGCCTGATCGACACGCTGCTCCACCTTGCGATCAGCATCGTCAGCGTCGGCTTCTCTCTCTTCGTCATGAATTCGGTCCGCCGGACGGAGCCAGCCCTCGGCAATCTTCTGGACGGCTTCGGCATGTTCCCGCGGGTGCTGTTTCTGATTATCCTTCAGACGCTCTTTATCTTTCTCTGGTCCCTGCTCTTCATCATTCCCGGAATCATCGCCGCTTATCGCTACAGCTTTGCGGTCTATATCATGATCGATCATCCCGAAATGAGTGCCATGGACTGTCTGAAAGAATCCAAACGCCTGACCAACGGTTATAAGAGCCAGTTGTTTACGCTGGACCTCTCCTTTATCCTCTGGCTGCTCCTGACCGCGATCCCTGTTGTCGGCTATATCGTCCAGGTGTATGTTACGCCCTACAGGGAAAGCGCCAGAGTCCTCTATTACGACCAAATCCGCACCCTTCAACCCGACTACGTAATCCAATAAGCCTTCCCCCTTGGGGAAGGTGGCCGAGCATAGCGAGGTCGGATGAGGTCCCCGCGCCCGCAGGCGTCGTTTCCTTCTCTTCTCCCTCTTCCGTAGGGAGCGATCCCCAGATCGCTCCGCAATCCCCGCGCCCAGAGGCGCAGATGAGCTCCCCGCCGTAGCGGCATTTGAACTTTAAACTTTAAACTCTGAACTTTAACAAGCAAAGGGACGTAGCTTAAAACGCAAAAATCAAGCAAAAAGACACCAGGGACGGTAATGGCAGCCATCACAAGAATCGGCTGCCGAACACCGTCCCTTTTTCGCATTTTCGCCTCCTTGCGTTCCAAACTCATGTCAAGCCCTTTGACCATCTTTCCAGCAACTCCGTCCCGGTGACTTATAATTTCAAAACAAACCCTTTTTCTTACGATCTCGAAAAAAAGCATCACAATTTTCGCAAAATTTTCCGATTATTGATGCTTTTATTGACGGTGCATATGTTATAGTTGATTTATCCTGAGCGAACTATGCCGTTTTTTAGGTATTATTTGATGAAATTTAACAGTTTTATCCCCGCAAATAGTTGAAAAATCAGGCTGTTCATGCTAAAATAATATGATTTTTCTACAATTCGATTTCTTTCCGGTTTTCAAACCGATTCTTCTTACCAAATCTTCGGGAAAGGGCAGGATTTGATTATGAATGAGTCTACTCTGAACAGAATGATAAGGGAGCACAAGGAGCACGTGATCTGGGTTGCAGTGTTCCTGATTCTTGCTGTCTTTGTGACGGCTTTGACCTTTGGCACCCTGAAGAAGAGTGTCCAGGCCAAGACGTATACAAAGCGGGAATTCCAGTGCCCCTATGCCCAGGAAGGCGCCGAGCCCGTTGCCCATAAGCACAATGATGACTGCTATGAGAACGGCGTCCTGATCTGCACGCTGCCCGAGCGTGAGCTCCACACCCACACCGATGAGTGCTACAGGGAAGAAAAGGTTCTGGTCTGCGGTCAGGAGGAGGGCGAAGGCCACGTCCACGACGAGTCCTGCTATACCGAAGAAACGGTGAACGTCTGCGGCCTCGAGGAGAGCGAGGGCCACTACCACGATGAAAGCTGCTATGATGAAGAAGGCAATCTGATCTGCACGCGCCCCGAAGGCGAAGGTCATACCCATACCGATGAATGCTTTGAAACCCGCCGCGTTCTGTCCTGCGGCAAGGAAGAGGGCGAAGGCGCCCACACCCATACCGATGCCTGCTATGAAATCCAGAAGGTTCTGATCTGCGACAAAGAAGAAGTAACGACCGAGCACGTTCATACCGCTGACTGCTTCAAAGTGGTCGATATGTCTCCGGAAGAGATCCGAGCCAAGACCATGAGCGAGCTTCCCGAGAGTGATATGACCGCCGATGTCGAATCTGCTGCCGATTGGGAGAGCAGATTCAGCAGCGTCACTCTGTCTGGTGATTGGGACAAGGATCTTCTGAAAATTGCCGAGACTCAGCTTGGCTACACCGAGAGCCAGCGCAACTTCGATGTTGTTCCGGATGAAGAGGGCGAAGGATATACCATAAAAGGTTACACGCGCTATGGTGACTGGTACGGCATCCCGTACGGCGACTGGTGCGCCATGTTCATTTCCTTCTGCCTGAATTATGCCGACATTCCCGAGACGGCCATTCCCTATGACTGCGCGACCACGACCTGGATCAAGAGTCTTTCCGAGCGCGGCATGTACGCCGACGCTTCCGATTACACGCCGAAGCCCGGCGACCTGATCTTCTTCGATTGGGAAGGAGACAAACTGTCCGACCATGTCGGCATCGTTTGGGCGGTCAATCCGAACAGCATTACCACCATTGAAGGCAACCACACCGCTTCGGTCGAGTTCTTCGATTACGACCGCGATGACGGCCACATCCAGGGCTACGGCATCCTGCCCAAGAACCCGGATGCTCCGGCAGCTGACGAGGATGCTGAACCTTCCGACGAAATCACAGCCGGAAATACTATTATTAATATCGACGAAACAGCGGCATCTGCTGCAGATTCGGGAGAGACTGCGGTATCTAATGCCGATGGTGCCGGTGCGGAAAGCAGCGTCCCCGCTGAGGCGGAGACGGGCGTCAGCATGCCGGAGTTCCATTACTCCGAGCGTGTCGCCGGCATGCGCGTCACGATCGACGCGGATGAAGGCGCCTTCCCGGAGGGCACGACGGTTCAGATCACGGCCATCCAGGACGACAGCCTTGCAGAGCAGGTCGCCCCGGCTGTTACAACCGGGCACGTTGTGGAAGTCCAGGCGGTCGACATTACCTTCTATGATGCAGAGGGCAACGAGATTGAGCCTCACATTCCGATTCGTGTGACCATGCGTCCCTTTACTGAGACGGCCGATGCTGATAACGTCGAGGTTGTCCATATGGATAACGACGGCACCGTTAGCGCGGTAAAGACCGATGAAAGCATCAAGCAGCCCGACAAAGGCGCCGCCTTTGACGCGGACAGCTTCTCAAAGTATATCCTTGTTTATACCGCGGACTTTGAATATAAAGTAAACGGGAAGGTTTACACCTTCTCCGTTCCCGGCGCACAGGACACCGCACTCTCTGCGATTCTCACCGGCCTGAACATTGTTGATCAGACAGAAATCTCAGAATTCATGGGCAAGATCAAAGACGTCACCGTTTCGAATCCCGAGGTGCTGAAGCTTACTGCTGCGGAAGGCGACTGGATGATATGCCCGGTCAAGGATTCCGAGCGGCAGGAATTCCTGACGATCTCCATGAAGGACGGCGCGGTCTTCGCCGTCAGCTTTGAAGCACACGGCATCACTGAGATCAGCACGGAAGACGAAACCGCCGTCATCTCCACGGTGAACGATTTCTATCTGCCTGATGATGCTTCAGCCTATGTTGAAGCTCTGCCCAAGCAGGAGAGTGAGGCTTCCATTGCTGCGGTGAAAGAGACTTCAGCAGCAAAACCGCTGTTCATTATTGATGAAGCGACGAACGAGAAAACAGCCTATCAGGTCTTCAACATTGGTCTGGAAAACGTTGAAGCAGGGGATTATCAGGACGGCTTTAAAGTAGAAGTCAAGATTGACGAGGATATGAACCTCGAAGGAAAAGATTTCCATATTTATCAGGTTCAGGATGGCAATACAACGGATCTGACGGAAACACTTGAGTTAAACGGTGATCAGAACGAATCTGGACTCCAGAATCTCCAGAGCTTCAGTTTCACGACGAACGAATTCGCGAATTTTGTCTTGAGCTATACCATGGAGACTCAGTACACGACCTTTGACGGCGTGACCTACAAGGTTACGATGAACTATGGCTCCGACGCCGGACTCCCCGAGGGTTCGGAACTGAAGGTCAGAGAGATCCTGCCTGAAGAGGAAGAATTTGCGCAGTATTATGCCGAAGCCACGAAAGCTGTCAGCGGTGAAGAGTCTTCCGAAGAGCTGACAGGGGCCGAGTATGCCCGTTTCTTCGATATCGAGATTTGGGTTGACGATCAGAAGGTCGAGCCGAAGGCTGCTGTCTCCGTGAGGATCGAACTGGAAGATGCGCCCAATTCGGAACTGAAGGTTGTTCACTTTGACGAGGACGGCCCGGTTGTGCTGAATACGGAAAAGCAGACATCGACAGATATCAGCTTCGAAACCGATTCCTTCTCGATCTACGCTGTTCTTGCCAACTCTGGCAATCCGACAGACTTGACGAATCTTGATGGCCGCACCTTTACGCTCAGTAGAGATAATGGATATTATGTGACTGCTGATGTAATAGGCAGACAGTATAATAAGTCAAATAACCAGGCTGACGTTGCTACATGGGTATTCGAAACTGCAGGGGCAGCATATTCCGGCTGGGGTGTATACAATATTTATACGTATGTAGATGGCGCAAAGAAATACATGAATCTCGTAAGCGATAATAGTGGTGATTCTCAGGCGTGGGCAGTTCTCAGCGATGATCCTCAGGCGTTTACGGTTCAAAAGGACGGGAACAGCAATAAGTATTATTTCGAAACCGAGAGTAATGGAAAGAAATACTATCTGAATGAGTTTGGCGGCAGCGGAACCGGATTCGCCGGTTGGCAAAGTCGTAATTCTGGAGATGATCTGTTTAATATCAATCTCTTCACCCCAGCGTCAGTCCAGCGTGAAACCGAAACCTATGCGGTGATCATCAAGAATCCGGCCAATGACAAGTATTATGCGGTTCAGCACGATGGCAGCCTCCTTGAGGTGAGTTATTCTGTTGAGAATAATACTGCGGGAGTTCTTCTTGAAAACCCGCTCCTGTGGACATATACCAGCGTCCATGATGGCCTTGAAGATGCCGTTGAGGATGGTAAACATGTTTTAAATAATAATGGAGTCGCACACAGTGATTGGGAACCGTTTAACCTCCGTGCTGCGGCGGATGCAAGGAATTTTGACTGGAATCAATTGCCGAAGAGCTATTATTATCGTTATATTTCACCCCAAAAAGAAAATGGTATTGATGAAGAAAATTCTGATAATGATAATTGGAACCATAACGACTCGAAGTGGTATAATGCTCTGAAATATGAAAACAATACGATATATAGTACTACGTGGAATGGCACGCAAAACGTATGCAATGGGCATTATATCGGCGCGGATTTCGAGAATCTCCATATAACCGGTAATCAAGATTCCGAGCATGCGGCAACGGTATATCTCGCGAAGCTTGAGAACCCACGGACTGTCGGATCGCGAAATGAAACTGTTTCGCACATCGATATTGGAATTATTGGGGATGCTGAACTGGAAATCCCTCTCGCCTATGGAGTGTATTATTACGATAACAATGGTACTTGGGAGACTCTTGATACCAGCGATGGTACGAATGTAACCCTTGATCTAAAGCAGGAAGTTCGTATCACAAAAAAAGACATGATGGATGCCACGATTACTGCGAGAGATAAGAATGGCAACCTGCTTGATGATGCCTTCTATATTACCGGTTATTCTGCAAATGAGCATACTTCAACAAGTGCTGTACAGGTTCGCATGGAGGGTTCGTTTAAAGTAACGACACTTGATCCATATACTGGGAGGGATGATCCCAACAAAAATCCTGATTGGCGAACAGCCCGCTTGAATAATCAAGTATATTATCAGGTTACAACAACAAAGGATATCACTTTTGATTGGAAGTATAACGGGCATCAGCTTTGTGATGAAGATGAAAATCCTTTGTCAATTACGGTTCCGATGAGTTTTTCAGTTAACTTTAGCTATTGGGATTCGGCTAACGAGTGTCCTCCGATTCTGCCTTACCCACACTATTTTGAAACTGATTATTTTGGCGGAGATAATGCTGGGCATAATTATGATTGTTGGATAAGGGGAGAGATTATTGACGGTCAGACGGAATATCACTGGGCTGACAGTGGTATGGACTTTGTCATTGGAGCCAAAGAAGCGCGGGTAGACAATAGTGTTGCAGTAGAAATCATAAAAATACTTGAAGATGAAGATGGAAATGTTATTCATCCGGCCAGTACTGTTACAAATTCCTTTGCTATCTATGGTAAAAGCGGAAACATTGAGGGTGATCTGAATAGCGTCCATAACCTTGCCGTAACTCGGGCTAACGCTGTTTCTTCCGATTCGCTGATTTCACTTTATTCAGGTTATGATCTTGTAGATAATAAAACAATCGCTGTTGGCGAGTCAGGTTACGGTGTTACCTATGACTATATCGATCCGGGAATGTACTATATCACGGAAGACAGCAGCCCGATGGAAACTTCGGGAGCAAACAGAGTTATTATGGACAAAGAGGGAAAAGACTGGAGCTATGTCAACACTAGAGTTGAGACAGAGTACGTTTGGAGAGATAACGGGTATAACAATCAGCGCCATGTAGCTAATGGATATTCAGGCGTTCCTGAAGTGTTGGGTGCTTATAAGGATGATAAACAAATTGACCAAAACAACAAATTCCTGCAATTCTACGTTTATAATGTTTATAAACAAGTAGGAGCTTTGAAGCTGCGAAAGCTTGTTGAGGTTGCGGGTCAAACGCCAACAGAAGATAATAAAGATCTTGTTGATGGCGCATACGATTTTTCCGTCACCGGGCCGGCAGGCTCTGACAGTCCCATTACGAAGTATGTCCGAATCGTTATTAAGAACGGACAAATGGACAACTACGATATCGTAGATGATGCTATTGATCTCTTCGGTAAGGATGGTTGGAGTAGTTTTGAGCCAGGAGAAGAAGACCGTTGGGTACTGATTGATGATCTTGCAGCCGGCGACTATGTGATTCGGGAATTGGGTGCATATAAATGTGTGTATGACGATCCTGAATGCGGCATAAGAGCGACAGAGCCTCTTGAAGGGGTATCGTTGCTCAGTATCTCTGGCGGGAAAGATGATGCGAATCTGACAGAGCGAACGATAACAGTAACAGTTGCTAATGGTGATGAATGGGGGGATAGCGCCTCTGCTAAGGCAACATTTGTCAACGGTACTACCTATACTTCGGTTCCGTTCAAAGCAAAAAAGACTTTCGAACAGCAGCAGCTGACGGAGAATCAATTCCAGTTCAGCCTGGTTGAATATCAGAATGCCTCATTTGACAGCGTAAAGGCAAATGGGGTAAATCAGGTAGTATCTAATTCTGCCCCTGCCGCAGGAAACAACTATGCTGATGTTGAATTTGAAGATCTAAAGATTACGAAACCCGGGACATACTATTTTCTCATTTCCGAAGTGGTCTCAGGCAATACCAACATTGTTTATGATACCCATCAGCAGAAAGTTATTGTTACGGTAACGGCGGGCAGCAATGGTGCCCTGTCCTACACGAAATCTTATGATCCTGAGTTTACCGAAGAAGGCTATGATGCCTCCTTTGTGAACAAGATTGTCTCGCTTTCTCTGAAAAAGATCACGGAAGCGAGCGCGAACAATCCAGTAAATGGCGATATCACATTTACGGACGGGTCTTATACATTCAAGTTAACCGGGCCTGCGCCGAGTGAGAATTCTCGTACTGTCGTTATTGCTGTGAAGGACGGTGAGATGACCGGGGCCACGATCGGTGGAACTGAAATCAACGCAGAGGGTACGGAAGTAATCTTTGATTCTGTTAACGGTGTAAGGTTTTATAACCTGGCTCCCGGTGAATACACCTTAACTGAGGAGAGGTGGAGCCTTTCGAAAACCTTGCCTGCGAATTCCGACATGTATCTGAAAAACATCGTGGTCACGCCCGCTGAAGGAAACAGTGTTAATACGACTGATAAATCGGCGACATTTACGATCTCCGGTGGCACAGGAACAGGTTCGACTTCCGTTGCCGTTGATTACACTAACATTGTTGAGCCCAATAATCCGGTTCTGGAGAAACAGGTAAGCAATCTGAATGACTCTGTTGAAGTACCTGCTGAGACATTCAGAAGTGAAAGCCCGTGGAACAAGAGCGCGGACTATGACATCGGCGATGAGGTGCCCTATCGGATTACAACAAATTTGCCCAGCGGCTATTATCGCTCATTGGAATCCTATACGTATATCATCTCCGACGAGATGAATCATCTGCAATATGTCGGAGGTAGTGGAAAAATGTACGCTTACGTCAAGAGCGACAGTGACAGCGACACCGGAGCATGGTATGACGTGAGCGATTGGTTCTCGGTGACTGAGGGAACATATGCGGAAGGAAAGCAGATCATAAGCGTTTCTCCGACCGATAGCAATGACCTGAAGAAAATTGTTACAGGAAAACTGGTCACAAACTGGGAAGGCGCCGATACCCATGGGGACGACTATCCGTACAAGGTTCCTTCACTTGCGGATGCGACGCCCATCACCAATGATGACATTCGCTATCTGCAGTTCCGTTATAAGGCAGTGCTTCAGGCAGACGCCAATATCGGCCCTGCTGTTGGCAACACGAACACGGCAGTTTTGACGTACTCGAATGGACCGTCTACCGCGACGTCGAATGAAGATACCAACGTTGTTTATACCTATAAACTTATCGTAAACAAAACGGACGGAACAAATCCTCTGTCCGGTGCGGAATTCCAGTTGTTCAAGAAGTATAAGACCGACGGTGACAGTGATACTATCAACCTCCAGGGGTTAAAGGATGGCGTCACGGTTGATACTTCAAGAATCATTGCGAGTAATTCCGGCATGCGTGGTAATTACCGTCTCGTCAATGCAATTTCGGCAAGTGCAGATGATGCGACACAGTTCGCTTGGAATGGCCTTGATGACGGCAATTATATCCTTGTCGAAACCAAAGCACCTGATAGATATAATCCGCTTCCAGAACCGGTTGCATTTACGATCAGTACGGGCCTTAAAACGGATGAACCTGGATTCATAACATCCCAGGCAATTGTGAATGTGTTCCCAGAGGGCGCGCTGACATTTGATAAAGATTTAGCTGGAAGCGGCACGATAACCACAGCCGTCCCCAACCGGCTCACACAGGTCGTGGACGTTCCGGTCGAGAAGACCTGGGCGAATAATGATTATGACGACGCCAATAATGACTATACTTGGACGGCGACCTTTATCCTGACACAAAAAGAGGAACTTGTGCCTGGCAGCACCGCTGTGACAAATTATATCAAGGATTGGACGCCGGTATCGCCTGAAAAGAAATTGACGGTGACAAAGGGTGCAACTGAGGATGCCGTCAAATTCAAAAACCTGCCTCAATTCCACGAGTATGGGGCTAACAGTATTTACAAGGTGCTGTATTCCGTGAAGGAAGTCGCATATGAGGTAAAGCAGGGAGAAACTGTTATCGCAAAATGGGATGAGCGCAATGGCCTGACCGTTGGAGACCATCGCTACGTGCCTCAGGTCACTCATGCCGCTGGAGAACCGATCGAAACGCAGTCAGGAGAAAGCCAGCCGACTGATACCCAGATCTACACCATCACCCTGCAAAACAAGGTTGAAAACTTCACTCCTTCTGGAGAAAACATCGATGTCACCCTGAAAAAGAATTGGGATAGCGCGGAGTTTCCCAATGGCAGTCTCCCCAATGACGCAAGCGCCACTTTCAGCCTGAAGCGCTATTACCAAGAAGGCTACAGGGAATACACAGATAATTATGATTCGTCAGTAGACTATACGGTTAGAGTTGGCAACTATAATACCGGTAGTTATACCGTCACAGATAGTTTGATCGTTAAGAAAGGGACGAATATACATTTCACTGCGACCTTTGAAACAGAGGACACGGGAAAAGGCACCGTGATTTTCAAGACAGGAAATGGTGGAGACGAAAAAAAGTTTTCGAAGCAAAACGATGAGAGACTGGCAACACCAAAAACGGTAGTCTTCGGAACCTATGAAGTGTTGGCTGATGTTGATTTTGTCGTTGAAGGGTTGAACTGCGTACGTGATTGTGGCATTATTGACTTTACAACAAATGGCGAATGGATACCTGATACAGCGTTCCATCGGGATATTACGGTGAGCAACAATAACAATTGGCAGGAAACCATCAGCAACCTGCCCTCAAAGGCGACCGACAATTCAGGAACAGAGCGCATTTACTCCTATTACTTTGAAGAAATTGAATCCAATCCTGCCGGTTGCTATTCGACCTATGTACAGGATGGTACAAACGACCCGCTGGGTGATGTGAGCCACCGCATCACCAATGAAGCCATAATTAAAGCCACCAACAAGCATCGCACGACTTTCAAGGTTACGAAAGAATGGCTGGATCTGCTGGGCACGGATCTTCCTTCTTACCCAGAAGTTTACTTTACTCTTTATTGGATGCGCGAAGGCGAGACGAGCACCAATAACATGTATGTATACCGTCCCGGCGGTCCCAACGACAATACCTTCGTGGATATCCCGTTGAACAAGGATAACGACTGGACTTGGGTATGCCCGGTGCAGCTTCCTGAGAAATACGACGATAGTCACGATGCTGTATTCTTCGCTGTGGAAACCCCGAAGGTCGCGCAAAGTCCCGGAAATTACAGTAATGTGATCAAGACTGACCCGGATTATGATACGATCGGTTCTAATATTGTTATTACGTTGGACGGCTACAGAAGCAAGGATAAAGCTGGCGAAGGACCATGGAAGCAAGAGGCGGAGAATACTACTGGGAGTAATGGCATTGTGACAGAAGCCAGAGTTCTGCCTACTCAGCCGTATTACGCTGCCGTTGGTAACTCGGGTGAAATCCAGATTCGTAATAAAACTCTCAAGTATATGCAGATGGACCTCAAGAAGAAGTTTTTGGTGTATGCAAGAAACGCGACCGATAATGGTTTTGACCTGCTGACTCTGACCTCCGATAGTACCGCAAAGCATGATCTGGTGATAGAGATTCGGATTATGCGACGGACTCTCGAATACAATGCTCCTTCTGATATACCTAGTAGTGACAGCCGTGTGCTTGTGGATTGGACTCAGTATGGGAAGAATATACTGATTGGTTATAACCATGAGGGCACTGCGGTTTTCAAGAATGGAGACGAAAACGGAGATAATCCGTTCCAGATCCGTTATGCGGGCGATTGGCACTGGACCATTGATGACAGTAACCAGAATCAGGGACTGCCTGCCTACGGTATCCACGATGGACAGCGTGTTCGTTATCAGTATTTTCTGGAAGAACTCAATGCATATCAAGATCTCCAGAAAAACCCGCTTGAACCGACACATCCGTTCTATGGCTTTGAGTGGTCGAACATTCTGCCCGCAGCCTGGGATGGCAACGGAACTCAGGTAGAGATGTTCCCAAAGATTGTTGCTCAGGATCAGGACCGCCTGGTTAACCTGCAGACCACCGACCTTACGATTACAAAGACTTGGAACGGTACCAAACCGAGTGATGTGCAGGAAGTTTACGTCAAGGTTCTTCGTCGCACAGGTAGAGAAGGCGTAGCAGGGGATCCGGAAGACTTTACAAACAAGCTGCAGATTTCAGAAGAGCATGCTTTGGGACAGATCGTTGACGGCTATGTTTCAGCGAGTCAGATCCGCACAGTGAATGGCGAGAAGTATCTTGTCATTCCTGCAAATGGCGGCTCAGTGACGATCAATCATGTGCTGACAGTGAATCCGTTCTATGATGGAGGTCAGGACCGCGTCTATTACTTCAGCGTTCAGGAATGCGGCTATAAGGATGCATCTGGCGAACATTGGAGTACCAGTGATGTCGAACAGTTTAATCCGCAGTACTCATTCTCCGATTCGCTGGGACAGACTGCCGGCTCGACAATGTTTGTTCTCGGAAAGACAGGCACTAACACATTCACGATTACCAACTCACCGCCGGCAACTATCGATATCAACATTGTCAAAGTTGAGAAAGACACAAATATAGAACTAAGTGGAGCGGTATTCTCCATTGCTAAGAAGAATACGCAGAGCGGCAGTTATGAGACCATGACAAACCTCATATTCGAGCCGAATAACGTGTTTGACAGCACTGAACACACCTTTACGGTTCCAAAAGATGGAGTAAAACTGAAAGGGCTTGACGCAGGTTCCTATAAGCTTACAGAGATTGCTTCACCGGCGGGTTATCTGATTACTTCGAATAATTCACCGCTGTTTTTCGATGTGGATAACCGTGGAAATGTTACAATCTCAAGTGAGAGTACAGAGAAAGGAACAACGATCGTATACGATGCCACAACTCAGACATTCACAGTTCCGAATACTCCAGGTCAGGAGCTGCCGGAGACCGGTGGGGCCGGAATAGGCCTGTTCGCCCTGATCGGCGGGCTGATGGTCGGGACGGCCGGAGCGGCGCTGCTGCTGAGAAAGAAAAAGAACAAAGCATAAACCAAACAGGAAGAGCTGACCGGCAACGGTCAGCTCTTTTATGAGAAAATGCTTGCTTTTTAGCTGATTTGGTATATAATAAAATCAGCTAATATAAGGAGGGGTATGTATGATTGGTGCCACGGCCACGGAAATGAAGAATAACTTTGGGAAGTATCTCAACATTGTCATGAACGGCGAAGAAGTGATCGTCACAAAAAACGGACGAGAAGTTGGCCGTTTCATACCTCGCGATGCTGCAGTCAGTTATCTTACCGATTCGCTGACAGGGATTCTGAAAAGCGGAAATGAGATTGAACCAGAGAAAACGCGGAGGCTGAAAGAGAAATATGCGGTTGCTGATTGATGGGAATATCATCTTGGATGTACTTCAGAACCGCGAGCCTCATGTGAAAGAATCTGCAATAATATGGAAATTGTGCGAGACAGATCAGGCGGAAGGTTATATTTCCGTACTGACATTTGCAAATCTTGTCTATATCATGAGGAAAGACCTCAATGCGGAAGCAATTGAGCAGGTGCTAAGGATTCTTATGCTGATCTTCCGTTTTGCAGATTTAAATGAATCAGATCTTCTGGAAGCGGCAGAAGCCAGATGGGATGATTATGAGGATGCGCTGCAGGCTGTGGCAGCCGCCAGAATACATGCAGATTATCTGATAACAAGAAACGGAAAAGATTTTCAGGATAGTGATATACCGGCACTCTCGCCGGCGGAATTCCTCGGCATATGCTGATCTCCTTTGCGGCGGGGCGGTCCTGACGCTGAGAAAGAAAAAGAACAAAGCATAAACCAAACAAGAAGAGCTGACCGGCAGAGGCCAGCTCCTCAATCAAAGACATAAGGGACGGTCCAAATCTCTGCGGGATGCAGATTATAAGGACCGTCCCTCTGACGTTACGAACTATATCCTCTTGACATGTACACGAAGAACGGGTATAATATCGAATATGATAAAGAGCTTTGCTGACAAAGAAACGGAAAAAGTCTACTATCAGACCTTTTCCAGGAAGCTTCCTCAGTCCATTCAAAGGGTTGCGTTAAGAAAACTGATCATGATTGACAATGCAGGATGCCTGGAGGATCTGCGTGTCCCGCCGGCGAACCGTCTGGAAGTACTCCACGGCGATCGAGAGGGACAATACAGCATTCGAATCAATGATCAGGTTCGCATCTGCTTTGTGGTTGACGGAAACAGCTTTTATGATGTCGAAATTGTAGATTATCACTGAAGTTTATGAGAGAGGAGTGATGATATGATGGATTATATTCCCATTCCTAAAATGAGCGAGATTCTGCAGGAAGAGTTTATGGAACCGATGGGAATCTCTGCCTATAAACTGGCCAATGCTATTCATGTTCCCGTATCGCGGATTCAGGACATCCTCCACGACAGAAGGAAGATCACGGCGGACACTTCTCTGCGGCTCGGCAAGTTTTTCGGCGTTTCTGATCGATATTTCCTGGATATGCAGAACGATATCGATGTCCGGGAGCTCCGGGGCACCATGGCCGTTGAGATTGATGCGATCCGCCCGTACCAGGCGGTGTCCATGTGAAAACCGCTCCGGTGAGAGATCACCGAAGCGGCTGAACAGCAGGTTCGCAGAACTTTATTCGTTGGTGTAATTGTCGAAGTAGCCCTGGATGTAAACGATGGGGGTGCCCTTGTCGCCGGAGCCGGAGGTCAGGTCGCAGAGCGAGCCGATCAGGTCGGTCAGACGGCGGGGCGTCGTGCCCTCCGAGACCATGTTGCCGACCAGGCTGTCGCCGGTCTTGGCACGGATCTTCTTCTCAATGGCGGCGCGCAGCTCGTCGCCGGAAAGGGCGGCAAACTCATTGTCCGCCAGATACTTGAGCTTCAGCTCGTTCGGCGTCCCGATCAGGCCCGAGGTATAACCGGGCGAGACGACCGGGTCTGCCAGCTCCCAGATCTTGCCGACCGGATCCTTGAAGGCGCCGTCGCCGTAAACCATGGCCTCGATGCGCTTGCCCGATGCTTCCGAGAGCAGGCGGCTGATCTCTTCGGCCACGGCGGTGCAGTCGCGCGGGAAGAGCTTGACGGTCTCTTCGGTGGCCTTGTTCGAGCCGAGCAGGCCGTACTCCTCGTTATAGCCGCTGCCGTTCACCGGAGCGTTCAGAATGTCGTCCAGACCGAGCGCGACCTTCGCGCCGGCTTCCTTCAGGAGGCGCTTCGAGCGCGCGCGGGTGTGAATGTCGCAGGTGATGACGGTGTCGGTGTAATCCAGAAGCGTCGTTACGCGGTTGCCGAGCAGGACCTCAACCTCGCAGCCTTCCCCGCGGATCAGATCCGTGTAGAAGTCGATGTAGTCGACCCCGGTAAAGGGATGCAGAATGTGTCCGAAGTGCTCGCGGAACTGCGCCACCGTCAGGACATCGCGGTAGGGGTCGATACCGGCCTTGTCAAGAAGGTCCCAGTCCACCAGATGGTTGCCGACCTCGTCCGAGGGATAGGAGAGCAGCAGGACGATCTTGCTGCAGCCGCCGGCCATGCCGCGCAGCAGGATCGAAAAGCGGTTGCGGCTCAGAATGGGGAAGGCGACGCCGACGGTGCCGCCGCCGGTTTTCCGGCGCACGTCCTCGGCAATCTGCCCGATATCGGCGTAGTTGCCCTGGGCTCTCGCGACGACCGATTCGGTAACAGCGACGACATCGCGGTTGCAGGGCTGAATCCCGGCCTCTTTCCAGGCCGCTTTCACGGCGTCTACGGTGATCTGAGCGATGTTGTCTCCCTGACGGATAATGGGTGCGCGCACGCCGCGCACGACGGTTCCGATGGTTCTCATATTCGAAAAACTCCTTTGCCCTTATGGCTTTTTTAACGCAGGTATTATACATTTCCTGTATGCATCTGTAAAGTATTTTTCAAAAAAGGAAGGAAACACTTATGAATCGCTATCTGGATGTTGCGGAGGAAGTCCGCCTGGCTTTGGAAGAGGGGAAACCCGTTGTGGCGCTGGAGAGCACGATCATCTCCCACGGCATGCCCTATCCCAGGAACGTGGAGACCGCGCTCCTGGTCGAACAGACCATTCGCAATAACGGCGCCGTGCCCGCTACGATTGCTGTGATCGGCGGCCGTCTCAAGGCAGGCCTCAGCCGGGAGGAGATCGAATATCTCGGGAAGACCGGCCGCGGCGTCGCGAAGGCCAGCCGGCGCGATCTGCCCGCGCTGGTGGCCCGCAAGGCGGACGGCGCCACGACCGTGGCGACCACGATGATCATCGCGCATCTGGCCGGCATCCGCATCTTTGCCACCGGCGGCATCGGCGGCGTTCACCGTGGCGCCGAGACGACCATGGATATCTCTGCCGATCTCGAAGAACTGGCGCATACGCCGGTGATGGTGGTCTGTGCCGGGGCCAAGTCAATCCTCGACCTCGGTCTGACGCTGGAGTATCTCGAAACCAAGGGCGTGCCGGTCATCGGCTTCGGCACCGACGAGCTGCCTGCCTTCTATACCCGCCGCAGCGGCTTCGGCGTGGATTACCGTGTGGACAGCCCCGAAGAGCTGGCCGCCATGTTCGCCGCCCAGCGCGGCCTCGGCTATCCCGGCGGCATGCTGGTCACGAATCCCATCCCGTCCGAATATGCCATGGATAAGGACACCATTGACGCCGCCATTGACGAGGCGCTGAACGCGGCCCGGGCGGAAGGCATCCACGGGAAGGAGACAACGCCCTATCTGCTGGCCAAGGTGGTCGAGCTGACCGGCGGTGAAAGCCTCGAGAGCAACATCCGGCTCGTGCTGAACAACGCGGCCGTCGCCGCCCGCACAGCTGTGTGTCTGGCCAGACAATAAAGAAGCTCCCAATCAGCTTGTACCGTTTCGCGGCATTGGAAACATGTGCCCCTTAATCAGCTTCTGCTGCCGCGATTTATTGTAGTAAAGCCTTCCCCTCTGGGGAAGGTGGCCCAGTGCGCACACTGGGACGGATGAGGTCCCCGCGCCCGCAGGCGCATTGCAACGAAGAGCATATAATCCGGAGCTTGAGAGAAGCAAAATCAGGAGAAGGTATGAGATTCCTCATCGGAAAAGTGCGAAGCGGGAAGACCGCTTTGATCATCAGGGAAATCCGGGAAGCGGTCGAAAAGGGCAGCGGCAGATCCCTGCTGCTGGTTCCCGAGCAGTACAGCCACGAAGCCGAGCGCGAGCTTTGTGCCGTCTGCGGCGACCGCCTGTCCCGTTATGCCGAGGTCATGAGCTTCTCGGGCCTTGCCCGCTTCAGCATGTCCGTACACGGCGGCCTCGCCCGCCGGCGGATGGATGAGGCGGGCAGACTGCTTTGCATGGCGGTCGCGCTGCAGGAAATCCGCCCTGTTCTCCATGTCTACGAGAGCGCGGCCGAGAACATCGACCTGCAGGCGGTCCTCCTGAAGGAGCTCGACAACCTGAACACCGCGGCCGCGAATTCCGACGCGCTTCGCAGAACGGCCTCCGAACTGGAAGGGGATCTGGGCGAAAAGCTGAAGGAGCTGGCCCTGATCCGCGATGCCTGGGAAGCCGTCGTGACCCGCTCCGGCGCCTCGGCCGAGGACCCGCTGCAGATTCTGGCCTCCCAGATCCGCGATTTCGGTCTGAGCGGCTTTGACCGCATTTACGTGGACGGATTTATCGACTTTACGGGCCTCGAGCACGCCGTCCTGAAGGCCATGCTCGCGCGCGGCCTTTCTCTCACGGTCTGTCTGCCGGGAACGGAGAACATGCGCGGGGAGGAATTCCTTCTGCCCTCCCACCTGGCGCGCACCCGCCTTACCGAAGATGCCGAGGACTTCGGCGTCCCGGTCGAGGTGCTGACCGTGGAGGACAAAAAGGATGCCGGCAGCCTGCGCCGCTTTGCTGATGCCATGTTTGACTATGCGGCCGAAGCGGCCGAGGCCGGGGATCGGGCGATCTGCCTGCTGCGCCCCGAAAACCCTCGCGCCGAATGCGAGCTGGCCGCCGCCGCGATTCTGGATGCCGTCCGCCTGGACGGCTGCCGCTGGCGCGATATCGCCGTGGCGGTCCGCGGCTTTGAGGACTACCGCGGCATGCTGGAAAGCTGCTTCCGCCGCTACGGCATTCCGCTCTTCCTGTCCCGGCGCGAACCCGTCAATGAAAAACCGCTGCCGTTCTGGATCGACTGCCTGTATGACGTCGTTCTCGGCGGCTTTGATACCGAGGACATGACCGCCTTCCTGCGCTGCGGACTCTCCGGCCTTTCGGAAGAAGACTGTGACCTGCTCTGCGACTATCTGTTCCGCTGGCAGCTGCGCGCCCCCGCCTGGATGAACCCCGACCCCTGGCAGCAGCATCCGGACGGCTATTCCCGGCCATGGACCGACGAAGTGCGCGAGAAGCTGCGCGCGGTCGAAAAGGCCCGAAGAAGAATCTCCGGCTCGCTTCTGCGCTTCCGGGAACGCGCGCTGCAGGCCGATTCCTGCGTTGCGCAGGCGGAAGCCCTCGCGGACTATATGAAGGAGAGCGGCCTGCAGGAACAGCTGAAAAAGCGCGTCGAGCGCCTGGGGACGGAAGGCAGGCTTGAGCTGCGCGCCCAGTATCTCCAGCTCTGGGACATCTGCTGCGACGCCGTCCGCCAGTCGGCGCAGATTCCGGGGGACATGCCCATGGACGCCCGCAGCTACCAGAAGCTGCTGCGGACGATGTTCTCGCGCTATGACGTCGGCGTCATCCCCGTGGCGCTGGACCGCGTTTCGGCCGGCGATTTCGACCGCATGCGCCGCCGCAACATCCGGCGGCTCTTCGTGCTGGGTTGCTCCGACGGCCGCCTGCCCGCCGATCATGCTCCCGTCGGCCTCTTTACCGATGACGAGCGCGACCTGCTCGCGGAGCATGACATTCTGATCGGCGGCGGGGAAGCGGAGCTCTGGCGGGAATATGCCATGATCCATCATACCCTGTCCCTGCCCTCCGAGCAGCTGATTCTTTCCGCTCCCGCGACCGATCTCAACGGCAGTCTCAGCGAGCCTGCCGGCGTGTGGAAGCAGGCGAAGCGCATCTTCTGCCTGACGGAAGAGAAGGGCTCCCCGGATGCCGCCAGGCTCCGCGCTCCCTTGCCGGCTCTGGCGCTTGCCGCGCGTTCCGGACAGGCGAATGCCGGCGCGGAAGCGGATGCCGCCGCGCGCTGGTTCCGCGAGCAGAACCCCGGCCGTCTGGAGGCCCTGCAGGAGAAAACCTGCCGCGATCGGGGAAGCCTTTCGAAAACGGCAGTTGAGGCCCTTTACGGCCGTCATCTGCGCATCAGCCCCTCCCGGCTCGAAAAGTTTTCCGACTGCCGTTTCGCCTATTTCTGCAGCTACGGCCTGAAGGCCGAGCCCTACGAACCGGCCGGCTTCCGCCCGCCCGAGATCGGTACCTTCATGCATGCCGTTCTGGAGAACACCGCGCGAGAAGTCGCCGCCCGCGGCGGCTTTCGCAAAGTGTCGGACGACGAGCTGGACGAAATCACCCGGGATGTCATCGATGCCTATGCTGCCGACCAGCTGGGCGGCCTGCGCGAAAAGAGTCCCCGCTTCGCCCATCTGTTCCGGCGCCTTTGCGACGATGCCCGCCGCGTCGTCCGCGACACGGCGGAAGAGCTGCGCCGCTCGGACTTTGTGCCGCTCCGCTTTGAGCTGGACATCTCTTCGCTTGGCATCCGTCTCGGCGATGAGGAAAACGCCGTGAATCTGACCGGCATTGCCGACCGCGTGGACGGCTGGACGGATCGGGACGGACAGCTCTGGCTGCGTATCGTGGACTATAAGACCGGGAAAAAGCAGTTCTGCCTCTCCGACCTGATCTACGGCAAGAACATGCAGATGCTGCTCTACCTCTTCGCTCTCTGCGACCGTGCCGGGGAGCTTTTCGGGAGAAAGGCGCAGCCGGCCGGCGTGCTGTATCTGCCGGCGCACGAGGACCTGCTGCAGTTTGACCGACGGCCGGAAGCCGACGATGAGGATAAGGAGCGAAAGAAGGGGAAACGCCGCAGCGGTATCCTGACCGACAGCGGGGAAGTTCTCCTCGCCTGGGAAAAGGTCGCCGAAGGCGAGAAACCGATTTACCGGCCGGTGAAGACGACCAGATCGAACCCTGAAATTTCGAAAAAGGATTTTGATCTGCTGCACAGCTTTCTGGACAACAGCCTGCGCCGCATGGGCGAAGACATCCACGGCGGCAGCATCGAGGCCGCTCCGGCCTGGGTCTCGGAGACGGAGAACGCCTGCAGCCATTGCGACTTTCTCAGTATCTGCGGCTTTTCCGAGGGCGAAGGGGGAGATCGCTGCGTCCTGACGCCCCGCCTGGACGATCAGCAGGCCTGGGAGGCCATCCGGAGCGCGGAGGCTGCCTCCGCGCAGGACGGACAGGCTGAGGAAGGAGGCCGCGCATGAGCTTTACGTCTTCACAGCGGGAGGCGATTACCTGCCGGGACGGCAGCGTTCTCGTCTCGGCCGGCGCGGGAAGCGGAAAGACCCGCGTCCTGACCGAACGCCTGATGGAATACATCGATCCGAAGCTCTCCGACCGTCCGCCCGAGGACCTGGACCGCTTCCTGATCATCACCTTTACGCGTGCGGCCGCGGGCGAACTCAAAGCGCGCATCGCCGGCGCCATCGCCGCGCGCCTGCAGGAAGATCCGCAGAACGCCCATCTGCGCCTGCAGATGCTGAAGTGCCGCAGCACCGAAATCGGCACGATTCACTCCTTCTGTGCCAATCTCCTGCGCCGTTATGCCGACCTTGCCGGCATTTCGCCGGGCTTTCGCATTCTCGAGGACGAGCGCAGCGAGCGCATGCGTCAGCAGGCGCTTGAGCGGGTGCTGGAAGCGAGCTACGAGGAAGCCGAAGAAGATTTTCTCCTCCTGGCGGACAGCGTCGGCATCGGCCGCGACGACCGCCGCCTGGCCGATCTGGTGCTGAAGCTGCACGGCGAGATGCAGAGCCATGCCCGGCCGGAGCTCTGGGCGCAGGCGCTAATCCGGGAGGGCGAAGTCCGCCCCGCTTCGGCGCTCGAAACCCGCTGGGGAAGGGAACTGCTTCAGCAGGCGCAGGAGGAAACGGACTTCCATCTCTCACGGATGATCGATTCCCTTGTCGACATGTCCTCCGTGGAGGCGATCTCCCGTGCCTATGCGGACAGCTTTTCCGAGACCCGGCGCGCGCTGCAGAGACTGTCGGAAGCCCTGGATCAGGGCTGGGATGCGGCAGCTGCCTGCCTCCCGATCCCGTTCCCGAGAATCAACAAGGTTGCGAACAATCCCGACCCGGCGCTGAGCGAGGAGCTCAAGGCTCGGCGGGAGGACTGCAAGAAGGCGATGGGGAAGCTGGCGAATGTCTTCAGTCAGGACGAGCAGAGCATGCTGGACGACTGGCAGCAGACAGCCCCCGCCATGGCCACCCTGCTGCGTCTGGCGCTGAAGCTGGAGGACGAATTCAGCCGGATGAAGCACCGTCAGGATCTGCTGGACTTCAACGATCTCGAGCATCTGGCCCTGCGTGTGCTGCTCGATGACGAGGGGAACGAGACGGACGCCGCCCGCGAGATTGCCGCGAAGTACCGCGAGGTCATGGTGGACGAATATCAGGATGTCAGCCGTGTGCAGGACCGGATTTTCCATGCCGTGAGCCGGGAAGGGAAGAACCTCTTCTTCGTCGGCGACGTGAAGCAGTCGATCTATCGCTTCCGCCTGGCCGATCCCGGCATCTTTACCGAAAAAAGCCGCCGCTTCGGCGAGGAGGAAAACAGCCGCGGCGAACGTCTGATCCATCTGCAGGAGAACTTCCGCTCGCACCCGACGGTGATTGACGCCGTCAACGCGGTTTTCCGCCGCTGCATGACCGAGCGCCTCGGCGATATCGACTATTGCGGAGCGGAAGAGCTGATTGCCGGTCGGCCGGACGAGACACCGGGCGAAAAGCCGGAGCTCCTCCTGATTGACCGCGGAGAATCCGAAGCCGCAGCCCTCGAGCTCGAAGCCAGGCAGGTGGCGGCCGAAATCCGCTGTCTCCTGCGAACCTGCCGCGTCCCCGCGGAAGGCGGAGACCGGCCGCTGCGCTGCGGCGATATTGCGATTCTGCTGCGCGCCGCCAATACGGTCGGCGGGCAGTTCCGGCGTGTGCTGCTCGACGAGGGCATCCCCGTTGCCGCCGGCTTCGGCGGAGACTTTTACAGCAGTACCGAGGTGACGGCGGTCTATTCGATGCTCTGCCTGCTGGATCAGCCGCATCAGGACATCCCGCTGCTCTCTCTCCTGCGCTCTCCCTGCTTCTCCTTCAGCGCCGACCGACTCAGCCTGATCCGCGCTAAAACCCCCGACACGGACTTCTATACCGCGCTCTGTGCGTCGGAAGACCCCGAAAGCCGGCAGTTTCTTGCGCTCTACCGGAAGCTGCGTTCCGATGCGCCCGACTGCAGCCCGAAGGAACTCATCGAGCGGATCATCGAGGAACTGGACCTCTATACGCTCTGCAGCGCCATGCCCGACGGCGAGCGCCGTCTCGGGCGCCTGGACGATCTGCGCCGCCTCGCCGAGAACTTTTCCCGGGGCGGGGAGATCGGCCTGCACCGCTTCGTGAGCTTCCTGAAGTCCGTGCAGGAGAAGGAGCGCGAGCCGCAGGGCTGCGCCATCGATGCCGACGCGGTACAGCTGCTGTCCATCCACCGCTCCAAGGGCCTGGAGTACCCGGTCGTGTTCTGCTGCGGCCTGGGGCGCCTCTTCAACCGCCAGGATCTGACGGGTGCCGTCCTGATCCATCCCGAGCTGGGCCTCGGCCCGAAGGTCACCGACAGCCGGCGCAAACTGGAGTACCCGACTGCGGCGCGGCATGCCGTGGAAAGGAGACTGAAGCGCGAAAGCCTTTCCGAAGAGCTGCGCCTTCTGTATGTCGCCATGACCCGCGCCCGCGAGCGTCTGATTCTGACCGCTTGCGTCAAAAACCCGGAAAAACTGCTCGAAGAAACCGCGCGGCTGCAGGGCTTTTCGGTGATCCCGGCGCCCTTGCTGCAGAGCGCCTCCGCGCCGCTGCCCTGGCTGCTCCCGGCAGCGCTGGACGGCTCGGCGCTCCGCCTCCGCCGCGTCGGACCTGATTTGGAAAGCATCCCGGCCTCAGCAAATACAGAAAACGATGAAAAGACGCAGCAGTGTGAAGCACTCGATCGCCTTGTCTCCGAAACCCTTCTCTGGTCCTATCCCTGGCCCGATGCTGTCTTTCAGCCTTCCAAGATCACCGCGACCGAGCTCAAGGCCGCGCAGGAACCCGACCCCGAAGCCGCCTCTGTCTTTCCGCAGCGGGCCTTCCGTCCCGGGAGCCCTCTGGACGAGAAGCTATCTGCCGCCGAGCGCGGCACGGCCATGCACCTGGTCCTGCAGCAGATCGATTTCCGGAAAACCGGCAGCCTCGAAGCCATCCGGGAAGAGCTATGCCGCCTGACCGCGCAGGAGTTCCTGACCCCCGAAGAGGCCGCGACCGTGGACACGGAGCGCATCCTCCTCTTTTTCGCTTCCCCGCTGGGAACGAGAATGCGCCGGGCCGAACACTGCGAGCGCGAATTCCGCTTCTCCCTTCTCCGGACAGGGGACGGTTCTCTGTCTGCTCTTCTGCAGGGCAGTGTCGACTGCTTCTTTGAAGAGGACGGCGGCCTCGTCGTGGTCGATTACAAGACCGACCGCGTGGAAACGGAGGAAGAGCTCCGCAGCAGGGCGGAGTATTACCGCATCCAGCTCGATACCTATGCCCTCGCCCTCGAGCGCATTTTCTCCCTGCCCGTCCGTGAAAAAATCCTCTGCTTCCTCCGCCCCGGTAAAACGATAACCCTATAAACCTTTACCGTAGGGAGCGATCCCCAGATCGCTCCGCAAATAAATCCCCCGTAGGAAACGATCCCCAGATCGCTCCGCAATCCCGCGCCCCCAGCGAAGGCACCGGGGACTGTCCTCTGTGTCAGCTCCCCGGTGAGAGCTGACACTGTGGGACTGTCCCCTGTGCTGAAGCGGTCACAGAGGCAACCCCGCGCCCGCAGGCGCCCTTCCTCAACGATTTTCCTGTTGAAATAGACCGGAAAATCGTCTATAATAATTTATCCTATGAAGAAGAGAAATAAACTGACCATACAGGAGGAAACAAGCAACATGGAAGGCAAAATGAGACTCGTTACCCGCAGCGACTTTGACGGTCTGGCCTGTGCGATGATGCTCCGCGAGCTGGGTATCATCGACGACATCAAGTTCGTCCACCCCAAGGACGTGCAGGACGGCAAGGTCGAGCTGAGCCAGAACGACATTACCACCAACCTGCCTTACGATCCGCGCGTCGCGCTGGCTTTTGATCACCATGAATCCGAAGTCGACCGTCTGAAGGCGCTCGAGACCGGCGGCAAGCTGATCATCGATCCCAATGCCCGCAGCGCTGCCCGTGTCGTCTATGACTATTACGGCGGAAAGAAGACCTTCCCCCGCGTAAGCGATGAGCTGATGGAGGCCGTCGACAAGGGCGACTCCGCTGATTTTACCCTCGACGAGATTCTGCATCCGACCGGCTGGGTCCTCCTGCATTATCTGATGGACCCGCGCACCGGCCTCGGCCGTTTCCGCAACTTCCGGATTTCAAACTACGATCTCATGATGGAGCTGATCAGCTACTGCATGGATCATAGCATCGACGAGATCCTTGAACTGCCTGATGTTAAAGAGCGCGTTGACCTCTACTTTGAGCAGAGCGACCTCTTCGAGGCCCAGCTCAGACGCATCGCGAAGGTCTATGACAAGGTCGTCGTTCTTGACCTGCGCGAGGAAGAGATCATCCATGCCGGCAACCGCTTCATGATCTACGCCCTCTATCCCGAAACCCAGATCTCTGTCCATGTGGCCTGGGGCTTCCGGAAACAGAACACCGCCGTCATGATCGGCAAGTCCATCGTCAACAAAGGCTCCGAGGTCGATATCGGCGAGCTCTGCCTGCAGTACGGCGGCGGCGGCCACCGCAACGCCGGCACCTGCCAGCTCGAAAACGACGAAGTCGACGCCAAACTCCCCGACATCATCCGCGCCCTCAACGCCTGATCTTCCCATCCTTTCGCTCTACCCCCGATGGGAAGCCCGACCAACTATAACCCGTTAACGCTGCTGTTCCCCAACTGTCATTGCGAACCAGTGCGCACACTGGTGTGGCAATCCGTTCTCCTTGATAGAGCAATTCGTTATCGAGTAAAAACGCGGCGCAGTAACTTTCGTGCGAGGGACTACTTTCTCTGCCGCGTAATTGCACTAATCTCCGAACGGGCTTTCAAAAGCCAAATAAAGACAACAGGGACGGTTCAACTCTTGAATCAGAAAAGAGTTCAGAACCGTCCCTTTGTCTTGACAACTGTTCGTCCTTGCTGTATAATGCCTGTAAACAGAGAAAAGGGAGGAATCGCCATGCCCCGTACTGCCCGTGAAAAATCATCCGTCGGCCTCTATCATGTCCTCCTCCGCGGCTCGGAGGGCAGGATCATCTTCGCCGACGACGAGGACTGCTCAAGCTTTCTGGACTGCCTGCGCCGCGCCGGAGAGGGGAACAGCTTCCTCCTCTATGCCTATTGTCTGATGGGCAGTCACGCCCACCTCCTGATAAGAGAAAATGCGGTCCCGCTCAACCAGGCCTTCAAGCGGATCGGTGCCTCCTATGCCCACTATTTCAACGCTAAATATCACCTCAGCGGCAAACTGTTTCAGGACCGTTTCCAGAGCGAGGCCATCAACGACAATGCCCATTTTCTCGATACCATGCGCTTCATCTGCCAGAATCCGGTTCAGGCCGGCCTCAGCAAAACCATGTTCAGCTATCCCTGGCTCGGCTGCAGCGGCGTCACCGAGAGCAAGAAACTCCTGTACAGCCCGGAGGGCATGAAGGAGGAAAAACGCCGCGAACTCGTGACCTTCCTGCGCAATCCCTGCGAGTTTGAGCATCTCGAGGTTCACGGCCCCGGCCGCCTCTCGGACGAGAGGGCCGCCAACCAGCTTCTCCGGATTGCCAACTGCCCGATCACGGAAATCTCCGCAATGGAAAAGCCGCGCCGGGATTCGATCCTCCGTACGGCGCACGATTCCGGCCTTTCCATCCGCCAGCTTTCCCGCCTGACTGGCCTCGGCAAAACCGTCGTCGAACACGCCCTAAAGTAACAGCCTTCTCCCCATACTCTCTCTTCCTCCGCCTCCGGCGGGGGATTTTTTCTTACTATACCTTGAAATTAAGAAAAAACTAAGAGGAATTGCCCGGCGCCAATTGAAAATCTCTTGAACTCAAAAGCCAAAAGTGGTAAAATAGCATGAATAATTGTGGGGTAGTCTGCCCTTTTGGGGGTTCTGATGCGTCTGAGAACAGCTGCAAAACTTCATAGCCGCTCCGGCGTCGCATGGCTGATCGGCATCGCGGTGCTGGCGGTGCTGGCGCTTTTGTTCGTGATTCTGCTCCCGACGATCCGCCATTATCAGTACGAAGCCGGAGAGGCCGGCTGCATCGCCTCGCTGGACACCGCGCGGCGGCAGCTTGCCAATGAGAGCATGCTGATCGGCCAGGTAAGCAAGGCCTCTGAAGCGCGCGACTATGTTGCCTCGGTCATGCCCGGATGGAGCGACCTCTGCCCCGGTGGCGGGACGACCTATATCGTCCCGACGGATGAGGACAATCCCCGCTGGACCGTGATCTGCGGCATGCACGGCACCGACCGCAAACAGTGCACCCGCCTGAATGCCGACTATGTTCTCCGCCAGCTGCGCGAGAACCTGAAGAAAGCCCAGGATAATGGCGAACAGTTCCCCCAGACCCTGACTTACTTCCTGAACGGCAAAACCCGGAAGGCGACTCTTGTAACCACCGATCCGGGTGTCCGCCGCGGTACAAACGCAACCGTCGGCATGGAAGGAACCGTCGCCTTTTACACGATCAAAGGAAGCGGCGAATCCGACTCTCTCGTCGTCAGCTCGTCGTTGAAAGTGGGAGAAATCAGCAATTTCTGGTTCGCCGATGAAGATTACTGCGCCGTCTGGTGCGCTTCCGCCGGCTGGTCCGGCGACAGCTGGTCCAAGTAAGGAGGAAACAACTTGTCCATCTGGCAAAGCAGGGGAATGCTTGTTTACTTCGGCTGTGTTGCCTTCGCCCTCGGCGCAGTCTTCGGCTCCTTCCTGAATTGTGCCGCCTGGCGTATCACCCACGGCGAAAGCGTCATGAAAGGCCGCAGCCACTGTCCCCAATGCGGGCATGTTCTGAGCCCGCGGGAACTGATCCCGATTTTCAGCTGGCTCTTTCAGCGCGGCCGCTGCCGCAGCTGCGGCGGGAAAATCCCGGCCCGCTACCCGCTGACCGAACTGATTTTCGGACTGCTGACGCTCCTGTGCCTCCTGCGTTTTGACCTCACCTGGCTCTGCCTGCGCAACTGGGTCTTTCTCTGCTGCCTCTTCGTCCTAACTCTGACCGATCTGGACGATTATCTGATCCCGGACAGCTGTCTCATTATCGCGGCAGTCGCCTGGCTGATCGGAGCCCTCCTGATGCGGACGCCCTGGCAGGAGATGCTGAAAAGCCTGCTCGCCGGTCTTCTGTTCGGCGGCGGCATCCTCGGCGTTTCGCTCCTGATGGATCGCCTCCTTCAGCGTGATAGCCTCGGCGGCGGTGACATCAAGCTCTTTGCGGTCTGCGGCCTTTACCTCGGCTTTATCGGCACTCTGTTTACCGTTATGCTTTCCTGCATTCTCGGCCTTGCCTTTGCCGCCCTGCGAAAGCGGATGAACCCGGACGGAAAAAAAGAATTTCCCTTCGGCCCGTCCATCGCCGCTGCCGCCGCCCTGATGCTCCTCTACGGAGAACCCCTTGTAACCTGGTACACATCCCTCTTCTGATCCTCTCCCGTCTTTGAACTTTAAACTCCGATCTTTAATCCGAAATCTCCCGTCTCTCCACTCTCCACTCTCCACTCTCAACTCTCAACTCTAAAAAGGGGTTTTCATATGGCTAAAACAATTCTTGGTATCGATGTCGGCTATGACAGCATGAAGCTGGCCATGGTAAAAAAGGGCGTTCTGAAAAAGTACGCCATCATTCCCATGCCCGAAAACATGGTTCGCGAGGGTCATGTCGTCTCGCCCGAGAGCATGGGCGAACTGATTCGCAAAACCATGAAGGAAAAGGGGATCCACTGCAATGATGCGGCGATCGTCCTGCCCAATGAAACGGTGTTTATCCGTAACGTGATCATGCCGCAGATGTCGGCCGAACAGCTGCAGGTGAACCTGCCCTATGAGTTCCGGGATTATATCAACAGCGAAATGAGAACCTATTATTACGACTACGCCATGATCCGTACCGAGATCGAGCCCCCGGCGAGCGAAGGCGAGAACAGCGAACCGCAGAATGCCGGCAGGAGCATGGAACTCATGGCCGCCGCGGTACCGGTTTCGATGATCGAAGAGATTCGCAGTTACCTCCGCAAGGCCGGTCTGAAGCTCAAGCGCGCCGCCCCGACGGTGTCCTCCTGGCAGGGGCTCATCCGCTGGTGCGGCAATCCGGAGAACGAGTACTGCATCCTGGATCTGGGTCATCAGGCCATTCGCATGTACATGTTCAACGGGGACAAGCATATTGTCACGCGAGAACTTGAAGTCGGTATCAGCCGTCTGATTCAGCTGATTGCCGATACGGCTTCGGTTGACGAACATCTGGCGGAGATTTATCTGACCGAGAACCATGAAGGCTGGCAGACCCGCGAGGAATGCCGCTCCGCTTATGAGAACATTGCCGTCGAGCTGATGCGCGCTCTGAACTTCTACCGTTTCAGCACGCCCGAGACGAAATTGAACGATATCTACCTCTGTGGCGGCGGCGCGTCCATCCAGCCTCTGTGCGATGTCATCGCCGAGACCATCGGCATGAATATTCACCGCATTGACGAACTGGTGCCCGGTGGAGAGCGGATCGAAAACTGCGCCATACTGGCTCAGGCTATCGGCATTACGCTGGAAGAGGGAAGGTGAGCGTCTTGACATTTGGAAAGAAATCCGAAAATAAAACAGGTGGAAAGGGCGTGAAACGCGGAAACCTTCCTGTCAAACGCAGCATCAACCTTGCCGCGACCGAAGAAAAGGCTGTTAACTTCAAGGTCGGCATTCCTGCTATCATCTTGATTATTCTTGCTGCCTTCGCCTTTGGGAAGTTTGCCGTGGCCGATCGTCTCGTTGCGGTCAGCCGTGCCGAAGCCCAGGCTGCTGCTCTGCAGACGGAATTGAATGCCGCCTATGACAAGCTGAACAGCTTCGGCGAACTGACCGAAATCTACGCCCATTATACCTATTCCGGCATGACCAAGGATGAAATTTCCCGTGCTGACCGCGGCAGTGCCATCGAGTTGCTCCGTCGTATTGTCTTACCAAGCGGGCAAGTCTCCAGCTGGACGCTTTCCGGTAACGTCCTGACGGTGAACATCTACTGTGACGATCTGCGCGTCGTCAACCGCACCGTCCAGAATATCGAGGCGGATGATCATGTCAATTTCTGCACTGTGAACACCGCTGCGACCACCGACAGAAACAACTATGGCTATACCGACGGCGGTGTGACCGCCCGCATCACGATTTACCTCAACCCCAATGAGGAGGTGACCAGACCGTGAAAATTCTGAGCCGAGATTTCAGCCGCGGAGAAAAGCTCCTCCTGGTGTTTCTGGCCCTGGTCCTGGTTGGCCTGGCTTACTATCAGTTTGTCGATAAAGCGGTCCGTCAGAGCATTGAGAAGGCGAATGCGGAGGCCGAGTCCATCAAACTCGAGCTGACCGCCGTGAACGCCAAGATCCAGCGCATGGAAGAGATGCAGGCCGAGCTGGAATCAATCCAGTCGGATCCCAATGCCAGCTATATGGGCAGCTATAATAACAGCAAGGAAGAACTGGCTTTCCTGAATGATGTTCTCAAAGCGGCTGATCAGTATTCCATCAGCTTCTCTAATGTTACCCGAGATGGAGATCAGATCCGCCGGAATTTCAGCCTCCAGTTCACAACTACTGACTTTGCCGGTATGGAGCGCATTATCAAGCAGCTTTGCGACGGCAAGATGCGCTGCCTGATTAACGACATCAGCTACAACACCACCCGCTATAACTACAGCGCTGCCGAGCGTGAGCTTTACGGTTACGACTATTACGAGCGAGTCAATGTCAATTGCACCGCCACCTTCTTTGAAACCATGGTCGGCGGCGTCGAAGATGCCGGTCTCCCCGCCGCCTCCTCCTCTGTCTCATAACAACGCTGTCATTGCGAAACAGTGACTGGTGCCGCTGTTGTGGCAATCCGTTCTCCAAAACTCCGCAGGGACGCTGCTTTGACATCCCCAAATCAACTGCCATAACATTAAATCTGAATGAAATCATACCTTCTTTTATCTGATGGTATAGGAGAGAGCCTATGAAAACAAAACTGACGAATCGAATTCTGAGCATGCTGATGGCCATCATCATGATGCTCTCTTTAACTACGTCTGTTTTTGCCGCGACTCCGGCAGAACCACAGGATTCTACTCAGGAGACTACCGCCGAGGACACCCTTACCACCGGAGATACTGCCGATTCCGCCGACGATACCAATACGAACGCCAATAATAACAACGAATCCGATAATACAGCGGGACAGGAGGACCTCGCTGACGGAATTGAAGAAACCATTCCGCGCCTGACCGATCTTTATGAAGGCCACCGCATCCATCTTGTTGAGTCTGAGAACCAGCCGCTTCCCGAGGATGCCGAACTCTATATGGGCAATATCCGGAATGAGGAGATCCCATACTATCTGCAGCGTGCTGCCCACGCCCTCGGACTCAAAACCTGTGACATGTATCTTTATTTCATTGCCAAACCTATGGTTTTGGATGCATTCACGGGTGATCCTCTGTTCTTTGATGGAAATGACGACGATAAGATGACCGTCGAGGTCACTCTCTTTGATGATGAAGATATGGACGAGGCTGAAAAAGCCGAGCGCCTGGAGTATCTGCAGGAGATCAATATCGAAGACCTGGAAGTCATTGTCCTGGGTAGTTACGGAGATGAGGATGTTGTCGTTCCTTACGATTATGATGAAGAAACCGGCGTCATCAGTTTCGACATGGAAAAAATCTATGAATTCGTTCTTATCATTCCTGACTGGGATTCTGCCGTCTATCTGGAAGAAGAAAAACCGACTGACACAGATAACACAGAACCGACAAATACGGACGTAGGGACAGAGGAACCTGCCGTCAACACAGAAGACGACGGGACGGAGGATGGCCATAACGATACTTCTTCCGATTCCGGTGAAGTGACCGTGACGGCCGACGGAACCGATTATTCTGTTTCTCTGACTTACACAGCCGACGCCAACATTCCCGAGGGCTCAGTCTTTGAAATCTATGAGGTTCCCGAGTCCGGCATTCTCTATGAAAGTCTGACGGATGCCGCGGCTGCTGCTCTGAATACGGACAGCGAGAACATTGTTTCCGCTACCTTCGTTGATGTCGATATCAAGAATGACGGGAATAGCATTACTCCCGATTCTGATATCAATCTTAATATTGCAGTAGCCGATTCTTCTGAAAACAGCGATGCTGTGGTACAGGTTGTCGCCCTTGGCCGGCAGAATGAAATTCTGGCGCAGGAGGACGAATCCTCTTACGCGACTGTCACCGATAACCTAAACAGCACCTATGCCATTGTTTGGGTCACAAAACAGGCCAAGCTGACTACTTCAGACAATCAGACCTATCTGATAACGGTTTCCTACGACCGCAACGATCCTGGCATTCCCGTAGCCGCCGAACTTGTCGTCTCTGAGCTCAAGGAAGGCGACCCGGGCTATGAGGAATACATTGCCCAGAGCGCCGCTCTGGCCGAAGCCGACCCTGATGCCCTCGCTTTCGCTAAAGCCTTTGACATTTCTCTGATCGATCCCGAGACCGGTGCAGAGTGCCAGCCTGCCGGTGAGGTTACCGTCAGCATCCAGCTTCTTGAGGAAGAAGTCAATAATGATCTGCAGATCGACCTTGTCCACTTCGGTGATGAGCCGGAGCAGCTCGACTGCGCCTTGAATAATGATAACGCCATTGAATTTTCCACCCCCGGCTTCTCTGTTTTCGTGGTGATGGGTACCGTTCTTGAGAAAAAGCTGACCGCCTCCGATGGCAATACCTATCAGATTACCGTAACCTATGACAGCAAATCCGGCATCCCCTCGAACGCCGAACTCTACGTGACAGAGATAAAAGAAGGTGACATTGGCTATGAGGAATATGTAGCCCAGTCTGCTGTTGCATTGGGTGAAAAGCCTGAAAATCTGGCGCTTGCGAGAGCTTTTGACATCACTCTGAAGAATCCTCAGACAAGTGAAGAATACCAGCCGAATAAGAACGTTACGGTCACGATCGAGCTATTGAAGGATGACCTGAATAGTTATGCGTCGGTGGATGTCGTCCATATTCCTGATGAGGCAGGAGAAGAAGCTGAAGTTATGGATAGTACTGTACACGGAGAATCCGTTAAGTTCAAAACGGATGGATTCTCAGTGTATGTTTTGATTGGTAGTGGGGGAGAAACCGTTACGCCGCAGTGTACTTATACCTTCTGGATCCCAAATGCAGATGCGCCTGGAACCTACAAAGAGTATTCCTTTATGGATTCTCAAGGCCACACAATCTTCAACCAGACGGTCACCAGTGGAGATGAACTGATTGTACCTCAGGCTATTTCTAATGATGAAAAGACTTTCGCAGGCTGGTATAGAGGTGACAATACCGGTGGTAAGCTGACACTAGAAGCAGAGCCATACGACTTCGACAACATCACGATCACCGAAAACAGTGCAATCGATCTGTATGCGGTTTATAAAAACTATGCCACCGTCATTTTCCACGATAAGTATGACAGTGATTCTGAATCATTCCCGGTAGCCTATACCAGAAGGGCGGAGCTCATAACGACCGGTGATGGAACCGGAGCAGTTACGAATGCCACAGTCAGAATCAATGATTTGAGTGTCGCTAACACCAGCGTTAACGGCAAGGAAATGGCTTTCTTCGGATGGTCGGAGACGCCGATCACCACGCCCGGCGCGGCGAAGGATGATAAAGGCTATGATGTTGAGGCGGTAACTACAGATGCAGAAGGCTGCATCACGGTTAATAAAGAGAAACACCTTTATCCGATCTTTATAGAAACCTGTTTGCTGACCTTCTATGCGGCGAAGGCGGGATCTGGAGCGGCATACAACGGCCCGCGGTATTTGAATAAAGATGAGTATCTTACCAGCCTGCCGACTACTTCCTGGAGCGGGAAAACCTTTACCGGATGGTTTACCGGTACTTTAAGCGGGAGTAATATTGAATATGGTATGCAAATCTCCAATCCGGACGGTACATTGATCTTCGGTGCCGACGATGCGGGTGTCTATGTTTCTGACGGCAAGCTCTACATGCGCGCGGATACGACACTGTATGCGGGATGGGAGAACAATATCTCTGCTGAATACAGGATTCTTTACTGGCAGCAGAATGGGAATAGGGCCGATTATACCTATGTACAGAGCGTGTCACATACTGGAACGGTTGGCGAAACGGTATCGGTTGCCGATGAAGATAAGAAGAATGATCGTTTTACTGGTTTCCATCTGAAGGAGGAACCTGCGTCCGCAGAGATTAAAGCCGACGGCAGTACGGTGCTGCATGTATACTATGATCACAATGAAGGCTATGAACCGACACAGGAGGCATTTACTCTGACGTTTGCCGATTCCGTCACGGAGGAAGGGAAGATCAGTCCAAACCTGGTTCAAACGAAATCTGTTGAGACGGGAACTGGCCTTGCTGGACAGGCGATCGAGAACCCAACCTCCGGCCGTAAGGGCTATAAATTCTCCAGATGGTATCTGGATCCTTATTGCAATAAAGGGGCGGACCTCCAGACGTTAAAAATGCCGGATCATGATCTGACGCTCTATGCTGGATGGGAACTGGAGTATTATTTTGTTACCATTGACCCAAACTATGGCGAGCTGAGACCATTGGTGAACGGGAAACCCACAGGGACTGGTTCTACCTGGTTCATTCAATCCATTGAAAGAGAGCCCATTGCGGAATACTCGTATGTGGAACGCAATTATGTTGAATCAAGCTCTGGCACCTTTTACTATGTTTATCATCCAGGTAACTTAAACTTGCCGCCGGACTACACTGAATGGCCGGATCGTTATACATATTATACAACTGATCCCAGCAAAGCCACGGAGGACACCACCTTTGAATATTCCCCCGGCACCTATACATATGCGGGGTGGTATGAGATCTTGGATGACGGAACGGAAGTCCCGTACGTCTTCGGTGAGCGTACAGATCACAATACGAACTTGAAGCTCCATTGGAAAAAGAACGGCATATATTATATCGCTTATGACGCAGGGAACGGAACACTTGAGAACGGTTCTAAGACTGCGGTATTGACTGATGGATATGCTGATTATGCCGGGATTACTCTGACCTGTTCAGCCACTCCACTGGCTGGCTACACCTTTGTCGGCTGGCAGGTGCGAGGCAGCGACAGCAATATGATCTACACACCGGGTCAGGTTTTTACCCTCCACGCAGATGACGCGAAGCGCGTAAGCGGCAAGGATATTGTCTATCTGGATGCTGTTTATGCGAGAATAGGAACTGCATCCATCACTTATAATGCCAATGGTGGTACGGTTGCGGAAAACAATGTGGACTTTGGCAAGGTTCCGGGAAGCACCGAGGACCCGTGGAAAGCCGCGACCGGCACGGTTGATACCGGCGAAGGAACCGCAACGGTTTCCGGTCTGACCAACAATTCCAGATTCAAGCTGAGCGTCGGCACGGGCTTTACCGCGCCAGCGGGCTCCGGAGCTACGTTCCTGGGGTGGAGAGATGACGCCGGGACCTTCTACGCGAAGAACAGCGCGGTCATCTATGGCGTTTCCGCATCCACGACCCTCTATGCGGTATGGGGCGCACAGGTGACCTATAATCTCAACAGCACGGATGCCGGTTGGGGTAACGAAGCTTGGAATCCGGCGATCTATACACTGAATGCTGAGACCAAAACCTACTCTCAAACCGCGAATCTTGGAACCGTTGTATCCGAACCGGCCAATGTCCCGATCTACACAGGCGAGGACGGCAAACTGTTCCGGTACTGGGCAACACGAAGCGGATCGGGAACGGAATCGAGTCCCTATGTTTATGCAGAGTATGATTTTTCGCAGCCGATCACGGGTGCGCTGGATTTGTATGCCTATTGGGACGCGGCAAACACTGTAAATGTCCATGCGATTGATGCGTCCAATGCAGATTTGACAGAGAAATTCAAAGCGGACGGTTGGACGGTCACGAACGTTACAGTATCGACCAATGTAACAGATTTGACTGCTACGAGCAATGTGACGCCGCCTGACAATTATGAGTTTGCTTTTGCTGCGGTGGCGACTGACCCGAATTCCGTTTCCGAGAGTAACGCGGTAACGGCAATCAAATATGAGAACAAAAAGGTACTCGTGAAATATAAGGACGAATCGTCGTTCAAAGTCCTCGACGAGGGTAAAGAACTATACTTCGTCTATTATCAGAAAAAGGCGCTGGATATCGGCTACAAGAGTATGGATGCAAGCGGCGTGCTTGATAACGTGACAACATCCGGCGCACCTGCAAATACGGATTCACTTCTTGGCGAGTATAGCATGTCGGAACAACTGACTGCTTCGCTGAACCTTGTGACCGGGTTTACAAACTACGCCTTTGCTGTTGGCAGCACCGATCCAGGCGGCGGAACGCAGATGAATGCCTCCGCCCTGAGCATGATTACGAATGCTGTTGGCGCAGGCGATCCTGTCCCAACGTTGCAAGTCAGGAATACCTGGCGTGGATTTGAATACAAATACACCACAGAGACCGAGAAAAACGCGGTCTGGACGAGTTGCGGTTACGCGCCTCAGCTCTATGTGATCTATTATACCCAGCAGCCCACGGTGATCATGTTCAACGAGAAGACCGTGGGAACCAGCGCTGTCACAAATACGGAGTTTACTTATAATTTGCTTGTGACGGCGACTACTACAACCACGGTGTCTGTGCAGACGCAGACGAAGGATGGCGATAATTGGGTTGATTCCGGCGCACCTGCTGTGACGACAACAACCGGAGAGCCTACAACCATCTTCGATACTACTGCTTCTGGTAACCAGCCCTATATTCTCAAAAACGGCGAGGCGAATTCTTCGATCCTGTTCTACAGCGAAAGCTCCAACAAGACGCAAGGAGATGATGATGGGACCGGGACCCGCGAAGTGACCACTACCACGACAGTGACCGCCCAGACTGCTGTAATCACGCAGACGCTGCAGGATGCGTTTACAAGTTCCATCAATGTGAACGGGAGTGCGTATACGGAAAGCCAGAATGTGTTCACATTTACTGCAACCGGCTCTCGCGATACTCAGAACGTCACCTTTACCAACACTCACAAATCGCTCTCCGTAGAGGTCCATGTGGCCATGCTGGAAAGTAATGGCACTGGCAGCGATATCGTCCAGCGGGACAGCACATTCAGAAACACAACGGAAACGACCTATAAGTTTGATCTGGCGCTGGGAGAAAGTGAAACGCTCCTGACAAAACTGCCATCAGCTGCACTTTTCACAGGAGATACAGACACTTATGCCTACGGAACTACTATGTCCGGTACCGGAACTGAAGGTGCTGCCATCACAGTCGGAAGTATGGCTGTCGCCTCCATTGCCTATGAGAGAATCGAGGACGAAGGCGATGACTATGAGAGAATCGAGGACGAAGGCGATGTCTATGAGCTGGTGCTGAAGGACGGCAACGGGAATACGATCAGCGAGTTGGGTAGTAACCAGCTTTACTACCTCTATTATCCCATGCCCAAAATCCGTTATGTAAAAGAAGCGATAGATGGGACGCTGACAGATATCTCGGGCTGCCTTGAGAACCCGCAGACGGGCATTATTGAAGCAAGCGAATCCGTAACATACGGACATCAAATACTTACAATGAACGGGAAAACCGTTGTACAGAACGAGAGCTTTGTAATCCCGATGTCTGGTTTTGTCATCAGCCAGAGTGGGAACAACTTCCGTATGCCTCCCGTGCTGGACGACGGCCTCTATGAGCGGTATCTGGGTTATGTGAAGATCGGTGCCGGCAGCGGAACAGCGACGAACACTGCTGACTTGGACGTCAGCACCGGCCTCACCATGCATCTAAAGGTGCAGAACAATACCCTGCAGTATAGCTTTGACGGAGCGATTTGGAAAAACCTTCCGCTGTCTGGAACACCTACTGTTTATGCGATCTATTCCGAGCGTGGCTATGACCTCCAGATCAGCAAGACAGTGGATATGTCTCAAAGCGGAAATGATCCGCTTTTCAGCGGTGCCAGCTTTACCGTGACCATCAGTTCAACGGGAATCACGAAGAATAGTTATGACGCGGAAGGCGCTGATAGCTCAACGATTGCTGCTACACCGGCAACGGAAACCACACGGGGCACAATAACGCTGACTGTTGTGGACGGTACGAAGGTGCGGATCAAGGGCTTGGGCCGAGGTGAATACACCATCACGGAGAGCGGAAATGAGAACTATACGCTCACAGCGAGAACCGGTTCGATCGTTGGAAGCTCGACATCCCCGATGACGGTGACTGACAATACAACTGTCTCCTTTGCTCTTGATGCGGAAAAGAAAATAGATCTGATCAACAGCCCCAAGGCAATCTGCAAGATCGACGACCATTATTTCTATACCCTGCGAAGCATGGTCAACTACGTGGATGAGAACATTGCCACGAAGACGGCGACCGCAGAAATGCTGACGGATTATCTCATGCCGGCTGCGGATACCGTGGAGATCCCGAGTGATTTCAACCTAACCTTGACTACCGCGGAAAGCGTCGGCCATGTGGCTGTGATTACCAGAACGGCTGATCTGGCGGGAGTACCGCTGTTTACCAGCAACGGTGCGCTGACGCTCATGAACCTGACTCTGGAGGGCAGCTCTATCGAAGCCACAGCCCCGATGATTCGGAGCGCCGGTAACCTGGTGATAGGCTCCGGCGCGATGATCCAGAACTGTGTGGGTGGTGGCGCGATCAACGCTACTGCTGGAAACATTACCGTCAACGGAATCATCAAAAAATGCAGCGCGGCTGCGGGCGGCGCGATTTATCATTCCGGAAACGGCACCATCACCTTAAACGGAACGGGTGAGATTCGGAACAACTATGCGACTTCCGGCAGCGGCGGCGCGATTTGGCTATCAGGCGGTAAGGTCAAGGTTTCCGGAACATCCAAAATCACCGGCAACAAGGCGGAATCGGGCAACGGCGGCGCTGTTTATGCCAACAGCATCGTCGAGATCGAGGTCGACCAGGGCGGCGCTATTACGGCCAACACTGCGAAGGAAGGCGGAGCGATCTACGCCAATGCGAGCGCCACGATCAGGATTTCTGAAACGGAGAATGTTACGGCAAAACCCGCCGTGACCGGCAATACGGCGACTACCGGCAACGGTGGTACGATTTATGTGAAGGGAGGCGGCTCTGTCAACGTTTCCGGCGGTAGCGTTTCGGGTAATACAGCGCTAAACGGTCATGGCGGTACAGTCTATTCAAATAACGCTTCCGTAACGGTTTCCGGTACGGCGGAAGTCAATAATAATACAGCAAAAGAGGGCGGCGCGGTCTATGCTGTCTCCGGACCGGTTACGGTCTCCGGAGGCTCGGTCGATAACAATACAGCTTCCACTGGCAGTGGCGGTGCGGTATATGCGGGCAGCGGCAATGTGACGGTGTCCGGCGGCAGCTTGGCCGGAAATAAGTCTGCGGCTGGCAGCGGCGGCGCGGTATATGCGGGCAGCGGCAATGTGTCGGTGTCCGGCGGCAGCTTGTCCAATAATACAGCGAATACAGACGGTGGAGCGGTGTTTGCCGGGAGCGGCAACATTTCCGTGTCTGTTCCCAGTGGCGGTGTGGCTCAGGCAATCTATAATAATACAGCGACTACCGGAAAGGGTGGTGCACTGTATGCCAATACCGGAGCGGTCTCGATCACGGGAATGACACTGAGCAAAAACACTGCCGGCAGTGACGGCGGTGCGGTGTATGCTGGCTCTGGTGCTGTGACTCTTACAAACAGCACGTTTGGTGGTGATGATGCGACGAATGGCAACACCGCAGGCGGCAGCGGCGGTGCGCTCTATGCGGGTAGCGGCAATGTGACGGTGTCCGGCGGCAGCATGAAGAATAACAAATCCACCGGCGGCAACGGCGGTGCGTTCTATGCTGGCAGTGGTACAGTGAACGTTTCCGGGTACACAGCAAACGAGGTCACTTCATATACTCAATTTGTGGGCAACAGTGCGGCGGCAGGCAATGGTGGCGCGGTCTATCTGGACAGCGGCTCTCTTACCCTCACGTCTGTCACCGCCACCGGCAACAGCGCACAAAATGGCGCGGCAATCTTTACGAACACCGGCAGAGCGACGTTCGATGCAGGATCCTATACGGGTAACATTGCCTCCAATGGCGGCGCTGTGGGCGTGAGCAGCACCGATGCGCGACTGGTCTTTAACGGTAATGTTCAGATCAGAGAGAATAAAATTGGAATTGGAGACAATGCGCCGAAGAGCAACGTCTATCTTGACAAGGATGACGATGCAGTTATTAATATCGGCACCCTCGGAAGCGAAGCGGCCATCGGTATCTATGTTGCAGATAGCGTTGAAAATACCCGCGGCGTCCCTGGCGGGAGATTTGCCATTTACACCAGCAACAACAATGCTGCCAAGATCACAAACGACAGGTACACGTCCCTGACGGTCCAGAGTGACACGGCGGCGAAAAAGCTCTACTGGGGCAACTCGATCAAGGTGAGTGTTCATAAGCTGGATTCTTACGGTAGTGGATTTACGCAGCCGGCGTCTTCCGGCGCTGGCACGCAGCTTGGGAAATACGACACCTATTATCCGGAGTTCAGTGACGCGGCGCTTTCTGAACTTGCTTCGGAGTTGGTGGTTAAAAATAGCCTCAACATCGGCACGAAGGTTTACGCCGCCGCATATCTGGACGGTGTACGAAGCTTTGGGGATTACATCACCAAGCTTACTTGGGACAAGGAAGCTTCGGATTGGTATGTCACGACGCGAAGCGGAGATAAGGTTTACCTGAAGAAGACGGATGGAACGGGCTACCACAGAATTTACATCTATTATGCTGAGCCGGCCTACCTCTCCATAGAGAATAACACTGACATGGCCCTGACCATCAGCGGCATGATGGTAGACGGCATCAGCGTGATTAACAGCAACACAGTGGCGGGCTACGGTATGGTCTTCGCCAAGAACGGTGCAATTCGCTCGGCGCTGCTTCCGGTGACTGCAGAGGATTTCCAGCTTTCCGCAGGGCAGTCCATCAATCTCCTGATTCCAGGAGGACAGAACAAAGCCTATACCCTGGACGGCAGCTTTGAGACAACGACGGGCGGCAGCGTCCGACTCCGCAGGGGTGCAGAGAACAACCTTAGCGAGGAGACAGTGACGGTCTCTGCCACTGACGGAACATTCGGACAGCTTTACGGCACGACGCTGAACACCTCGGGGACATATAACATCATTTTCGGTGACAACAAGATCATTTGCAAGGTCGTGGATGCGGGCGGAGTAGAGCACCCCTACAGTAAGATCAGCGACGCCATCGCGGACATCGTAGCCACCACAGGGACAAATCCGCCCTATATATTGTCGACGGCAAAGACGGCCACCATTGAGATGGTAACGGATTATCTGTTACCAGCGTCCGACGCGGTTGTGATTCCGAAGGGCTACAGCATTACGATCACCACGGCAGCGAAGTCGGGCAGCATCTATAATTATACCGGTGAAGCTCAAGATGGTCGTGCTACCATCAGCCGTGATTCGTTGAACACTAGTTCGATGATCGCATCCAAAATTGGTGACGTCAACAGTAAGCTGACGCTTAACAATCTGATCATCGATGGCAAGAGTGTTCGTGGTACCAGCGCGGGTGGTGCCGTGAGTATGATGTTCTTTGAGGTGGAGCTAGACCATGTTGATTTTGTAAATGTTTATGCTTCTCAGGGCGGCGGATTATATATTGATGACTGGAATAATAATGCAAGAGGAGCCGCGAATTCGAGATTGACGGCAAAAAATTGTTCGTTTGAAAACTGCAATTGTTTAAACAGTGGAAACCGCTTTGGTGGCGGTGCAATACATTTCTTTGGGGATACTGTTTACCTGGAAAAATGCCAGTTTAGTAATTGCTATGGCCTGGACCAAGCGGGCGCAATGTTCCATCGTGTTGACGAAGAGAAAACCAACAGAAAGCCGTCTTATACCACGATGAAGGATTGTATATTTACAAATTGTACAGCAAAAGCGGCAGGCGGTTTGGAGCTTGACTCAATGTTTATTACGGTTGAGGACTGCACATTTGAGCATTGTTCAGCAACTGAGCGAAACGGCGGCGGATTTAACATTTATGTTACAAATGTTAAAGATCCCTCATTTAATTGCACAACTACTGTGAGTGGGTGTACATTTATTGATTGTCATGTTACCGGCAAAATAAACAATAACGCCGGACACGGTGGTGGCTTCCGTAGCAATTCAAAAGAAACAACGGTCTCGAACTGTACATTTAGTAATACGAGTACAACCATGTATGGTGGAGGTGTTTGCTTCTCAAACACAAATGCCACGAAAGCTGAGGTTCAAGGTTGTACATTTGACAAATGTACTGCATCCATGCAAGACCAATCCAGCCAGGGAGGCGGAATTTACAGCAGGTCTCTCGCGTTTATGATAGGGGATTACATGTATGCAGAGGGTGAAACACCAAAAGATTTGACGGTAGGTAGTTATATTAAGGATAACGAAGGAAATATTATCGGCCGTCATACCGAGGTAAACGGTTGCGTCTCTAGGAACGAGGGCGGAGGCATCTATCACAATAGGGATGCTAATAATTCAACTCTTACAATTACCAATGCCATTGTAAGCGGAAATCAGATCCAAAACTCCGGGAAAAACGGCGGTGGTGTGTATACAAATGCGCGAACCGTAGAAATCTCGGGCGCCACCATCACCGATAATACTTGCACAAGTTTGGGGGGCGGCGTGTATGCAAATACCTATACGTCTTTGAGTATTACGGATTCCAATATTTCCCATAATAATGCCTCCAGCAACGGCGGCGGCGTATGGTTCTACTATAAAGATCAGAACAATACGCTGACCATCAAAGGCAGCACCATTGATAACAATACCTCCAATAACGGTAGCGGCGGTGGTATCTATACGGAAGCCAAGACCGTGACCGTCAGCGCCAGCGAGACGAGAACCGACAGCGAAGAAAAGGCCATCCGCTCGTCCATCTCCAACAACAGGTCCAAGTCCAGCGGCGGCGGCCTCTATCAGAGCCGAAATGTGGACGGCGCCAAGCTGGAGATCAGCGGCGCCAATGTGAACGGGAATACTGTTACCGGCGGAGCGGGCGGTGGAATTTATGCGAAAGTGCGAACATTGAAAGCTGTATCCTCCGAGTTTTCCAGAAATTCATCGAGTGGTGACGGCGCCGGTATCTGGTTCGTTACCGATGATAATAACAGAACCAACATGACATTGACTGCCGAAGGCTGCACACTGGATACAAATATCTCTGGCGGCAACGGCGGCGGCATATACACGACGGCAAAGACAGTTGAAGTCAAAGCGTATACGGAAGGCACGGGCGAGGAGACTATAACCACTGGTTCGAAGATCTCCAACAGTACAGCGGCGAAAAACGGCGGCGGTATCTACCAGAACAGCGATATTGACGATTCTTCCCTTACGATTTCTTCTACTGTCATTAGGAGTAATACCGCCAATGGCACCGGGAACAGCGAGCTTGGCGGCGGCGGCGTATACGCCAATGTCAGGAACATGACCCTCACCGATTCGGAAGTCAGCGGAAATACTGCGGCAAAATACGGCGGCGGCATTTACAAGAATAGTGAAGGCAATGACCGCTATCTGATCGTTGACAATACCAAGGTGCAAAACAATACCGCCGGGAACCAGGGTGGCGGCATCTATGACAAATCCCAGCTGACTCTGCGCAAGGGCACCGAGATCACCGGAAACCGCTTGACCACGAATACCGCGGCAAACTGTGCAGGAGTGTACTTGGTCGATGGCAGAACGCTGTATGTCGGTCCTGAGAATGCTGCGGAAGAGGACAGCGATACTATCATTGTTAGAAACAATACCACGTCTAACAATGCGCTCTCTGATCTGCGCCTGTGGTGGAACAGTGGCACATCGGAAAACAATGTTGCTAGTGTCTATGTCTATTGCAACCTGACAAATGATAGCGAAATCCGTGTTGTAAACGCAGCGAAGGCGGGCACGATATTCGGAAGTTCAAAATATGCTTTAACGAATGGTTTTTCCGATGATAACTATGTCTTTATTGCGGACAACAGCACGCTCCACGGTATCACGGATCGGTCAGATTCTACAAATAAAACGATTATTTGGGCTGGACCACCGATCGCAAAACTCACGGATGGAAATGGAAGACTCCTTTATTTAAAGTATTATGAAGGTACCGCCACCTACCCGGCCATTTTCGACCGTCTGGATACCGGTGACGGCGCGGCGAGCACAGTCAGTCCGTTCAGTATGCTCCGTACGGATCCTCTGACGCTGTACTACAGGGATGGAACGGTGTACCAGGGTACGGATTTCTGCATCAAAATGCTGGTGGAGCACTACGAGACGTCCGCTGATATGACGCTTCCGTATGTGGAGGGAAGAACGGTAACTTTCACCACGGCAGAAAAGAGCTTCCCAAGCGATTGGCCCTACGATGATATGGATACTTATCACTTTGAGGGCAAAGCTGGTGGACGCGCAACGGTGATTCGCGGGCGTTCGGTTGCAAGTGGCAGGACGTTGCTGAACGTGAAAGGCACGCTGAAACTCGAGAATATCGTCATTGACGGTGGAACAGAGAACGGAGTTGCCGTATCGAACTCTACCCGTTGCATGTATATCGATCATGCTTCTTGTATTGTTACGCTTGGAGAGAATGCTGTGCTGCAAAATGGTAAAGTCAATGGCTATGGCGGCGGCGTTAATCTCAACAATGGCACATTGAATATTGAGGGCGGTGTCATCAGAAACTGCACAGCCAATAATAGTGATGGCGGCGGCGTATATTTAGCAAATGATAGTAGTATTCTGACACTTGCGGCTGGAAGCATCTACCAGTGCTCGGCCGCCACCGGCGGCGGCGTGCGCATCAAAAACGGCAGCTTTACGATGTCTGGCGGTACGATACAAGAATGCTCGTCGACGGGGGCAACTACCGGCGGCGGTGGTGTATGTATAGCCAGCGGTAAAACCATGTATATGACCGGCGGTTCCATCATCAATAACAAGGCCCAGAATACTGGTGGCGGTATTATGGTTTATAGCAAAGATTCCCGCCTCTACTTCTCCGGCAAGGTCAACATTTCCGGCAACACATCCGTTGCCAGCGTCGCCACAAACAAAGCCTGTAATGTCGAGCTGAATCAGGATTCTAACGGGGTGATCAATACTTATAACGACGGCCTGTATCCGGGCGCCTATATCGGCGTGTATGTAAATGGAGAGGAGGGAACCAATTCCAACTATGATAAACACGGCATGGAGCGCAAGCCGTTCGGCAACTTTAAAAATCAAAACAGCCAAACTAAAACCTCCAATTTCTACAGCTTCGTGAATGATCGCAACGGTCTGAAGGGCGGCATCATCGAAAAAAATGATTCCAACTATGTAAGGACAGGGGAGTATGCGGACCGGTGTATCTATTGGATCCAGATTTTCTCGCTCGACGTTACCAAGAAAGTTGTGTCTGGTGCGTCTACCACGATAGACCAAGAGGAATTGTTCCTCTTCAAGGTTAATATCCGCGGACATGCGACAGTGAATGGACAGTTAGATGCTGGACAAATCGACAGCGCCAACGGAGATTTCGGAGAGATGCAGTTCACCAGCAATGGATCGGAAACCACAACTGCGATATTTGGGCTGACTGATGGTCAGACTATTTCAGGAATGAATCTGTCGGAAGGGTTGACCTATGAGGTGATCGAATATCTGACAGAAGATCAAGCCAAACGTTACGCTGCGATGCCGATGTATGGGGCAGGTTCGACAACTGAATCCTTGGAGTACGAAGGTGTAACATATCAGGTCATCAGAGTCAATACATACTCCAGCAAGATCGGCGAAAATAAGGAAAGGACAGATGTGGATCCGTACACTTCGTCGTTGACGTTCAGCAACTTGATGCCGGTCTGCAAGATCACAGATATGAATGGAAACATTTTGTATCGGAGGTATGACTGGGATAAGGTAACGAATAAAGAAGGAGAAGGGCAAGACGGTGGCAGCAGTACAAATCAGCCGTATTACTACGCCCCTGCGGTCTACACGGAGCTGACTGGCGACGATGGCGCGTTCAGGGCGTTGGAGGGAACTCTGTACAGTTCGAATGCCACCAATCCTACAAGTTATTCTGTCAGCAACGGCGTTCAGATTCAGATGTTGATTGGTGATTACAAACTGAACAATAAGGTCACAGCCGATAAAAGCAAGGTTGTGCTGACCACGGCATCCTCCTCTGACAAGCTGTTCCCCAAGCAGGATCCAGGAACTACATCGACTATACGCCGTGCATTTGCGGGTATCTCTATGTTCAACGTGAGCGGTGATTTGACCTTTGCGACCATTATCCTTGACGGCGCGAAAGGTTCGTACACGGTCGGGACGAATGGTGGCATTGCTGATGTCGAGAACGGCGCCAAGCTGACCATTCAAAGCGGCGCCACGCTGCAAAACTCCAAAACCGCTGCAAACTATTGTGGCGGCGCAGTATATGTCGCGGAGGGTGGCTCTGTCACTATGACCGGCGGCGCTGTGAACCACAATGAGTCTGTTGGCGACGGTGCAGGTATCTATCTGGCGGAAGGCAGCACACTCAACCTCTCAGGCGCTCCCAACTTTGGCGGCGCAGGTACTGATGTCAGCGGAAACATCACCACTGCTACCGGCAACTTCAAAACCGGAGAACTGATAGCAAAATTGAACGGCGGAAAGACCTATACGAAGGCACGTCAAGATATCTACATAGCCGGGTTCGCCGGTGAGGATGGAGACACTTCGGCTGATTCGCTGGTGGTTTCCGGTAATATTAGTACAGGAGATGGGACCATTTGGGTATGGGCGGCTGAAGAGCCTCGCTATAAATCCCTGCAGCAGTTTGCAAAGATTGAGAATGGCAAAACAGTTTCTTCCGCTTCTTTGAAAGCATTTAGAAATGCCAGACCGGATCAGGATGAAACAGGTGCAACGGAGCTCGGAGAATATCTGTATGGTATAACAAAGGGCGATGACACAACCGGCCATAATATCTATTGGTATGGTATCACTGGTAGCCGAAAGGTGATTCTTAGGAAAATTTCAGAAAAAGAAGGAATTATTGTCAATCCGGCAGTTTCTGGTGTTTCCTTTGATATTTTAACGAGCAAAGACGGACAATCTGCCAGAGACAAAAACGGTAATGTAATTGAGACCTGTACATCTGGCGCTAACGGCGCATTCTACGTCGGCGAACTGAATTATGGGACATATTATATTCATGAATTGAACCCCCAAAAGTATTTCGTTCTGAAGATTGATGAAACCGGATACTATATGTGCGATGAGAACGGCAATATACTTAATGGGCCAACGCAGGAACTGAGATAGGGGATAGAGTGCAAAGGGAAGGCTCAGGAAAACAAAGCCGGAGTCGTCCCGGAGAAAAGAAAAACAGCGTGACATAGAGATAGTCTGAGCCTTGGAAGCATTTTAGCCAGACAGAGGGACGGTTCTTTTGCCTTGATGGACAGAGGTGGGCTGTGAATAGAGAGATGGTTCTTTACCCCTTATGGGGCGATGAACCGCCTGGGTTCGTAGTGCGCATGGAAACGTAGGGGGTTATGCCGAGATCGTCTTGAGGACAAAGAGAGGTGACTGTGCGTGCGGTATGACGAGATGCCCAGTGAAGATGGGATCTTGGACTATGCGGAAGAGGTCTTAAGAGAAGAACAGCAGGAATACGGCACGATCAACACACCGTATGACGACGCATTTCGGACAATGCTTGTGGACTGTACGCGTCTGGTTATTCCCGTGATCAATGAGGTCTTCGGAAAGCGTTATTGCGGGAATGAAAAAGTCATCCTGTATCCGAATGAGCACTATATAAAAAGAAGGGACGGAGAAGAAGAAAAAAGAATCACCGATGCTGCTTTCAGCATCGTGAGCAATTAGACGGAACAGTTTATCTTTGAATGTCAGTCCAATCCGGACAGTACCATTACGGTTAGGATTATGGAGTATGCGACACAAGAAGCCTTGCGGACAGGAAAAAACAGCCCATACGGGCTTGAAGTGACGATTCCACATGCGGCGGTGCTGTACTTGCGAAGCGCGGGGAATACCCCGGATGCGATGATGGTAACCGTCAACACTCCGGGCGGGAGCGTGCGTTTTCCGGTGCCGATTCTGAAAATGCAGCAATTCAGCCTTGATGCAATTTTCGAGAAGAAGCTGTATTTTCTCCTGCCGTTTTATATCTTTACGCAGGAGAAGCAATTCCGGGAATATGAGAAGAACCCGGAAAAGCTGGAAGAACTGAAGAGGCAATACGAAGATATGCTCGACAGGATGGATCGGCTTGTGGAAACGGGGAATATGACGGCTTATGAGCAGCTTACGATTATTGACATGTCGAAGAGAGTGCTGAACAGTATTGCAAGGAAATATGACAAGGTCAGGGAAGGAGTGCATGCGATCATGGGAGGAAGAGTACTGGACCATCCGGCAAAGAGAATATACAACGAAGGATTAGAGCAAGGATTAGAGCAAGGGATTGAGAAGGGCGAAGAACGGGAACGTATCGCGAATATCCGTAATCTGATGGATTCCTTCCATATGACGGCGGAACAGGTAATGACCGGAATGAAGATTCCGGTATCGGAACAGCGGAAATATATGTCAATGCTATAAAAGCAGACAGAAGGACGGTATTCAGGTGAAGAAGCTGGATGCAGGATGATGAATTCAAGTTCCTGCGTAATGAACGGATAGGCAGAGAAATCTAAACAGAAAGAAAGGGGGCATTGTTGTGGACAGAAAACTTCCGATCGGAATTCAGTCCTTTGAAAAACTGAGAAGCGACGGATTCCTGTATGTTGACAAGACGGATTATATCTATCGGTTGGTCCATCATAATGTTCCCTACTTTCTCAGCAGACCAAGACGCTTCGGGAAGAGCCTCCTGCTTTCAACGCTGAAAGCCTACTGGGAAGGAAAGAAAGAACTCTTCCGCGGACTGAAGATCGAAAAACTGGAAGAAAACAATCCGGATGCCTGGAAATGTTACCCGGTGTTCTATTTCGACTTCAACGGTTTCAATTATCAGCAGAAAGGCGCATTGGAAGAAGCGCTGAACAGCCATCTGAAACGATTTGAACGGGCATATGGGTGCAATCATGGGAACTCGACACTGGGAGAGAGATTTCAGAACCTGCTGATTGCAGCAAGAGAAAAATCGGGGTTACGCAGCGTAATTCTGGTGGATGAATATGATAAGTCTCTCCTTGATGTGATCGATGATCCGGAGCTGCATAACCACAACAAGGACGTATTCAAAGGCTTTTTCAGCACTTTGAAGGGCTTTGACGAGTATATCCAGTTTATCTTTATCACCGGTGTGACCAAGTTTCAGAAAGTCAGCATCTTCAGCGATTTGAATCAGCTGAACGATATATCGCTGACCGAAGAGTTCGCCGATTTCTGCGGAATTACAGAGAATGAATTGAAGGAGTGTTTTTCTCCGGAGATATCGGATCTGGCTGTACGACAGGGCATTTCAGACGATCTGTGTCTTGCTTTATTAAAAAAACAATATGACGGATATCATTTTCATCCCGATGCCCCGGAGATTTATAATCCGTTCAGTCTGCTGAAAGCCTTTTTTGAGAAAGACTTCGGTTCTTATTGGTATGAGACTGGAACTCCGGCGTTTCTTGTGAAAAAACTAAAAGAAACGGACTTTGATATCCGGAAACTGACCGACATGACGCTGTATGCAAGTGAAGGCATGCTGAAGGATTATCAAGGGGAATATGCGGATCCGATCCCGCTTCTGTATCAGTGTGGGTATCTCACCATTGCGGATTATGATAGGATTGGACGGGAATATACATTATCTTTTCCCAATGAAGAGGTGAAATACGGTTTTCTTGAGAGCCTGATGCCGGAATATGTTTCAGATTGCGGCGCAGGATCGGGAAAAGATATTTTTACGCTGAGGCGATATGTTGAACGGGGAGAACTGGACGGCATCCGGGATGTTCTGACAGCTTTATTTGCCGGTATCACCTATACCGTAAAAGAAGATCCCTTTGAACACTACTTCCAGACAGTCATCTATCTTGTGTTTACACTTCTCGGTAAGTTTGCTTCGTGCGAGATGCATACTTTCACTGGCAGGATTGACTGCAAGGTTGAGACGAAAAACTATATCTATCTGTTCGAGTTTAAGAGGGACGTATCTGCGGAAGCAGCCTTGAAGCAGATTGATTCAAAAGACTATGCGCAGCCTTTTATCGCCGATTCCAGAACACTGTATAAAATCGGCGTAAGCTTTGACTCTGAAACCCGCAGACTGGTTGAATGGCAGGTGGCTGAAAAATGAGCGGCATGAAACAAAAGCCGATCAGACAATCTGAGATGGAGCACTCCGTGAAGGAGAGATGTGGATGAACAGAATTAAGAAAAAACTGAATTCCGAACGCGGCGCGTCGATTACCTATGCGTTGCTGATCTTTCTGGTCTGCGCTGTCGTTGGTTCGGCAGTTTTGGTCGCTGGGACGGCGGCTGCTGGGCGTATGAGTGAGGTAGCCAAATCTGATCAGCGTTATTATGCTGTTACTTCCGCGGCAAGATTATTGAAAGATCAAATTGATAATAGACCGGTTACAATTATCAAGGAAGAGATTAGCAGCAGCACGACACCGACCTATTATAATGCAGAAGATCGGAGTACACCCTTGGATGCAGATACTACTTTTGATTCCATTCCCGTTCAAACTGCATATCATTTGATGAGCGGAAGTGCTTCAGAGAATACGTTCAGTCTGACGACTGATCCGACACATTCTGAATTAGATGTTGAAATATCAGAAAATGTGTCTGATAATGGGGAAATAACGATTGAAATTGCGAAGACAAAAGGGATATCGAACAATGCCAGAACCTATAGTATGAAATTATTGTTTAATCTTGATAAAAGTGAACTACCACCGGTTGAGACCAAAAGCTCGACAGGTGTCGTAACGAAAACAACGACCACACAGTTTACTTGGCATTTGAGGGATATTCAGGTCGTGGGATCACAAAGGTGGTAGTTGCTATGATTAGAATAATAAAATGTAGACTGAAAACTCAAACCGGTGAATCAATTGCTGAAGTGCTGGTTGCTTTATTGATTTCATCTCTCGCACTTGTGATGTTAGCAAGCATGATCTCGGCAACAAATAGTATGGTAAAAAAAAGTGAAACTGTTATGAATGAATACTATGACTGCAATAACGAGCTTGAAGTACAACCTCCAACAACGACCTATGTTACAAAAACTAGCGGCAGTATAACTATTACCGGAACTAATTTTAAAAAAGAAAGTATTAGTGTTGATTATTATGAAAATAATAGTCTAGTAGCTAAGGTTTATTCCTATAAACCTTAAAATAATGGCTTATAAGGAAATGATTGTGAAGAGAATTTGCTACAAAAAAAATGAAAATGGCTTTTCACTGGCAGAGACGCTGATGGCAGTCCTTATTCTACTGCTCGTTGCATCTGTTATTGTTGCGGGCATTCCAGCGGCTGCTAGTGCTTATAAAAATGCAGTTGATGGAGCAAATGCAAGAGCTCTGCTTTCCACAACAGTAGAGGCACTGAGAAGTGAATTATCTACGGCTTGGGGGGTCAAAGTCGGAACAGATGAGATTTACTATTACAGTTCTAGGACTGGAGCAAAGACAAGATTATATAATGAGGCAGGTACTATAAAGGTTCAAGACTACATAACATTTGATAATAATACAATATCACAGATAGATCAGGCGGACCCCGAAAAGCAGCCTGTTGCTCCTCGCGAGCTGATATCTGATGTTACAAGGAAGAAAACAAAAGATTCTACAGATAAATTTAACTTGGCCTTTACCATTAGTCCTCCCGGTGAAGATGGGTCTACAGATGTTGTATCCTTTACATCGGTGACAGTAAATGATGGGACGAAGGATATTGCTTCTTTGAATCCACTCGCAATACGATTGATAGATTCGGAATTTCGCATTCCCGAGTTACCATAATGGGCGGTTTTGATAGGTGGGTTATAATGAATAAACGACTTAACAATAAAGGTTTTACAATGGCGGAGTTGCTGATTGTTGTTGCAATTATTGTTGTTTTAGCCGGAGTCTCTTTTATAGCGGTTGCAAATAATCAACGTTCAATGACCCGTCTTGAATATGATACCATTGCGAAGGAGATTTTCATCTCAGCACAGAATCACCTTACTATGGCCGAGAGCCAAGGTTTCATGCAAACAGATAAAGATGGGAATCTAATAGCGGTTCAATATGGAGCGGCAAGTTCGTTTGCTGATACAACGAATAACGTAGATGACAGCAGGGATAAAGTGTATTATGTTACTTATTCTCCAGACGATGAAACGCCCGCAAAGGATAAGGATATGTTGGAATTGATGCTGCCGTTCGGAGCTGTAGATGAAACAATTCGAACAGGTGGAAGTTATATCATCCGGTATCAACCGTCTTCCGCTACGGTTCTTGATGTGTTCTTTAGTTATCCGGATAAGCAAACGAGCATGCTGACAGCAAAGGGAGCAAGTATTTCTGGGAAATACTCTTCATTGATGACTAACTGCCGCGGAGACGACGAAACGCATAAAAATAATCGAAAGAATTTTAATGGCGGTGTTGTTGGATGGTATGGAGACGCAAAAGCTCTGCCGCTTGGGGAAAAACTAGATGATCCTGTTATTACGATTTACAATAAGGAAAAACTTCGGGTAGAGATAGAGTATATAAAACATAATGAGAAGGATTCCCTGGTGCTGATAGTAAATGGGAAGACATCTCATGCAAAATCAGCGATACAAATTCTCACACAGAATGCGGATTTAAATAAGAATCAACGAATAATACCTATTTCGAGTGGAGATACTGGTGTAAACAAATATGAAATTATCCTTGATGATATTACAACGGTGTCGAGTTACGGTGGTCTACATTTTAAGAATCTTTCCTCGGATATTCTTAATACCTCGTTCATTCCTGGCGAGAATATAGAAATTGAAGCGGTTGCTTATAATAACAGTGCATTGACGAATATTGCCTACAGTGGTAAAGCGGAAACAAATAGTCTGTTTTCAAAGACTGTTTTAAATGCAGACAGCGGGAAATATAACGCTGAAATCAGCAATTTCCGACATTTGGAAAACCTGGAAGAGGATATTTCGTGTGTTAATGCAAATGGAGCACAGGTTCAGATTGAAAGTGCTAAACAGGTTTCGAATCTTTCATGGAATGGGTTCATTACCGCTATCGAAAGCAATCCGGTAGACAATCCAGTAAGTATATATAAATGGAACGCTCCTAAGGCTGAAACGATTGCGACAACATCGAATTGCTTTTACCCAATTTGTCCCGCTTATGCATTTTCCTATGATGGGCAAAACAATAGTATTAGAAACATAAGAGTGATTCATGATGGAGATGCTGGCCTCTTTGGCACAGTGGCTACGAATACAGTAAGTAAAATTGAAAATCTGGAATTGACTGACTTTTATGTTTTGGCTAATGGAACAGGCAATGCAGGGGCATTGGCAGGGACGCTTACGGGAACAACTATAACAAATGTTCTGGCCAGAAATTCAGGAACAGGAAGTACTACGAATCCAAGTGTTAATGTTCAGGAGAGTTCCGGAGCGGCTGGTGGACTGATCGGAGTAATGAATGGCGGAAGTGTAAAGTACAGTGCGGCTGCTTTGATTGTAAGTGGAAGCGGCAAGACCGGCGGATTAATCGGAGAGATGACTGGTACAGCTGATATTTCCTGCTGCTATTCCGGAGGGCATACAAAAGGCGGAAAATATGATGCTAACAGTGGGTATGATATAACCGGCGCTACAGTTGGTGGATTGGTAGGAGATGCTGGAAGCGCCACTACAATTAGCAATAGTTACTCTACTTGTTCTGTTTCTGGGACAACTGCGGGTGGCTTTGTTGGAAATGCGTCCGGAACCATTGAGGGGTGCTATTGTACTGGCCTAATTAACCCGGGAGGAACAAATATTGGCGCGTTTTCAGGGACAGTTTTTTCCGGATCTGGAAACACCTATTATTCGATCATCAATGAAATTAAAGACAAAGATGGGAATTTTACAAGTAAGTATCTTCTTGGAGTACCGACTGATGGAGAAGACGATCCCAGTCCTGTTGGGCCTTTCGATATCAGTACGGCTGAATTTGTTAAGATCGCCCAGAACAGCCAAACGGCCAGCCCATATGATGATATGCTAACAACATATTATCATGGAACATATTTCCTAAAAGGAATTGCGGACTATGATTCCAGTGTAAAAACAAATAATTACTTTGTCAAAGATCACTATGGTGATTGGCCGGCGCCGGAGATCTTTATTATCAATACATGAGATAGGGCTGTTTCGGGGGCTGAAGAGCTTTGACGGAGAACAGGGGGACTCAGAAATGTTGAAATTCCCCCAGTTATTCCACCAGTCAGCGTCAATTCCAAACAGAATGTTATCAAAACTACCCGAATGTTATGTCATAAGGTGATCTCATGTATTATGCAAATGGTTTTGTTTATGGCGGGGAACCGACGGAACTTTTGAAAGTGGCTTCTGTGAAAGTGCTGGATGACATGATGATGCTGATTCGATTCAGCACAGGGGAAACCCGCCTGTTTGACGCATCTCAACTGGAAGGAAGGATTTTTTACCCGCTGAGAGAAGAGCAGGTGTTCCAGAATCCGATGATTGATCATGGTGTTGTCACTTGGATGGACGGAGAGATTGACTGTGCGCCGGAATTCATGTATGAGAACAGTTACGAATACGCGGAAGTTGGATGATAATGCTGAAACTGCGGCCATTGACGAACTAATCACGGATAAGCTTTTGTGGGAAAACACGGGGATTAAGACGAAGGTGATTGAGGAACTCCGGAGACTGGCCGGGGATTTTGGCCTGACAAAGCTTATTTTGTTCGGCTCCCGGGCGAGAGAGGATTATCGCAGAGAGAGCGACATTGATCTGGCTGTTTCGGGCGGAGATGCTGATGGCTTTCGTCTGGCGGCTGAGGAAGAGACAAGTACGCTTTTGCGATATGATATTCTGAATCTGGATCTGGGTTTGGATTACGGTATTCTGGAAGAAATTCGTAAAAATGGGAAGATCCTCTATGAAAAAGTTTGAGAATTACTGTAAAAATCTGAGAGTACTGGAAACCGATCAAGGATGCTGAATTCAGAGAACAGAAAGGATGTGATTGCATTGCCGGATAAAGGATATGCACATTTAAGCTGCAATGGACAGTATACAAAGTTCGCTTTTGATGACATGGTAATCACATTTCTGCACGGAAAAGACCTTATCGAGTATCTTGCCGTAAAAGAATGGGACAACGGTTATCTTGTGGTTGAGTGTCTTGGAAAGGTCAAAGGAGAATTTGAAGATTATATCGATCTTTCCTATATTTTGGAAAACCTCTATATGGATCCGGAAGAAAGCTTTCGAGATGTTAAAGGAGTGGTGATAGCAAATGCCAAAGGAAAGAATCCAACAGATTATTGAGATTTCAATATGAATGGCATTTCATCAAGGAGAATTCAACATGGCGAATAACAGAATTGCGCGGACGAATGACGATATACAGCGGGTGCTGTCCGAACTGCTGAGAAGCGTAAAGGATCCGCGGGTGCAGCAGGGTATGCTCAGCGTGACCAGGGTCGAGACGACCGGGGACCTGCGCTATGCAAAGGTCTGGATTTCGGCCTATGGCCTGAAGGATGAAAAAGATTTCAAGCGCGGGCTGAAATCGGCTGCGGGCTGGCTGCGGAGAGAGCTGGCGAGTTCGCTTTCGCTGCGCTATACGCCTGAACTGATCTTTGAACTGGATCACAGCATCGAGTACGGCGCCCACATCAACAGCCTGATCAACGAACTGGACATCCGATCGGAGGACGATACACAGTGACCATTCAAGAATCCGTAAAATGGCTGGCATCGCATGACAACTATCTGCTGCTGACCCATCTAAATCCGGACGGCGACACGGTAATGAGTGCCGCCGCCCTTTGTCGTGCGCTGCGCAGAAAGAACAAAAAGGCCTGCCTGTACCGGAATCCGCAGATTACGGCCAAGCAGCTGCCTTTTGTCGAAAAACTGTTTGCGCCTGAGGACTTTGAAGTACAGAATGTAGTTGCGGTGGATCTCGCGACGGAAAAGCTGTTTCCGGAGGGCTTTGACGGAGCGGTCGATTTCTGCATCGACCACCATCCGTCGAACAGCCATTATGCGAAAAACGAAATCATCGAGCCGGAATGCTCGTCCTGCGGCGAGATTATCCTGAAGCTGATCAAAAGCTGGACGGGGAAGCTGACGAAGAACGAGGCAACCCTGCTGTATATCGCGCTGACCACCGATACGGGGGCTTTTCAGTATGCCAACGTGAATGCCGAGAGCTACCGTGCGGCGGCGGCGCTGATGGATGCGGGAGCGGAGCACAGCAAGGTGATGATGCACTTCTTCCGCAAGACCAGTCTCTCACGGCTGAAGCTGGAGGGAATGATCTATTCCTCGCTGCATTATTACCGGGATGGGAAAATTGTCGTGGCCTTGGTGACGCAGAAGATGATGAAGGAAGCAGGGGCGAACGAGGATGACTGCGACGATCTGGCCGGCCTCTCCGGAAGGGCGGAGAATGCACGCATCAATGTTACCATCCGTGAACTGAAGGACGGCAGCTGCAAGGTTTCGGTTCGCTCGGCTCCGGGGGTCAGCAGTGAAAAGGTCTGCGAGGTCCTCGGAGGCGGCGGACACGAACTGGCAGCCGGCTGCACGATTCAGGATAGTCCGGAGAAAGCGGAAAAGATCCTGGTCGATGTGATTGAAACGGTCTGCGGTGACAGCCTGTGAACGGAATCTTGCTGATTGACAAGCCGGAAAGCTGGACCAGCAACGACGTGGTGCAGAAGCTGCGGGGCGTGCTGCATGAAAAGCGGATCGGGCATGCCGGAACGCTGGATCCGATGGCGACCGGCCTCCTGACGGTGTTTGTGGGACGGGCCACCAGAGCGGTTGAATTTGCGGAAAGCGACAAAAAGCGCTATCTAGCCGGGCTGCGGCTCGGCTTGAAGACCGACACGCAGGATGTCACAGGGACGGTGATGGAACGCTGCGGGGACGCAGTTTCCCGGGAGGAACTGGAGGCGATCCTCGAGAATTTCCGCGGAGAGATCCGGCAGACGCCGCCCATGTATTCGGCCGTCAGGGTAAACGGGAAGCGTCTTTACGAGCTGGCGAGAAGAGGACAGACGGTCGAACGGCCCGAACGCACGGTCAGCATCTTCAGTCTTGAGATTCTGGAGAAGAATGGAGAGGACTGGATGCTGGAGGTCGAGTGCTCGAAGGGAACCTATATCCGGACGCTCTGCCATGATATCGGCGAGAAACTGGGCTGCGGAGCCTGCCTTTCGTCGCTGCGCCGTACCGGGGCCGGGATCTTCTCGGTGGAGGACGCGCATACCGTGGATGCGGTCGCGGTGTCGGCCGCCGCGGGCCTTGCCGATGCCCTGCTTTTGCCGACGGATACGCTTTTCCGGGAACATCCCGCGCTGACAGTCGGCGAAAAGGATGAAAGCCGGGTAAAAAACGGCAGCTTCTTCCGGCTGGAAGAGCCGGACGGCTTCTACCGCCTGTACGGCGAAAACGGTGGATTTCTGGCGCTTGCCAGAATCGCCGGCGGCACCTGCCGCACAATCAAAAGCTTTTTCGAGGTTTAGAAGGAATGAATCACGGAAAACGGGCCGTGGCGCTCGGTTTTTTTGACGGACTGCATCTGGGGCACGCGGCCCTGATGGAGAAAGTAAAACAGCGTGCCGATGAACTGCAGGCGGAAGCAACGGTGCTGACCTTTGACGTTCATCCCGACACGCTGGTATTCGGGAAAGAGGTACCGCTCATCAACAGCGCGCCGGAGAGAGAAGAGATCATCCGGCGGATCTGGGGAATTGAACAGACGATTTTTCTGCATTTCAACCGCAGCATGATGAAGATGCCCTGGCAGGAGTTTATCCAGTCGGCGACAGAGGAGCTGAACATCGCCGCCGTGGTCGTCGGACATGACTTCTCCTTCGGGTATAAGGGGCAGGGCAAGCCCGAATGTCTGAAAGCCTGGTGCGAAGAGAGAGGCATTTCCTGTGACGTGATCCCGGCTGTCTGCGTAGACGGGCGCGTGGTCAGTTCCACGGAGATCCGTGAACTGATTGCAACCGGCAGGATTGAAGAAGCGAACCGCCTGCTGGGTCACGCCCACACGCTGTCGGATGTCATCCATTCCGGCTATCATCTGGGAGCCCGCATGGGGAGCCCAACGATCAACATGGCCTTTCCCGACGGCGTGGTCATTCCGAAGCACGGCGTCTATGCGACGAGGGTGTTTCTGGACGACGATTCCCAATATATCGCGGTTACCAACGTTGGCGTGAGGCCGACGGTCAGCGAGGAGAAAAAAGTCAGCGTCGAAAGTCATCTGCTGGACTTTGAGGAAGGAAATCTCTACGGCAGGCATGCCAGAGTGGAGTTCTGCCATTTTGAGCGTTCCGAGAGACGCTTTGAAAGCATGGAGGAACTGGCGGAACAGATCCGGCTGGACGTGAGAAATACGCGCTGCTGGTTCGAAAATCAAGGATAGAAAAAACCACCGGGAACGGTGGTTCTTTCATGCGATGAACATGGCGTCGCCGAAACTGAAGAAGCGGTAGCGTTCGTTCACGGCGACCTGATAGGCGTGCAGGATCTGCTCCCGGCCTGCCAGCGCGGAGACCAGCATGATCAGGGTACTTTCGGGAAGGTGAAAGTTCGTGATCAGTGCGTCGACACAGCGGAAGTGATAGCCGGGATAGATAAAAATGTCGGTCCAGCCCGACTTGGGCTGCAGAAAACCGTTTTCATCGGCAAAGCTCTCGAGCGTGCGGCACGAAGTGGTTCCTACGGCGATCACGCGGCCGCCGTTTTCCCGGCAGCGGTTGACACAGGCGGCGGTTTCCTCGGGGATGATGCAGAATTCGGCATGCATCTCATGGTTTTCGATTTCGGCTTCCTTGACGGGGCGGAAGGTGCCGAGACCCACATGCAGGGTGACGGGACAGATCGGGATGCCCTTCCGGCGGATCTCGTCAAGCAGCGCTTCGGTAAAGTGAAGACCGGCCGTCGGGGCGGCGGCGCTGCCGAGCTCGCGGGAATAGACGGTCTGATAGCGCTCGCGGTCGTCCAACTCCGCCTTGATGTAAGGGGGAAGCGGCATTTTGCCGAGACGGTCGAGGACTTCCAGAAATATGCCGTCATAAAAGAAGCGGACACGCCGGTTTCCGTCGGGCAGGACGGCCTCGATGCGGGCGCGCAGCTCGTTTTCTCCGAAGAGAATCTCCGCACCCTCACGCAGATGCTTTCCCGGGCGGCAGAGGCATTCCCAGCAGTTATCCCCGAGATCGCGGAGCAGAACCAGCTCGCTGACGCCGCCGGTGGGACGATGACCCAGAAGACGGGCGGGGAGCACGCGCGAGTCGTTGATGACCAGACAGTCGCCGGAACGCAGGAGGGAAGGCAGATCATAGAAAAAGCGATGCTGAAGCTCGCCGGTTTTGCGGTCGAGACAGAGAAGGCGCGAGTGGTCGCGCTCCGGAATCGGCGTCTGCGCAATCAGCTCCGGCGGAAGATCGTAATAAAAATCGCTTGTTTTCATATGTTTTTCGGCTCCCAATTGTCGCCACCGCTTGAAATCGGACACTGGACCGCTATTCAGGGGAAATTAGACCGCTGAAAAATGGAAATCAAACCGGCGGCATAGTTTTATAAAATATTTTTCAAGTATACGCATAGCGCCTTACAATAGCTGTGCCG
>JAFYHU010000074.1 GCA_017538965.1 Oscillospiraceae bacterium
CTGGAAACGTTCCCGGTATCGTTCCCGGTATCGTTATCAGAGCCTTTTCCTAAAACGTTTGTTTAGTGATTTGGCAAATATAACAGAATCAGATCAAATAATATGACGATTAAAGACATTGCGAAAAACTGCGGTGTAAGCGTTAGTACCGTGTCCCGAGTGCTGAATTCCCACCCTGACGTAAGTGAAGAGGTACGACAGCGGGTCTTGGAAGAAGTAGAGCGTTGCGCCTATATCCCGAATGACAGCGCGAGGAATCTGGTCAAAAGCAGCTCTGATGCAATCGGAGTGGTTGTTCGGGGGACTGAAAACCTTTTCTTTTCCAGGATGCTGCAGACTATTGGGGATGAAATAACCCAAAGGGGTTATGCTCCTGTACCGCATTTTATTGATTCTGGGGCGGACGAGGTAAAAGCTGGCGCGATTTTGGAGCGGGAGAAGAAACTTCGTGGGCTGCTTTTCCTGGGCGGGCGGTATGACTATGTATCGACAGAGCTTGCCGCAATCCGAGTACCGTTTGTCTGCTGCAGTTTTACGAACATCTTTGGCACATTGAACGAGGAGAGCTACTCTTCCGTGTCCATCGATGATCGACTGACCGCCTGCCGTGCGGTTGGGGAGTTGATTTCCCGTGGACATCGGCGGATTGCTGCTGTGATTCCGGCCCAGAGCGACCGCTCGATCAGTGAACTTCGATATCTCGGCTATCTTGATGCGCTGATGGAGAATGGGATTGAGGCAGATTCAGCGCTGATCGAAGAAACAGGCGGCTTTGATATGCGGGAGAGCTATGAAGGCGTCCGCCGTCTGCTGGAACGTACGGAGGATTTTACAGCCCTGTTCATGATATCGGATACCATGGCCATAGCCGGAATGAAGGCTTTGGAGGACTGTGGGAAGCGTGTTCCTCAGGATGTTTCCGTAATTGCCATTGACGGGCTGAACGTGTCGAAATATATCTCGCCTACGCTTTCAACCATGGTGCAGCCAGCCGATGAAATGGCTCGGGAAAGCGTGCAAATTCTCCTAAAGATGCTCGAAGATCCGGGGTACAGCCGTCATATCCGACTGGAAGCTGTGCTTCGGGAAGGAGCATCCGTCCGAAACGTTTGAAAACGATCTAAGGCTGAAAGAAGTATTTCCGACCCATTGGGTCCGAAAATAAAAAAAAAGGAGTAAGAACAAACATGAAAAAGACAATCGCGCTTGTGCTGACGCTGGTCCTGATCTTTGCGTTGGCATGCCCCTCCGCTTTTGCTGCGGATAAGGGTTCCGTTTACTGGCTGAACTTCAAGCCTGAGCTGGATGAGGCCGCCCAGGCGCTGGCCGCCAAGTATACCGAGCAGACCGGTGTCCCCGTGAAGGTCGTCACCGCCGCCTCCGGCAGCTACAGCCAGACGCTCACCTCCGAGATGGACAAGAGCTCCGCGCCCACCCTCTTCGTCATCGGCAACCAGGCCGGCGTCAAGGAGTGGGGCGAGTTTGCCATGGATCTGACCGGCACCCCCATCGCCGAAGAGCTGAGCACCGACGCCTACAACCTCTATGACGCGGACGGCCGTCTGGTCTCCATCGGCTACTGCTACGAGTGCTATGGCATCATCGTCAACCCCGACCTCATCGAGAAGGCCGGCCACAGCATGGACGAGATCAAGAACTTTGACGGTCTGAAGGCCGTTGCCGAGGATATCCACGCCCGCGCCGCAGAGCTGGGCTTCGACGCCTTCTCCTCCTCCGACATGGACGGCTCCTCCTCCTGGCGTTTCACCGGCCACATGGCCAACCTCGAGTACTTCTATGAAGAGCGCGACGCCGGCGGCTGGACCGAGTGCCCCGCCTCCCTCACCGGCGCTTACATCGGCAACTTCAAGAACCTGTATGACCTTTGCATCAACAACAGCCTGACCGATCCGAAGGATCTCGCCACCGGCGGCCACGATGCCGAGAACGAGTTCAAGACCGGCAAGGCAGCCTTCTTTGTCAACGGCTCCTGGGAGTACGCGGCTGTCTCCGCCGACGTTCCCAACGCCACCATGATCCCCTACTACTGCGGTGTTGAGGGCGAGGAAAAGGCCGGTCTGAACTGCGGCACCGAGAACTGCTGGGCCATCAACGACACCGTTTCTGACGCCGACAAGCAGGCCACCATGGACTTCATGGTGTGGCTCGTCACCGATCCCGAGGCTTCCGCCGTCATGGTCGAGCAGCTCGGCGTTCTGCCCTACAAGCATGTCCCCACCTCCGCCAACGGCTTCCTGGCCGCTGCCGCGAAGTATTCAGATGACGGCTGCTACGTCATGGATTGGGCCACCAACTATCAGCCTAATGTCGACGACTATCGCGCCGCGCTCGTCTCCGCGCTCAACGCCTACAACGCCGACCAGTCCGACGCGAACTGGGAGCTTGTGAAGACCGCGTTTGTTGACGGCTGGGCTGTCCAGTACAAGGCTGCCAACGGCTGATTCCGCGCGCAGTAAAACGCACATCATAATCGCTGGGGCGGACAGACACGTCCGCCCCGTTTCCGTACCGCAGTCCATGGTTTTTGTGTGAATGATACCGGAACCTCATGAAAACCTTGAATCGCTTGATCCTGGCACCATAAGACGCGCAGAGGTTTCGTATGAGACGTGTTTACAGCGTTTTGCCCCGAAAGCACCGCAGGAACTGTGGTTTTCTTGATTAACGTATTTCATGGAGAAAATAGCACCAAAAGGGAGATGAGGTATTGAAAAAGCGCATAACGGGCATATTCAGCAATCCCCTGCGCCGGTGGTTCTGGCTGTTTCTCGGCCCGGTCACAGCCGCGTTCGCCATCGGTTTCGTGTGGCCCTTCATCCAGGGCATTTACCTTTCCTTCTGCAAATTCAAGCTCATCAAAAACGCCACCTTTATCGGCTTCGGCAACTATATCTCCGCCCTCAGCGACGCAAGCTTCCGCCACTCCTTCTGGTATACGGCGCTGTTTGCCGTGACGAGCCTTGTGCTCATCAACGTGCTCGGCTTTGCGGCGGCCTATGCGCTGACCCAGGGCATCAAGGGCTCCAACCTGTACCGCACGGTATTCTTCATGCCGAACCTCATCGGCGGTATCGTGCTGGGCTATATCTGGTCCATGATCTTTGACGGCATCCTCTCCCGCTACGGCACGTCCATCCTGCTGGAGACGCGCTACGGCTTCTGGGGACTGATCATTCTCATGTGCTGGCAGCAGATCGGCTATGTCATGATCATCTACATCGCCGGGCTCCAGTCCGTGCCGGAGGATATGCTGGAGGCTGCGAAGATCGACGGCGCCTCCCGCTGGCAGACGCTTTTCCGGGTCACGATCCCGAACGTCATGCCCTCCATCACCATCTGCACCTTCCTGAGCCTGACCAACGGCTTCAAGCTCTTCGACCAGAACCTCGCCCTGACGGGCGGCCAGCCCTTCATCATCCAGCCGGACGGCTCCACCATCAAGACGACCGAGATGATGGCGCTGAATATCTACAACACCTTTTATAATTCCAACTCCGCGTCGAAGGGCGTGGCGCAGGCCAAGGCCGTGCTCTTCTTCATCCTGGTGGCGGGCCTGGGTCTTGCCCAGCTTGCCTTCACCCGCAAGAGGGAGGTGCAGCAGTAATGAGCTCTGATCTCAACGCCGAGCGCAGGCGGAAAACGGTCCTGTCCATTGTGCTGGCCGTGATCTGCATCATCTATGTGCTCCCGGTCCTCACGGTGGTCATCAACTCCTTCAAGGTCAACACCTATGTCAAGACCGATACCTTCGCCCTCCCCACCGGGGAGATGTGGGCAGGCTTCAGCAACTTCATCAAGGGCATGACCTTCGGCAACTATCCCTTCTGGAACAGCGTCAAGTACAGCGTGTTCATCACCGTGGCCTCCACGGCGCTGATCCTGCTGTTCACCTCGATGGCCGCCTGGTACATCGCCCGGGTCAACTCCTTCTTCTGCAAGGTGATCTACTACCTGTGCGTGTTTTCCATGGTCGTCCCCTTCCAGATGGTCATGTTCACGCTGTCCAAGACGGCGGACTCCCTGCAGCTCAATACCCCCTGGACCATCCCCATCGTATACCTCGGCTTTGGCGCGGGCCTTTCGATCTTCATGTTCGTGGGCTTCGTCAAATCAATTCCCCTGGAAATCGAGGAAGCCGCGGCCATCGACGGCTGCGGCCCGGTGCGCACCTTCTTCACGGTGGTCTTCCCCATGCTCAAGCCGACGATGATCTCCGTCGGCATCCTGGAGATCATGTGGGTCTGGAACGACTACCTGCTCCCGTACCTCGTGCTGGACATCAACGAATACCGCACCATCCCCATCCATATTCAGTACCTCAAGGGCAGCTACGGCACGGTCGATCTGGGCGCGACGATGGCGCTGATCCTCCTCGGCATCATCCCGGTCATCGTGTTCTATCTGGTTTGCCAGAAGCACATCATCAAGGGTGTCGCCGCCGGCGCCGTCAAGGGCTGAACATATCCATTCAGAAAAGGGGCTGTCTCAAAAGGCAGCCCGGAAAAAAAGAGTAAAATAACGGCAGCCGGCTCTTGAAAAAGAGTCGGCTGTCGGCTTAATATTAGGTTGTGAATCATAACAAAAAGCAGGTAGATTATACCCTGTATGAGGCGGGGCGTCAACTGAAACTACCGATGGAAACAGAAATACTTATAGCAGCAGATGATCCGGTGAGATTGGTAAGCGCCGTAGTGGAAAGGATGGACATAGGAAAGATCGAGCGCTCCTACTCTCAAGATGGGAGAAACGAATATCCGCCGAGGATTCTACTGAAAGTCATGATCTACGCCTACATGCGACTGATCTTCAGTTCGCGTGAGATAGAGCATGCATGTCGGGAAAACATATGTTTTATGTATTCCCGAAAACGGAGAAACAGAACTGCATCATTCACCAACTCCGCAATTCCAGCAAATATGTTTCGTACAAGGATTTGAAAGCCCTTATGGCAGACCTGAAAGAGGTCTATGCCGCAGTCGATGAACAGGCTGCCTTATCTGCTTTGGACACCTTCGCTGAGCATTGGGACAAGAAATATCCTAAGATTTCTCAGTCATGGAGAGAAAACTGGCCAAATCTCAGCACCTATTTCAAGTATCCGCAAGAGGTAAGACGGCTGATCTATACGACCAACACCATCGAGGGCTTTAACCGGCAGCTTCGTAAGGTGACAAAAGCCAAATCTGTCTTTCCAACAGATGACAGCCTCCTCAAAATGCTCTATCTGGCCATGATGGACATTACCAAAAAACTCCGTGTTATTCCGGAACTGTGCGGACGATCCGGATGTCGTTGACGGGCAGTTCGGCACCCCGCCGATGTTCTCGCCGGTCAGCGCGTCCGTCCCCTCGGGCAGCGAAACCTTCGCGGGACGTCCCGTGAAGTTCATCACGAACACCGCTCCCCCCGGGATGCCGCCAGCACGCCCGCCTGCGATTCCTTCAGCAGCCGATCGACGCCCGCCTCGTCCAGCAGCCTGCCGTAGAAGGCGTCCAGGAAGGCCGCGTCCGGCCGTGTGGCGACGTAGTAAGCCCTGCCCCCGCCATAGGGATTCACGGTCACGCAGGACTCGCCCGCGTAGAAGTCCGCCGTATACCGC
>JAFYHU010000075.1 GCA_017538965.1 Oscillospiraceae bacterium
ACGAGCCCACGGCCGCGGCGCTTGCCTACGGCGTGGATAAGGAGCAGGAGCAGCGCATCATGGTCTACGACCACGGCGGCGGCACCTTCGATGTGTCGATCCTCGAGATCGGCGACGGCGTGATTGAAGTTCTGGCGACCGCCGGCAACAACCGCCTCGGCGGCGACGACTTCGACGCCTGCATCACCAAGTATCTGGTGGATGAATTCAAGAAGGCGGAGGGCATTGACCTCTCGCTCGACAAGGTCGCCATGCAGCGTCTGCGCGAAGCGGCCGAGAAGGCGAAGATCGAGCTGTCCGGCGTGACCACCTCGAACATCAACCTGCCTTACATCACCGCTGACGCCACGGGCCCGAAGCACCTCGACGTGACCCTGACCCGTGCCAAGTTCAACGAGCTGACCCATCACCTGGTCGAGAAGACCACCGGCCCTGTCAAGCAGGCGCTCTCCGACTCGGGTCTGCAGCCCAGCGACATCAGCAAGGTGCTGCTGGTCGGCGGCTCCAGCCGTATCCCTGCCGTGCAGGAGATGGTCAAGTCCCTGACCGGTAAGGAAGGCTTCAAGGGCATCAACCCCGATGAGTGTGTCGCCATCGGCGCGGCCATTCAGGGCGGCGTCCTGAACAAGGACGTGGGCGGCATTGTTCTGGTCGACGTGACCCCGCTGTCTCTCGGCATCGAGACCCTTGGCGGCGTCTGCACCAGACTCATCGAGCGCAACACCTCGATCCCGACCCGTAAGAGCCAGGTCTTCTCCACCGCTGCGGACAACCAGACCTCCGTCGAGGTCAACGTCCTGCAGGGCGAGCGCGAGATGGCCGCTTACAACAAGAGCCTCGGCCGCTTCCATCTGGACGGCATTGCCCCGGCCCGCCGCGGTGTGCCGCAGATTGAAGTCACCTTCGATATCGACGCCAACGGCATCGTGAACGTCTCCGCCAAGGACCTCGGTACCGGCAAGGAGCAGCACATCACCATCACCGCTTCTTCCAACATGTCCAAGGAGGACATCGACAAGGCCGTCAAGGAAGCCGAAATGTATGCGGCCGAAGACGCCAAGCGCAAGGAAGAGGTTGAAATCCGCAACCAGGGCGATCAGATGGTCTATCAGACTGAGAAGACCGTTCAGGAGCTCGGCGACAAGCTGGGCGCCGACGAAAAGGCCGAAGTGGAGAGCAAGCTCTCCGCGCTGAAGCAGGCCCTGACCGGCACCGATGCTGCGTCCATCAAGGCAGCTACCGAAGAGCTGACCCAGGTCTTCTATAAGATCTCCGAGAAGCTCTATCAGCAGGCAGGCGGCCCGCAGGGTGCAGGCTTTGATCCGAGCCAGGCGGCAGGCGGCCCGCAGGGTACGGCCCCGAACGGACAGGATTATTACGACGCCGACTACACCGTTGTCGACGACGACAACCAGAACTGAAGCGGCGCAAAACCCTGACGGTGTTTTCAGAGGCGAGGAGTTCTCCTCGCCTCACCGCGCCGTTTTCCCCCCTTGCAAGCAAAATATAATGCTTGGAGTACAGCATGGCAGAAAAAAGAGATTACTATGAAGTGCTGGGCGTCAAAAAGGACGCCACGGCAGATGAAATAAAAAAAGCATACCGCAAGGTCACCAAGGAGAACCACCCGGATCTGCATCCGGACGACAAGGCTGCGGAAGAGCGTTTCAAGGAAGCGAACGAAGCCTACGAGGTACTTTCGGACGAAGAGAAGCGCAAGAAGTATGACCAGTTCGGCCATGCGGCCTTTGATCCGAACGCCGGTTTCGGCGGAGGCGGTTTCGACGGCTTCAGCGGCTTCACCGGCGGCTTCGGAGACTTCAGCGACATCTTTTCGAGCTTCGGCGATATCTTCGGCTTCGGCGGCGGAAGCGCCCAGACGCGCAACCCCAACGCACCGCGCCGCGGGGACAATATCCGCACCCAGCTGAATATCAGCTTCGAGGAAGCGGCTTTCGGCTGCGAAAAAGAGCTGAACATTCCGCGTATCGAGCCCTGCGCCGACTGCAAGGGCACGGGCTGCGCGCCCGGAACCACGCCTGAGGTCTGCCCCGACTGCAAGGGCACCGGTCAGGTGCGTACCACCCAGCGCACGCCCTTCGGCATGGCCCAGACCATGTCGCCCTGTTCGAAGTGTCACGGGTCCGGCAAGATTATTCACCAGCCCTGTAAGACCTGCCGCGGTATGGGCAGCGTGCGCCGCGCCAAGAAGATGACCGTCAAGGTGCCTGCCGGCATCGACGACGGACAGACGATTTCCCGCCAGGGCTACGGCAACGCCGGTGCCAACGGCGGCCCGGCCGGCGATCTCCTGATCACGGTGATTGTCCGTCCGCATGCGATTTTCGAGCGCGACGGCACATCCATCCTGATGGAACAGGACATCAGCTATGCTCAGGCGGCTCTCGGCGCCGAAGTCGAGGTGCCTACGCTGGACGGCAAGGTCAAGCTGACCATCCCCGAAGGGACCCAGCCCGGGGCGGTCTTCCGCCTGCGCGGCAAGGGCGTTCCCTATCTGCGCGGCAGCGGCCGGGGCGACCAGTTCGTCTCGGTGAACATCAAGGTTCCGAAGAATCTGACCGGAGCACAGAAAGAAGCGCTGCGTCACTTCGCCGAAACCATGGGCGAGGACCACAGCAAATCCGGCATCTTCGGAAAAAAGAAGAAATAAGCAGACACGAAGATAAAAACCGAGACGCACTGCAGAACAGAAAACTGCAGTGCGCCTTATTTTGCGGTAGGAATCAACAAAAAGCGGAGCATCAAGAAATATAAAAATTATGTGAAGATACCTGGTTGTTTGTTGACTATTGCCGCAGTTTGCAGTACTATCAGGACAATTCTTATTTAAATTTTAAGATGAAAGGAAACAAGATGAAAATGAAAAAAATACTCAGCGTTCTTCTCGCGGTTCTTCTCGTCGCCTCCCTGAGCGTGACGGCTTTTGCCGCGGAAGAAAAAACGGAAAGCTATGATGAACTCGGCATTACCCTTACCCTGCCGAAAGAGTATGACGAACTCAAAGGTGTGCTGGTTCCTTATCCCTGGGGGATGATCAGCCATGATCCGGACTTTGGTTTCATGCAGGTGCTGTATTTCGCCATGTCTCCTGAAGAATTTGAAGAGGCTACGGCGCTGGAAGATGCAGATGAACTGACAGAGGATGAGATCGAGTACCTGAAGAGCATGCAGGGCGACCTTGGGGAGATCATTGTCTCCGACGATATTGATGCCCTGCTCAGCAGCACCGGAGAGGGTGTCACCCTCGAGGAGACGGGAGCCATCGTGTTCGGCGAAGCCGACGGCTATACTTTCCTTTTTGTCCCCGGAGAAGAGGAAGAGTTTCTCGCAAGAATCGATGACGAGTACGCAGAAGAATTCAAAGCCCTTCAGACCAGCTATCTGGAGGTTCTGAAGAAGGCCGACCTCCACGCGCCCAAGGATCCGCTGGATGCCATGGTCGGGCAGATTTTCAGCTTTGAGACTACCGATCTGGACGGCAACAAGGTTACCAGCGAAGAACTCTTCTCGCAGAACGACGTCACCATGGTCAACTACTGGGGTACCTGGTGCTACTGGTGCGTGAAAGAGATGCCCGAACTGGCCAGGATCAACGAGCGCCTGGCTGAGAAAAACTGCGGTATCGTCGGTGTTGTCCACAATACCGAGGCGGACGATCAGGAATCCCTGGACGACGCCAAAGCCGTCCTGATGGAAAACGGCGTCAAGTATCCGAACGTTGTTCCCAGCGAGGATATGGGCAACATTCTGGATCAGGTCAGCGGCTGGCCGTTCAGCTTCTTCGTGGACAAGAATGGCGAGATTCTCTGCACGCCGATCCAAGGCGCGGCGGTCGATCAGTACGAGGCGGTCATTGATTCTCTTCTGGATGGAACCGAAGTGACCAACTCAGCCCCGGATAGCAACGCCGCCAACGGTCTGCAGTGCTACCGCGTGCTGGTATATGACACCGACGGCAACCCTGTCAAGGGTGTTACGATTCAGTTCTGCTCGGATGACACCTGCACGCTCGGCAAGACCGATGCCGACGGCATTGCCCGCTTCGACATGGACGAGGGCATGGAATACTCGGTTCACGTGCTCAAGGTTCCCGAGGGCTATGCCAAGAATACCGGCGAGTTCAAGACCGAGAGCACCTACAGCGATGTGACCATTTTCCTGGAAGCCGCCTGAGATCCTGCCGGGCATCAGAAAGATATCAATCTGTCCGAATCCACAGTCTGACTGCGGATTCGGACAATTTCATATTACCACACGGCGACGCGATCCTCGGGGGCGATGTACATGCCGTCGCCCTCCCGGATGCCGTAAAAGCTGTCAAAATCGTCAAACTGCGCCAGGGTTCCGTTCGTGCGCATATAGGGCAGCGGGTGGCTGTCATTTTTAATCAGAAAACCGTTATAGTCCGGTGTCTGGAGTTCGCGTTGGGATATGGCAATCTGCCGGAAAAAGGCATCGTAGTCGAAGTCCTCCTCCCGGGAGGCGAGCGTGAGCAGGCATTTCATGGAGCCCATATCGGCGATGGCCTCTCTGGTTACGCCGCGGCCGTCGTACTTGACGCCTTCCGCGGGAATAAATCCATCGAACCACGCCGCAAGCTTTTCAGCCCGTTCCCTGAACGCGGCATAATCCTCCTCCGTCCACCAGTCGGCGTAGGCCCCGTCCTTGTCGTAGTGCGCACCTGAGGTGTCAAAGGCGTGGCTGATTTCATGGGCGATGACAAAACCGATGCCGCCCAGCTTCTGCTCATAGCTCATCTCATCGCTGTAAAACGCACCGTCGGCGAAGGCGGCCATGATGTTCATGGTATTGTTTCCGCTGCCATAGGTGCAGTTGACCGTGTCGGCCGGATTGAGAACCTGGTCCCATTCATTCCTGTCCACCGCGGTATCCATCCTGTCGGCTTTCAGCCGATCGCGGAAAGCCATGATGGCGAAATGGGCCTCCACAAAGCTGCCGCCCTCCTCCGGTCCCGGAAAATTCAATTCGGACCAGTCGCCTGTTTTCTCGGGATAGAGCACGTTGCTGTGCATGTTTTCCAGCTTCTCAACGGCCGCCGCGCGGGTCTCCTCGCTCAGCCAGTCTTCGCCCTCCAGCATCATGCGATAGCAGGCAAGAATATCGTCCACCATCGCCTGAATCTCCTGCAGCTTCTGTTCATCGCGGACAGCCTGAATATAGAGATTATCCAGGGGCACCGGCAGCAGGTCAGCCACTGTGGTGATTGCCATGTCCGCATCGCTGATTTCCTCGCTGAAGCCGAACCTCTCCGCCATCATGCCGGTCATCGCCCGATCGGCATCCCGGTCCAGCAGACCGATCACCCTCTGGACGAGCCGGACCAGCAGCCAGTCCCGGATGAGGGGCACATTCTCTTCGGTAAAGAGCTCCTGAAGGGACGCAAAATAAGCGGGGCCGGAGACAAGATAACGTTTGCCGCCCTCCATGCCGATCACCGCAAGCAGGTCCATGATCGGAAAATCTCCTGCCAGCGCTTTCAGGTCTTCCGGACTGAAGTACCTGACGTCTTCCTCTTCCTCCTGTTTTTCCGCCGTGCTGATCATTCGGGAGGCAAACAGCGCATCCATGTCGAAGGCCCGATCCAGGATCGCCTGTGCCTCTTCCTCGCGGATGCCGAGGCGCGGGAGCAGATACAGGACCTGCTTCTGAAGCAGGGCAAGCTCCGCGTCTCCCTCCTCCGTCCGCCGGGTATACTCATCCGGCAGGCCGAGAAACACTGTCTGAGGATCGATGGTAGCAACATAAACCGAGGGGTCAAGAGGGTCTTCCCAGACATTGACGATCATCGGCACTTCGCGGGGCAGATTCTTCCTGGAACACAGATACGCCAGCAGCGAATCGAGACCGTCAATGGCCGCAATGGCCTCGACGCACGGCAGAACGCCGTCGACACCCTGTGCGTTGCGGGCATCCCAGTCCGTCAGCGCATAGAGCTTCTGAACCAGCTCGGCATCATGGCCGGTCAGGCTGTTGTCCGTCGCGAGCGCAATCTGCCGGTCCTTCACCCGGCGGTTAAGCTCCGAGGTAACCCCGACCGTGGTCTGACCGTCGGGGATTCGGGCGCTGAGGAGCCATTCCTTGTTGACGGCAAGATAAAAATCGTCTTTCAGTTCGGCAGGCGTATCCTCGGTTACGTATCCCTCCCGATTGGAGTTCAGCCAGCGTCCGTCCGGAATCCCGCCGCCTTCGGCCGGCGAATCGCCCGCGGCAAAGGCGCCCGTACCCGGAGAGACGAGCAGAATCCCCGCCAGCAGAACACAGAGCAGCCTGCGGCAGGCCCGGAACTGTCTTTCTTTTTTCAAACCGATTCTCCTTCCTTTATACGGTCTATATGGAAATGGGGCTGAAAGAATACAGCCCCGTTCTTTTTTGGCTTATGTTTTCTGGCGGCTGTCAGGAGGGGTCGTAGCAGGGCTCGCCGTCCTCCATCGTGAAGGTGACAAAGTCGGTCGTGAAGTAACCGCCGTAGATGTCGTTGATGCAGAAGCCGTACAGGTATTTGCCGTCCGGAAGGACATCAAAAGACAACACGTCGCCGAACTGACAGACATACTCTTCGCCGCTGTACCGGACCTCTTCATCCGTCTCGATCGAGAAGGCGTCATAGAGCGGGACAATCCGGTCGCCCGGCATCAGCGAGCCACCCGGGCGGGAAGAGATCCCGTTGTCACCGATGCCGTCCCAGAGCTCCAGGATCCGCACTTCGCCGGAATCATAGTCCCAGGCGAAGCGGAGGTTCTTCTCCTCTCCGTTGACCCTGACTGGACTGGTGAAAATATCGCAATCGTCACGCGAATCCACAAGATAGACGCAGAGGATCTGACCGTCAGGCAGTGAGAACCAGTAGCCGTCGAAATTGTCTTTGAAAGTGCCCTGCTCCCAGTCCGCCAGGATGTCGCTGGTATAGCCGTAGCAGATACAGTCCTCTTCATCGTACGAGATTTTATAGACCACGCCTTCCACGGACTCGGTGTTGTTGAGGGCGTCCTGGGTCAGGGTAAATCCGTAGGTGCCGTATTCATCCACAGAGGGCTCTGCGGCAAAGCTGATCGCTGCGCTCTGGCCCTCTTCCTGAGCCACGTTGTCCAGATCCACTTCCGTGTTTTCGTCGTAATCGTCCCAGTTGCCGCCGTTGGCAAAGCCATAGGCGATTTTATTCACCAGGCCCAGATAATAAGCGCTGATGCAGACATCCTTGAAAATGCTCAGTTCCATCGAGCCCTGCACCTCGAGCGGGTAATAGACCGACAGGCCGCTTGCCTGCGCATGATCCGGCCCCTTCGTCTGATAGATGACCGCCTCGTTCAGCGCCGCGCGGGCTGCATACGCGTTCGCGGACCAGTCCGCGCCCGCCTCAATCAGGCCGCCGAGGTCCACCATGTTGGTATAGCCTTCGCTGCGGTTGTTGCCGCCAAAGTTGTCCGCGGCCGCGATGGCGCGCGCAATCGGGGCAAAATCCGCGTTGGCCTCCGTGGCGTCAAACAGGTCTTTGGCATAGGCGTCGAAAGCCGTCCGCAGGGCGGCAATCCGGCTGAGGTCCGTTACCGAGAGCGTGGCTCTGTCTTCGCTGTCGACCGAGCTGCACTGCGCAAAGTAGGTGTCGCAGATGACCTGCCCCAGCTCCGCCCCGCTGCAGGAGGGGAATGCGTCCAGATACATGCCGATCGCCTCAAAGTCCCAGCCGGTGCCGGGCTCGTTCTCTTCGGAGGCTACCATATACCGGGCATGGGGGGCAAGCATGGCGGCGGTTTCCACCGTGGCCATCAGGCAGGCGTCGAAGCCGACAAAGTCAAAGCCCTGCGGCAGAAGCGGCCGAACGCTGCTGAGCGCCTTATCGATATCCTTCAGGGTAAGACTCTCATCATTTACCAGCTCGTCAAAGCATACGCCGTTGATGGAGCCGCTGCCGTGATCCCAAAGGATCAGACCGACATGGGACGCCGGATACTCCTGAAGGCCCCATTGCAGAAAATCGGCCAGCGTATCGGGGTCTCCCATGCTGGCGAAAGGCTGCCTGTCAACGATACAGCTCTCTTCCTCGGCGATGAGGAAGCGGTCCAGTTCATCGGGCGAGGCCTCATTGCTCCAGGATTCCGCGCCGCCGGTTTCCACGACGAATCGGATTGTATCGTAATCGTTCGCGGCGTCCATCATCTGCTGCATGTTAATGGTTGCATAGGAATGTTCACTTTCCAGGTCTGCACCGCAGATGTACACGAAAACGGTCCAGTCCTCTTCCGCGGAGGCCACGGCGCAGAGACTCAGGCACAGGGCCAGCGCGATCAGAGCAGCAAAGATTTTTTTCATAAAGCGTTCTCTCCTTTGTATACAGAATTGGGGTTGTCCGACCATTTGGGACAACCCCATTCCGTTTCTGATGATCCGGTCAGTATTTTCTTATGCGATAGGCGGAAGATAAAGGCTCGAGGAACAGGGTCACATCGCTGTATACCTTCTGGGTCACATATTCGCCGCTGTCCTTGGCATAGCCTTCGGGAACCTTGAACACGTGGACCGTGTATTCGACGCCTTCATCCACGTCAAAGCGCGCGACGCCTTCGGCATCGGTCTTTCCCAAATTGCACAACTCGTCCGAGCAGAACTGGACCGTGACGCCCTTGATGGGGTTGCCGTCCAGATCATACACGAGCACGCGGTAGCACTTCAAACCGTTATCCTTAGCCTCGGGCTTGTCGACAAAGGCGACTTCCTCCCCGTTCTTCAGGTCGAGCACGGTGTTCTCATACTGACTGACGGCCGCACCGGAGATGGGAGAGCAGAGAATCGTGCCGGTCCTGTCCACGAAAAAGCTGGTCGGATATCCATCGACATCATCCAGGATATCGCCCATCTCGTCACAGGGAACGATGTTCGGAAAGTCCACGTCGTTTTCCATCAGCAGGCCCTTTGCCTTGTCAAGGCTGTCCTGATCGTCGGCCGATGCATCCTCTACGATGCCGATGATGCCGCAGCCCTTCTCCTGCAGGCTTCTGTCGATATCGCCGAGCGCGGCCAGTTCGCCTACGCAGTTCCCGCACCAGGTGCCCCAGTAGTTGATCATGGTGATTTCGTTCCGGGAGAAGAGCTCTTCGCTGGTGACCGGATTTCCGTCGAGGTCCGTGGTCTCAAAGCGGAAAGCCTTGCCGACCGTCTCGCCCATCGGGTCGATGGGCGCATAGAGGTCGGCTTTGGTCAGCGCCAACAGGCAGGCCTCCTGCAGGGCATAGAATTCATCCGCGTAGTCCTCTTCGATGGAGTCGACAAAGTCCTCTTCCACAACGGGCACATAGAGGAAGGAATAGCCTTCGGCCGTGCCGAACTCTGTCATGTCCAGATCTTCCATGTTGTCGACGCCAAAAGTATTCGCTAGGAGAGCATCGACGTCGTTTGTTACATACACATTGCAGAGTTCACCCCGTCTTTCATCGATCATTGCTGACTCTTCCTCTGTCAGCTCCCCGTTCAGGGCTTTTTCAATGATGTCAGAGGGAACTGCATAATAGTACACCGGCATGTAATACACATTCGGATCACGGGCAATCGCACCATAGGAGTAGGTCTCGAGATAGCCCAGGAGCTCGTCGTTTGAGGGCCAGGTCACGGTAATGCCCATATCTTCGATGACTTCGGTATTTCCTTCTTCGGCAAAGGCCGTCACGCCGAGCGAGGCGAGCAGCAGCACCGCAAGAAGAACGCTGAGAAGTTTTTTCATGATGTTCTTTCCTTTCCGGTTAATCTTCAAACCTGCACGATCGGGTATTCCATGTTTTTCCTTCTGTTTGCAGGCTGTATTCTTGACTGTCTGAACGGTCAGGGCCCTGTCTGCGCGGGGACAGGGGCGGCGGGAACGCTGGCGTCGGCCTGCTTGTACAGGGCGTCCAGCATCTCGGGCGTAACCGAGCCGACCCGGTTGTAAATGACTTCTCCGCGGCGGTTCAGCACGATCGTCTGGGGCAGGGTCGTGCTGCCGTTGACAATGGTGAAGATGGTGTCGTCGTCTTCATCGTCAAGGGCGAAGGGAAGCATCCAGTCCTCCCAGCCCTTGGCCTTGACAAAGTCCTGCGGCTCCACTTCGCCGGTCATCGACGAATGCACCGCAAGGATGGCAACTTCGTCCGGGTGCTGCTCATAGAGCGCCTCAAAGTCCGGCAGTTCCTTCACGCATGGCGTGCAGTAGGTTCCCCAGAGATTGATGAATACGATCTTGCCGCGCGTATCGGCCAGACGGAATTCTCCGCCGTCAAAGGTGGGTGTTGTGAAGTCCGCAAGCTGCTGGCCGACTTCATAGCCGATCGGCGCATCGCTTTCAAAACTGACCGTTTCCGGTACCTCTTCGACAGAAGAGACCTCTTCAGGCTCTTCGGCCGTTTCGACTTCCGGTTCCGTCTCCTGCGTGACCACCGCGGTTGTCGCTGGCGGCGTCGGCGCGGGCTTGGGTGCCGAGCGCTTCCTGACCGTCGGATCCAGGAAATTGAACCACAGAAGGGCTGCGCAGAGAACGCCCAGCGCGATCCCCCAGAAGACTCTTGCAAAGCTTTTCCGGCTCTGGGCAGAATGCTCCGTATCTTCGGCGCAGCCGCCCTCCGGTGCCTGCAGGGTGAAGCTCCCGGCTTTGATCGAGATGGCTTTCTGCGCGCAGACCTCCATGCATTTGCCGCAGTTGATGCACTCGTGGTCGCCCACATGGCGCACGTCCATGCCGCAGCTGCGCACACAGCTGCCGCAGCCGTTGCAGCGGTTTTCATCGACCTTCACGCCGATGACGTTAAAGCGGTTGAAGAAGCCGTAGATTGCCCCCAGCGGGCAGAGGAAGCGGCAGAAGCTGCGGTAGCAGAAGATGCACAGCAGACCAATCACGAGCATAATGATGAACTTGCGCGTAAACAGAATGCCCAGCATCGAGAACTTTGCCGTGTTCGCCGGGTTCGAAAGCAGGCCCATGGCCCCCTCAAAGGTGCCGGCAGGGCAGATGTACTTGCAGAAGCCCGGCAGTGGCAGGTTGTGCCTGAGCCCGTACCACAGCGGGATTGCAACCACGAACACCGTCAGCAGAATATACTTCAGCCAGCTGATCGCCCGCGTGATGCGCGATTTCCGGATCTTCGGCGTCGGGATCTTGTGCAGCAGTTCCTGAATCAGGCCCAGCGGGCACAGCCAACCGCAGATCGTCCGCCCGAGGATGACGCCGAACAGCGCGATGATGCCGAGCACGTACCAGCCGGCCTGATGGCCGGAGGAGGCCAGCGCGTTCTGAATCGAACCGAGCGGGCAGGCCCCGACCGCACCCGGGCAGGAGTAGCAGTTAAAGCCCGGTACACAGGCGTATTTTGTCTTGCCTACATAGATTTCCCCGTCGATGAAGCCCTTCAGATGGGCGTTATAGAGCAGCGCGCTGTAAAGCTGTACCAGCCGGCGGGTACCGGGACGATGGCGCTGCCACCAGGTAGTATTCACATTATCCAAGGCCGACACACTCCGTACAGATATTTGCGGCTTTGGTGTGCACGGCTTTTGCACTGCCGTTGTACACCCCCAGAATGAGCAGGACCACCGCCGCAGCGGCTACGAGCAGCTGAAGCGCGCGCTTTGCTTTCGTGTTCTTCTTCGGCGTTTTCCCTGCCGTTTCCGGCCGGATGCCGGCTTCCTTTTCCGCCTTCAGCTGCGTCTGGGCAGCTGCGGTCTCGCGGATTATGCTCTTCTCCTGCAGCACGCTTGAGATCGTGAGACATCCGAGCCCCAGAATGATCCAGGGGAAGACATGCACCGCCAGCGCCGCGATCATTTCTTCCAGGTCGCCGTCCGGGAAGTGCGCCCCGTCCGCGACATAGAGCCCGACCGGCACCATGCACAGCAGAAACAGCGCCCAGCCGGTCCAGAACAGCTTCTTCTGCTTTTTCCGTTCCTCTTTCATGGCGTCACTCGGCTGTGCCACACGCGCGACGGTCAGGTTGCGGGTAATCTCTGCATCCTTTACAGGTTTGTCGGCGTTTTCATCCTTTATCGCCAGAAACCAGCCCGCAACGGTCATGCCGATCGCGCCGAAGAAAAGCGGAGCAATCGGAGCAAATTTTTCCGCGGAAATCTCGCGGGTATAGATCGATGCCATTGGGTCTTCCGCCCTGCGCGCTTTTCCCTCGCGGTAGATTGACACGGCCGAAACGGCCAGCAGCACGCACAGCAGCACGCACAGCACCGACTGCACAATCAGATAGAGTTTCTTTTCCGTCATCACGCACTTCCTGCCTATGAGAACAGGCCGAGGGCCTGACCAATCAGCCAGATCACCATGGATACGCCGGACAGAATGGCGAAGTATTTGAAAAAGGTGCCGACAAAGACCTTCTCGTGCTCGCGTTCCTCGCGGCGCTCCTCCCGCCGGAATGCCCGGCGTTCCTTCGACTGCTCCCCCATGTAATTCAGGACGCTTTTGACCGTGCCGCTCATGTCCACGGTCACGTTGTCGGCATGTTCAATGGTGGCATGCTGAATGTTGTAGTTGTGGATGGCTTTTTCCACGATGAAGGCTGTCCCGCAGTATTTGCACACGGCAGCTTCCTGAGAAGGGTCTACCTCCAGGGCAGCGCCGCACTGCGTGCATACGGCCGGCACCAGATTCGTCTTTTCTTCGGAATGAATCTCAGAACTCATCGGCTGTATCTCCTTTTATATTGAGGCTTCTCTCCCGTCAGGTATTAAACTCGGACAGAGCGGCAATCATGTCCTTGATGATGGTCTCCGCGTCGACAGCGGTCATCACGGCGGAGTCACCGTCCTGGAAGGTCATCACAAAGCTCTGTTCATCGTTGTCTTCCGTATCGGAAAGGGTAAAGGGAATCTCGGCATTCATCTCCGTATCGACGAGCTTCCACTGCTCTCCGGCACTGGTGATTTCGCCTTCTCTGCCCATCAGGTTCTGTCCGCCGTCCATGACAAGGATGATCGCCCCGTAGGAGAAGGTTTCCGGATCGTCGTAGGCGAAAAGGACCTTGTCCCCGCCAGCAGTGACGCCCTCCGCACCGGCAGAGAACTTCTGTGCCAGAGCGCCTGCCAGTTCCTCGCTTGTTACGCCGGTGTTTTCGGTTTTCGTGGTGGTCTGGTTTGTGGCGGAGACACCGTCCGTCCCGGCGCTGATGCCGATCTCATTGGTCACGGTGTTGGTTGTGGTATTGCCGTTTTCATCGGTTTTGCTGGTGGTGATGGTTGTCGTGGTGGTGCTGGTGCTGGAGGCGCTGCAGGCGGTTAGCGCAAAAAGCATGAACGCCGCAAGCAGAACAGCAAGGACTCTCTTTTTCATTCTGTTTTCCTTCTTTCCGTTTTGAAATATTGAATCATTCTGCCTCGGGTTCCGCGGACAGACCGTCAAAGACCGCCTGTTCGCCGTCCCAGGTCAGATAGAAGAACTCGGTATGATAGCTTCTGTCCAGCATATCGTTAATGGAATAGCGCAGCCGGTACTGCCCTGCCGGAAGCACGATGTCCTGCACCTCGAGATCCAGCGTGATGGGGATCGGCTCGCCGTACCTGACATCGCCGATATCCTCCAGATAATCGCTGTAAATCGGACTGCAGATCTCAAAGTCCGTCCCCATCAGATCCGCCAGAGACCAGGTATTGCGATTGACCAGGCCCGTGGCAGAATCGAAGCCGTCCCAGACGCCTTCCAGTTCGTAGTCCACTTCGTACCCGGCCTCGGCCTGTTCCGCGGCCGCGGCATCCTCCGGGGCCTCCTCAGGCTCATCGAGGGTCAGATTCTCCGGATAATCCGCAAGAATCCGCAGTTTGAAAATCGAACCAAAGAGGCGGATCGGCGCCTGCAGCAGCACCTTGCTGCCCAGCACATCCTTGCTGCGGATGCTCAGGAACTCGCCGTCGATGGCCGGCCACTTTCCGGTAAAGCCGGCCGCAAAGCTTGCTTTTTCCTCCGACTCTTCAAGCAGTTTCACATCCTCGCTCTCGCCGAGGCTGTACCAGTTCTGATCCTTCTCGTTATAGCGCTGGAGTTCGTAACGGATAAAGCCGCCGCTGTCAAGGCCGGAATAGATGTTCATGATCGCCTGACTCTGATCTTCGGCAATCGCAGCGTCAAATTTGACCGTATAGAGCTCATTTTTCACCTGCGGGATTTCCCCGACAATGTCGGTGACCCATTCCGGCGCATCCCATTTCAGGTTGACGGCATCCAGGAAGGCCAGCTGCCAGGGATTGCTGCAGCAGCGTGCCAGACGGTCCAGCAGGCCCTTGCCGTCGTCGTTGTAGCGCAGATAGACGGACAGACCGTGAGAATAGGGATGATAGGCCTGACGCACGTTGTAAACCACCGCGTCATCCACAGCCTTCTCCAGACGGATCCCGGTCTCTTTCGAGATGCCGCCCTTTATGCCCCTTCGTGCCAGATCGTAGAGATCCCACATTTCGGGAATCATAAAGCGGTCCGCGGTGCTGACGGCGCTCAGATACTGTCCGAATGCCTTCGGATCCGAAATCATGCTGACAGCTTCCTGCATATACGCGTTGAAGGCCTCAGCCACCGCATCGATTTTACCCAGATCGATCAGAGAGAAGGTCAGGCTCTTGGCATTGGTCTCGTTCCTGCCCTCGGCATACATAATCACGGTCGCGTCACAGACGTTTCTTCCCGCGCGGACGGGCCCGCAGTCCGGTTCATCATACAGGCACTGAAGCCACTCTTCGTAGTTGCTTCCCAATCCGGGCAGAACTTCCTCCGAGGCAACCAGATAATCCGCATAGGGCGCAGCTGCCTGCGCGGTCTCCAGGTTTGCCATCAGGCAGGTGTCGGTCATCAGCAGATCAAAATGCACGCCGCCGTTTTTCAGGGCTCGGCTCAGACCGTCCAGACTCATAATCGCATTGTCATGCAGTTCGTCCACAATCAGGCCGGTCGCACTGCCGCCGCCGTGATCCCAGAGAGTCAGCATGTACTTCTCTGCCGGATAGTTCTCAGCGCCCCATCGGATAAAGTCAGAGAGCGTCGTGTGCTTTGCCATGCTGGCAAGCTCCTGCTCATCAGCCAGGGCAAAGCCTTCCTCATTCCAGATCCAGCGCTGAAGCCGGTCCTCGGCAATGTCGATGCCGAGCTCGTCCTCCGCCTGCCAGGCTGCCGTGCCGCCGGTCTGGATCAGCACGTTGACCGCGTCGTTGGGTTCGGTATCGGCGATCATTTTGAGGTTCGTCGTGGCCATCCCGCCTTGTGACTCGAGATCCGTGCCGCAGAGATAGATCATCACCGTCCAGGCGGTCGGCTCTTTCGGCGTTTTGTCAGCCGGCTTCTCTTCTGCTGCCGGCTCTTCGGCGGTGTTTTCCGCCTGTGCCGCTTCTTCCGTCACGGCCGCTTCTTCCGCCGCTTCCCCGTCGGCATTCTCCGCCAGCGCAAAGGGAAGCATGCCGACCAGCAGCATAAAAGCGAGAAGCCATGCAATCGTCTTTTTCATTTTCCTGTTCTCTCCTTTTCAGCAGATTCTTCCGTTATCAGGCAGCGCGGTTCTCTCCGATATCCACAAGCGTATAGCTTCGGCTGCCGAAGCCGATTTCCTCCGCGTGGTCCAGCGTGTGCAGGCCCTGGCGGTCGTCAATGCGCCAGAGGAGCTTTTCGTTGCCGTCGGCCTCCCAAACGAGGTCCAGGCAGGCCTGATCCAGCGCAACGGGGTCGGCGGAGGCAAGAATGCCGATATCGTGGATGTCGGGCTCCGCAGGATTGCCGTCGCAGTCGCAGTCAATGGAGATGCGGTTCATAACGTTGATGAAGACCACCTGATCGCCCAGATAATCGCAGACGCCCTTGGCCGCCTCGGCCATGCTTTCAAGGAACTCGAGCTGCAGCTCGTCGTGCCAGTGGGTGTCGCTGGTGCCGCCGGAATGGATGCGCACCTTGCCCATGGCGGAGGCGAGGCCGATGGAGGCGTTCTTGATTGCGCCGCCGTATCCTGCCATCGCGTGACCCTTGAAGTGGGACAGCACAAGATAGGAGCCGTAGTCGGTAAAATGCGCGCCCACGAGATCGCCGGTCAGGTGTGTTCCGCCGGTGACGGGGATCTCCACAGATCCGTATTCATCCAGAATCTGAAAGTCCGCGATGTCCGTATAGCCGTGATCCTCCGCGACCTGATAATGCTCGGCCGTGGCGGAACGGTACCCGGCATAGGCCGTGTTGCATTCCACGATCGTACCGTCAACCAGGTGCACAAGATCGGCGATCAGCTCGGGACGCAGATAGTTGCTGTTCGGAGGCTCGCCGGTAGAGAGCTTCACCGCGACGGGCCCGACGGGATTCCAGTTCAGGGCCTTGTAGATCGCAACGAGGCCCTCGGGAGAGATGTCATCGGTAAAATAGACGATGGGTTTTTCGTCTTTCTCGGATTTCGTGGCTTCGTCCGCGCCTGCCGTCCCGGCGGCAAACACACCGAAGACGAGGCACAGGACAGTCAGCAGAGAAAGTGTTTTTCTCACGGTGTAATCTCCTCTCAGAAAATCAGGTTAACTGTCAGCCCGGTCAGAAGGGAAAACAGCATGACAAAGGCAAAATAGAGCAGGAAGCGCCGCATGCCCAGAACGATTTTCAGCGCGCCAAGATTTGTAATCTTGGTTGCGGGGCCGGTGAGCATGAAGGCCGCGGCGCTGCCCAGACTCATCCCCTCCCAGAGCCACTCTCTGAGGAGCGGGATCGTGCCGCCGCCGCAGGCGTAGAGCGGCACCCCGACGGTTGCCGCCATCAGGACGCCCCAGGCCTCGCTTCCGCCGAAGATCCGGGTCATCAGGCTCTGGGGCACATAGCGCTGGAAGAGCGCCGAGAGCAGAATGCCGATGAGAAAATACGGCCCCGTCGCCCGGATATTGCGCCAGACATTCAGCAGATAGCGGATCAGAACATTGGGGTGCGTGTCGCGGTTTTCGTTTTCTTCAAAGCCGGAAAAATCAAAGAAGCTTTCGTCCCGGTATAAAACATGGATCAGCAGGCCGGCCGCGCAGCCGCAGAGAAAGCACGAGACGATCCGCACCGTGAGCACGGCGGGTCCCAGCGCGGCGCTGTAAACGATGAGCTGGGGATTGAGAAGGATGGATGCCATCATAAAAGATGCCAGCCAGTCATGGCGCATTCCCTGCCGGGAAAAGGACGCCGCGATGGGAATCGTCCCGTACATGCACAGCGGCGAGGCGATCCCCAGCACGCAGGCCGGAACGATTCCGAAAATTCCCCATGTTTTCCCCTGCATCCGGCGAAAGAGGTTATGGATGCCGTCTTTGGCAAAAACCGAGATAAAGGAGCCGATGGCGATGCCCAAAACCCAGTATAGGAAAATCTGTCTGAGCTGCACATCGAAATAATACCAGAGATAGATGAATTCCCGGCGGAGAATGGGAAGCAGATCATTCATGACGGCAGTCCGTCCCGCGGCTCATGCATCGTCAGAACAGGCCGTTGATATAGTCGGTCAAAGCCTTGCGGTCGTAAAAGTGCGCAATATCGCCGATGTAAGCGTCCGGTTCCACACCCTGGTCAATGTCATAGAAGGAACCGTTTTTCAGGAAGGACATGCGATAGTTGCTGGAGATCTGGAAGACGGTGCCGTGTGCCGTGAGCATCGGCTGAACCACGCAGCTTCCGCCGCCGGAGGTACGCCCGAGAAGGGTGACCTTCTGAGAGGATTTCAGCGCCGCGGGCACCAGATTGCCGCAGGAGAAGCTGACCGGAGAGATCAGGCAGAACAGGTTATAGTCGGAAACCGTATCCCTGACGTCAAATTCCCGGTCGAGATTGACATCCGCACGGTAGACCGAGGTCGACATGGCACCGGTTGCCATATCCTTGATGCTGAAAGGAGCATCCCCCAGCATCCAGCCGAGGACAAACACGGCCGCATCCACGGCGCCGCCGCTGTTGTTGCTGAGATCAAGCACAACGTTTTCGATGGGGCTGTTCTCACGGGTAATCTGAGAATGCGCGTAGATGATGAGGCCCAAAGTATCCGGCGGAATTGCATCCAGACTGTCCGCGGCATAATATTCGCTGCCGTCATAGTTGGAAGAGAAGGTGTCAAAGGTGATATAGGCGGTATTGCCGACCTCTTCATAGGCGAGGGGACCGTCGGGATAGAAGGCCTCTCTGGCAGCGCTGTATTCCTTGACATGGTCTTCATATTTGCGGTTGGCGATTCCGGTGCTGCTCGCGATGGGCTGCAGGCCGGTCAGATAGGAAAACTCATTGAAGACGGAATGCAGGTCGTCAAGATAATAATCGATGAATTCCTTGAGAGCGCGGTCGGCATCTTCCGGATCGTTTCCGCTGAGGACTTCATCCATGCCGATCTGCCAGAAGGTTTCCCGGAAGCTTTGAATGTCATGGGGTTCTTTCAGACCGTAAAAGGTGTCGAGCGCGAGGCAGAGCTCATTGTAGCTGTACTCCGCAAGGGCATCGCTGCGCTGTCCGGTGGGAGCAGAGTAATAGAGCTCCGCGAAATCCGAGTACGCCCCTTCACTGTAATCAAAAAGGGCGTCGTCATTTCCGAAAAGCAGGGCCTGCCCGTTAAAGAGGAAGCCTGCCATCATGGGCAGAAGCAGGAAGTCGTTCATCGTCTGCAGCGGGACATAGTATTCCCCGTCCTGCGCGATCATGTCAATCCCGTTGGCCCCCAGATCCACCGTCATGACTTTGCCGTAGCGGTCGAAAGAGCCCTGTTTGTCGCGCTGGAACAGCTGGGCGGAACCCTCTTCGTCGAAACCGCTGACCGACAGCATATCCACAAGCGTCGTGTCATTGGAATTGTGGACAAAGGCATCGTAATCCATAAAGACAAGACGGTCCGCATCAAAGTCAAATTCCAGCGTATACCCGTTTTCACGCTCCAGGATGACCGTGTTGTCCTTTGTCTCGATGGTCAGTTCATAGCCGGGATCTCCCGCATACTCGGTGTTCAGAAAGTAAAGAAGCTCGGCCAGAGTATGGATCTCCAGATACGGGAGATCATCCGCCCCGTCAATAAAGAGAAGCGGAATGTCTTCGGTCAGTTTCATCTCTTCCGAGCGGATATAGGCGGGATAGCTGCGCTCGACAATGCTGTGCTTTCCCGTGTTTTCGGCATAGGCAGTCCCTGCGGCACCGGGGCCGAGGAAAAAGGTACAGCTGAGCAGAATAGCCAGCATCGTGATGACGGCCTGAATGCGGAGTGCGGAACGTGCTTTCATGGCAGGAAACCTCCAATCGTTTCTGTTTTGGCATACAGGCTGGAAGCCTGTATGCCGATTTTCAGAGGCTTATGCGAAAACGTCGTAGACGACCTTGTATTTGTTTGCTGTCGATATCGATCAGGATTATGTTTACCTTGTCCTCCGGCCTGAACCGTTCTGTCGGAGGGAACGGTGCTTCACTCAGGCGAGCTCGCAGGCGATCGTCCCGGCCATGTCGACACAGAAATAGAGCTTGGATGCGATCCTCTCATTGATATCCGATACGCCCTCGCAGAAACTCTTGGCCTCATCATAAGTCTCACGGCCTTTATTTGCCCAGTCGCGGGAAGACGTGTGATCCAGTTCCTGGCAGATGTGCAGGAGAAACACAAGCATGTAGTTGACGGCGTTCAGCTGCCTCGATACTTCGCTGTTGAGGGTGCGGTCGGTGCTGTGCATGGAGTTATAGGAATCGTTTATGTTATCGGACTTTGTGTCGGACGTGCTGTTTTCCTGCGCAATGATGTACAGCAGATCGTCACAGGAGTAAAAACCGTTGGTCAGCAGCTGCTCAGCAGTCTGTGAAGTGTTGTTGCCGATGGCAAAATTATCGGTGTATTCGGAAATGCTGTCCGCGAATTCATCGTTTTTATCCATCTCCCAGGCGATCAGCGAGAGCAGATCGAAACAGCGATAGGACCCGTTGATAATCTGCTCGGTGGCGGATCTGGCTTCGTCATTCTTCCGGTCCCATTCATCCAGAATGTCCCGAATACTGTCTGTCGTTTCGCTGCTCTCCGAGATCCTCCCGGCAATGATGGCGAACATCTCGACAAGGCGGTACATTCCGTTCGACTGCATCTGAAGGCCGCCGCTGCATTTCTGGTTGACAGAGTCCATCCGCTCCATCACATCGTTGATCATATCATAGTATTCGTCCGCGTCATAGCTGTCGGCATCTTCGTAGTAGTAAAAATCGTCGTCATCGTCCCAGTCATCATCGTCGGCAAAAGCCTGGGCGGAGAAGCTGAAGAGGAAAAGAACAGAGAGAAGCAGGGAAAGAAATCTGCGTGGCATGGAAACACATCCTTTCTGATTCATAATACGGGAGATTTGTTATTGGGATCCGGCACAGATTCTGACAGGTCTAATGCAGAGCGGGATAAAAAATACCCTATTATATATATTACCGCATTTTGCGATCAGAATCAACAAAAAAGGCGGGCTCTTCTTAATGATAGACCAAATCCCCCAGCTATGCTGGGGAGACTGGAAGAAGCCGTGGCGGGAGTGCTGAAATAAAAGCCTCCTGTGTTATACTGAGAGAGGTGTTGCAAGCCAAACTCAAAAACACAGGAGGCGTCCAATGGAC
>JAFYHU010000076.1 GCA_017538965.1 Oscillospiraceae bacterium
CTCCTACATCACGAAGGGCTTCCCGATCGTCCGCGACGTCAAGCCCGGCGGCGTGTTCCTCGTGACCTGCCAGTGGGATTTCGCGGAGCTCGAGCATCATCTGGATGCCGCGTCCAAGCGCTACATCGCGAAGAACAACATCCAGCTCTACATGATCAACGCCATTGACCTGGCCAAGAAGATCGGCATGGGTAAGCGCACCAACACCATTCTGCAGTCCGCCTTCTTCTCCCTGGCGAAGGTCATGCCCGAGGCCGAGGCCATCCAGTACATGAAGGATGCTGCCCTGCACTCCTACCTGAAGAAGGGCCAGGATGTCGTCGACATGAACTATGCGGCCATCGACGCCGGCGCCACCGCCTATGTCAAGGTGGACGTGCCCGCCTCCTGGGCCGATGCCGTCGACAAGAGCGAAGCCGCTGCCAAGGTCGGCCGCGAGAAGACTGTCAAGATGGTCAGCACCATTCTGGATCCGGTCGACAAGATGGACGGCGACAGCCTGCCGGTTTCCGCCTTCGTCGATCACGCCGACGGTACCTTCGAGCTCGGTGCCTCCGCTTATGAGAAGCGCGGCATCGCCGTCTCGGTCCCGGCATGGGATGCCGAGAAGTGCGTACAGTGCAACCAGTGCGCTTTCGTCTGCCCGCATGCGACCATCCGTCCCTTCGCGTTGACCGCGGCCGAGGCCGAGGCGGCTCCCGCCCAGACCAAGTTCGCCGAGATCAAGGCCGGCAAGGGCAAGGGCGAGTATAAGTTCACGATGGCCGTTTCGCCGCTTGACTGCATGGGCTGCGGCGTCTGCGTGACCCAGTGCGCGGTGAAAGCGATCGAGATGGTTCCGATGGAGAGCCAGATCGATCAGCAGGAAGTCTTCGACTACATGGTCGCCGAAGTTTCCGAGAAGCCCGAGATGTTCGTTGCCGACAACGTGAAGTACTGCCAGTTTGCCCAGCCGTATCTCGAGTTCTCGGGTTCCTGCGCAGGCTGCGCCGAGACCAGCTATGCCCGTCTCGTCACCCAGCTGTTCGGCGATCACATGATCATCTCGAACGCGACCGGCTGCTCGTCCATCTGGGGCGGCCCGGCTGCCACCTCCCCGTACACCGTCAACAAGGCAGGCAAGGGTCCCGCCTGGGCCAACTCCCTCTTTGAAGACAATGCCGAGCACGGCCTCGGTGTGTACCTCGGCCAGAAGAAGATCCGCGACGATCTCAAGGCCAAGGTCGAAGCCCTGATCGAAGCCCCGACCGTCTGCAAGGAGCTGAAGACCGCCGCGGAAGAGTGGCTCGCCACCTATGACGACGGCAACAAGAACCAGGAGCCCACGAAGAAATTCATCAAGGCCCTGGAAGAGAACGTCAACACCATCGACGACACTCTCGGCTTCTTCAAGTCCGAGCGCGCGAAAGAGGTCCTCGGCGACAAGGCCGCTGAGATGGCCGCCGCGGCGGAGGCCGCCAAGGCCGCAGGCGAAGACACCTGCACCTGCCCGGCCTGCCAGCTCGGCAAGCAGATCCTCGCCGGCAAGGACTACCTGAACAAGAAGTCCGTCTGGATCTTCGGCGGCGACGGCTGGGCCTACGATATCGGCTACGGCGGCGTCGACCACGTCCTGGCCTCCGGCGAAGACGTCAACATCTTCGTCTTCAACACCGAGGTGTACTCCAACACCGGCGGACAGGCCTCCAAGGCTTCCAACATCGGTCAGGTTGCGCAGTTCGCAGCCGCCGGCAAGGAGCTGAAGAGCAAGTCCCTCGCCGAGATGGCCATGACCTACGGCTATGTCTACGTGGCACAGGTCGCCATGGGCGCCAACAAGGTTCAGACCCTGAAGGCCATTGCCGAAGCCGAAGCGCACAAGGGCCCGTCCCTGATCATCGGCTACGCCCCCTGCGAGATGCACAGCATCAAGGGCGGCATGGAGAACTGCCAGAAGGAAATGGACAAGGCGGTCAAGTGCGGTTACTGGAACCTCTTCCGCTTCAATCCGGATGCCGAGCAGCCCTTCTCGCTCGACAGCAAGGAGCCGGCCGGCGGTTACCGCGAGTTCCTGATGAACGAAGCGCGCTACAGCCGTCTGACCCGCGAGTTCCCGGATCGTGCCGACAGACTCTTCGAAGCCAACGAGGAGAATGCGAAGGCAAGGTTCGAGCACCTGATGAAGCTCAAGGAGCTCTACGAGTAAGCCCGAAGAAAAGCATAAACCATGCAGAGGCTGCGGATTCCCGCAGCCTCTGTTTTTGCGGGAGCAGCAGAGAGTCTTGATCCCTTCTCCGTGGTAGATATAAGCATTGATGATTGAATGATGCTGTTGCTCATTTGCGACTCACGTATGCTTTTCAACTTGACATTTCTTGGCGCGGCAGGTACAGTATAGACAGTTGCATTCAAAGCGTTTTCGGACGGGACGGTCGGGAAACGGTTTGAAGCAGACAATAATTTGAAGAAGGATGGTATATTGTCTTGAAACAGATGAAGCTTTCCCTCGCAATTGTCCTCGCCGCGACGCTGGTGCTGAGTTTCGGAACCGCCGCTTTTGCCGAAACGGCTTCCGCAACCGCAGAAGGCCTGGACGAGACCGTCACGGTCACAATGAGCGTGGAAGACGGGGTGATCACCTCCATTGAAGCCGACACCGACAAGGAAGACGAAACCGTCGGCCGGCAGGCCCTCGCAGAGATTCCCGCCGCCATGCTGGAAGCCAACAGCGTGAACGTAGACGGCATCTCGGGCGCGACCGCCACGAGCAACGCAGTTCTCTCCGCTGCCACGGAAGCCTATCTGAAAGCCCTGGGCGTGGATGTCGATCTTGCTGTCTGGGCTTTGGGGCAGGGCTATCTGAAGGCAGAGGATTACCAGATGGTCACCGGCGTTGACGCGATTACATCCGCCACAGAGTCCGGCGTCGGCGGCATCAACTTCGGCGATGTTGATCTGTCCGACGAGCTGAAAAAGGAACTGATTCTGGACTATCTGAAAGGGGCGGAAGGCAATTATCGTGAGATGTACCAGATCGCCACCTCTTTCAATAACATTCCCACCATCGGCAGCGTGGAATATGTCCTCGATGCTTCGGACATGACCCTGTTCGGCTCCAGCGAGACCAACACCGCCAAGCTGAACAACATGATGCTGAACCCGAATGTAGACCTCTACTGGACCCGCCAGATCCGTACCGGCGATATCTGCTCGGAGGCCGCACCGGCGCTGCCCAGCTATTTCATGAGCTACGGCGTGGAGATCACCGGCACCTATAAGCAGATCGTCTTTTCCGAGCTGAGCGTGGAAGAGATCCCTGTCTATGTCGCCAAGGCGCACTATTATTTTGAGACGCTGGATACCACGGCCCAGCTGGCAGCCATGGACGATGATACGCTGTATGCTTATCTCTGCACTTCTCCGATGAACTTCTATCAGATTATTCCGAGCCGCATTGTGGTCACCTCGCCCTGGTTCCTGAATGTCTATGACAGCGGCTATGCAAGACAGTTTGTGGACAAAGATCTGCAGGCAAAGCTCCTTTCCGCTGTCCGGGAACAGTATCCTGACGCGGCTTTCCTGACGACGCTGGACTTCGAGACATTCACGGCAACCGGCCTCAAGACTCAGCAGACGCTGACCTTCGACCGTTAAAAAGCAAACCCAACCAAAAAAGGCGCAATACAAAAGGCAGGCTGTTCAAGGCCTGCCTTTTGTCGGAATAACGGACGAAGTGTCAGGAGGACTCCAGCTATAAAATCTTTTTCAAACTTTTGCTCGGACCTACCATCCGAGCTTTTTTTATGTTATACTTCATTCTGGAGTTTGTAATTCAAAGAGAACGGAGAGAAAAGGGTGAGTTTATGGATTTTGTCATAGAGAACGGTATATTTGAGGCGCTGCCGGACATGTGTGTCGGGGTGGTTGTTGCCAAAGGGGCAGACAACGGGAAAGAGATTCCGGAAATCGCGGCGCTTCTGGACAGGGCAATCTCGGAAGCGGAACAGCGATTTTCCGGGAAGAAAATCAAGGAAGAAGCGGAGATCCTTCCTTACCGGAGCGCCTTCCAGAAGCTCGGCATCAACCCCAACAAATATATGTGCTCCATCGAAGCGCTGTTTACCCGGATTGCAAAAGGAAAGGGTATGCCGCATATCAATCCGCTTGTGGACCTGAACAACGCGGTCTCTCTGATGTATACGCTGCCTATGGGGACGCATGACCTCGGGCTTTCCGAAGAAGACATCATGATCCGGTATGCCGGACCCGATGACCGCTTTCTGCCCTTCGGCGCAGAAACGGAAGAAACGCCGGACGCAGGGGAAATCGTCTATGCGGTCGGAAATACGATCCGGACACGCCGCTGGACCTGGCGGCAGAGCGAGCACGGGAAAATCGACGGCGAAACCAGCTATGTCTTCTTCCCGATTGACGGTTTTGTCGGCGTAAACGACGAGAAGGTGAAAGCGGCAGCAGATCAGCTGGAAGACCTGCTGCGGCAGTATTTCGGATGCCGGACGAAAAAGGGCTTCGTTGACAGGGAGCATCCCCGAATGTCACTGGAAGTCTGAAAGGCACCGCAGAGCGGCGCAGAGTTGAGAGAAGAAAGCGGAGAGTTGAGAGACGGGGGAGGGACGCGGAAGCGGACCTATGTCTGCCACAATGGTGCAAAAATGAAAAAGCAAAATGATCAAATAAAAAAGAAGTACTGGTTCATGGTGATCGGCGCCGGGATTCTCGCCCTTGCCGTGCTTGCCGGATGCGGCAGGAACAGCAGCAAAGAAGAGAGTGTCGTACCGACTGTTACTCCTGCTGCTCCGACCGTGAGCGTTCCTGCCCCGGTGCCGACTTCCAATCAGAATCAGGAATCTGCTTCCGGGCGGTTTACCGGCGTGATGGGGTCAGAATTTACTGTCCCGGAGGGCTTCATCCAGCTGGATGAAAGTCCGAATATCGGGTATCAGTATACTTTCTGGCATCCGGACTATGAGATCCGGATCGTGGTTTACGAGATCGCCCCGGGCTATATTCCGGAAGGGGCATATGATACAGACTATCGTATTGCCGAGAACAATCCGGATGTAACGTATTTCAACGAGGGTGAAAACTGGTTTGTGCAGAGCGGATATGATAAAAACGGAGAAGAGATTTTTTACTCCAAAGAGAGTTCAGGGGAAAGCGGACTGAAGACTTTCTGGATCAGTTACCCGACCGCCAAGAGAGAATTCGGAGATCCCATTACAGCAGAGTTCGAGGCGAATTTCCGCTTTGAGCCGTAGTCGGTCAGAAAAGAAAAAATACCAGATTGTCAACATACCCCCCCTGACAACATTGAAATGAAACAGCAGAGAGCGGAATATAATTCAGGAGAGGAGCAGGGAAAATGAAACAGAATGACGGACGGAAGCTTAGAAGGATTTTTTGCATGGCGTTCCGGTTGAAGAAAGCATGCTGGAAGAAATGAAGGAAACCCTGGAATGGCCGTTCCTCTTTGATGAGGAAGAATGAGAAGGAGAACGAACATGAGAAGAACACGGAAGTTTTTGGCGACAGTCCTTGCACTTGCGCTTCTGCTTGCCTTTGCCGTTCCGGCCTCGGCTGCCTACGATTATGCGGCAAACGCCAAAATTGTCAACAGTGACTACAGCGGGAAAACCGTCATCCTGCATTCGAACGACGTGCACGGTGCGCTCGACGGCTATGCGTATATGGCGCAGGTGAAAGCCCGCTTCGAGGCGTCGGGCGCGGATGTGATTCTGGCGGATGCCGGCGATTTCTGCCAGGGTACCGTCTATGTCAGCACCACGAAAGGGGCCAGCGCCGTCACCATGATGAATGAGGTGGGCTATGACGTTGCTACCCTGGGCAATCATGAGTTTGATTACGGCGATGCCCGGCTGATCAAGAATCTCGAGCGGGCGCAGTTCAAGGTTATCTGCGCGGATGTCTATCGGAACAGCACCGGCGAGACGCTCTATGACCCCTCGGTTCTGATCGAGACGGAGAACGGCCTGAAGCTCGGCTTCTTCGGCTTGGAAACCCCCGAGACCGCTACCAAGGTCAACCCCAGCATGACCAAGGAAGTATCCTTTGCCACGTTTGACGATTTCTATGCCAGCGCCCAGCTCGCCGTGGATGGTCTGAAAGCGCAGGGGGCGGATCTGATCTTCGGCCTGGTCCATCTGGGCGTGGATGACGAATCCGCCGAAAACGGCTATCGCTCCATCGATCTCTATGACAAGGTCTCCGGCATCGATTTCCTGATTGACGGGCACTCGCATACGGTCATGACGGCGGGCGAGAACGGCGAACCCATCCAGTCCACCGGCACCGCGTTTGCCTATATCGGCGTCATTATCATTGACAACGAGACGAAAGAGATTGAAGACAACTTCCTGATGCAGACCGCGGGCAAGCAGCAGGACGTCCTTACCTATGCGACCGCACAGGCGATCATCAGAACGATCGATGCGGAATTCGGAAAGGTCTTTGCCACGAGCGAGGTTTTCCTGAACGGTGAGAGAGATCCCGGCAACCGTACCGAAGAGACCAATCTGGGCAACCTCATTACCAAAGCCATGGTCTGGAGCGTGGAAAAGGACGGCAGCCTTGCAGAGCAGTATCCGGGTCTTCCGGTGGTCGGCATCGCCAACGGCGGCGGCATCCGCGCTTCCATTGAACCGGGTGAAGTCACCATGAAGGACATCAACACCGTACTCCCCTTCGGCAGTACCGTGGCGGTCGTCTGCGTCACCGGCAGGGAACTGCTGGAAGCGCTCGAGGCATCCACGTACTGCACGCCGCAGGCGGTCGGCGGCTTCCCCCAGACCTGCGGGTTCGAGTGGACGCTGGATACCACCGTTCCCTATGATCAGGGAAAACTTTACGTGCTCGGCGACAAGGAGAGCAGCTATTACGCCCCGGCCTCTATCCGACGCGTCACGATTCAGACCGTGAACGGAGAGCCGTTTGCGGAAGACAAACTCTATGTTGTCGTCACCAACGACTTCTGCGCCGCGGGCGGTGACACCTACAATGTCTTCAACCGCGCGTACAGCCAGGGCTTCGGCTTCGATACCGGCATTCTGATGGACCTTGCAGTCATCGACTATATCACCGAGGTTCTCGGCGGTGTGATCGGGGAGGAGTATGCGGAACCGTCGGGGATGGTGCATCAGATCAGATAAGAGTTGAGAGTTGAGAGTGGAGAGTTGAGAGACGAGGATAGAGCTGAGAGAAGAGAGACGGGGGCGGGGATGAAACGGATCAGCGTGGAAGAATACAGAGAGAGGTTTCCTGATTCGGGAGAGGCGGATACAGGAGAGGTCAGGCTGATGCTTGCGGAGAGGCCGCTGCTGCCGAAGCGCAGAGCGGTCAGCCACAAATACAGTTATGGCCGGGCGCTCATCATCGGCGGATCGACGGGCTTTTCCGGCGCGCCGGTGCTCGCGGCAAACGCGTGCGAGAGAAGCGGGGCCGGTCTGACGCATCTCATGGTCCCGGAGAGCATCTATACGATTGCCGCAACAAAATGCGACGGAGCAGTGGTTGCTCCGCTTCCGGCTACGGATCACGGAACCATCAGGAGAGACGCGCTGAAAATGATCCTTCCGGCGCTCAAAAAGGCAGATGTGTGTGGGATCGGACCGGGACTCGGACTTGATGAAGACGCGCAGAGCATCGTGGGAGAGGTCGTCCGGAATGCTTCCTGCCCGCTGGTGCTGGATGCGGATGCGCTCACGATCTGCGGGAGGAACATGAGACTTCTGAAGGACTGCGGAGTCCCCCTGATTCTCACACCGCATGAAGGAGAGTTTCGCAGACTTGGCGGAGATCTTTCAAAGGGGCGGCTGGCAGGCGCGATTCGGTTTACGAAAGAATACGGGAACGTCATTCTGGTGCTGAAAGGATTCGGCACGCTGGTCTGTGAAGGCGGGAGTGTTTCCGTCAATCCGACCGGAGGGCCGGCAATGGCGAAGGGCGGTTCGGGAGATGTCCTGTGCGGGATTATCTGCGCATTGGCCGCACAGGGATTTGACCCGGCGTACGCGGCACGGAGCGGCGTTTACATTCACGGAGATGCCGGGGACCGGGCGGCAGAGAGGTTCGGGGAGTATTCGGTCAGGCCGTCGGATATTATAGAGAGCATCTGGTTGGAAGCGGAGAATTGAAATGGCTGTTTATCGCAGAGCGCGTGAGGATGAGATGGATGCCATTATGGATCTGGTGGTTCGGACATTCACGGGCGAGCAGGATATCCCAAGCGAAATGAATTATATCGAGGAACAGAGAAACCCGCATTGGTTCTGTGCGGAAGACCGGGGGAGAATCATCGGCACGATTGCGTTCTTTCAGGAGAACGGGGAATGGCACGCGGGGCGGTTTGCGATGGAACCGGAATTCCGAGGGCGGCATATCGGATCGGAGCTGATCGCCTATGCGTTCAAAGAGATGTTCAATGCGGGAGCAGGGGAAATCATCATGGAAGGCCGGCCGGCAACGGTGCATATTCTTACCAAGCAGGGAGCAGAAATCACGGGAGAACCGTTTCCATTCTACCGATCCACCTGTACGCCCATGAGGATGACGAGAGAAAAATTTAGGAGATAAGAGAGAGTTGAGAGTTGAGGGTGGAGAGACGAGGCTTGGAAAGATAGGGAAGGGATATGTTTTTCACGTTTGCAGAGGTAAAAAATACTTTTCATATGCGATGAGATTTGATATATTACGGGTAGGAAGACGCAACTGCGTCTGATGATCCGGGATTCAAAGCGGGTGAGAGCCCGTTTGGATAAATACTAATACTTCCCACTTGTGAATTCGTGAGAAATGTTTTTGAATACCACCGCAAATCTTTAAATTTCAGAACTATTTACATATAAAAATAGCATATTTCTCCGTTTTGTGGTATAATGCAGCTACCAAACAAACAAAATACTCAAAGGAGATATATGCTATGGTAACTACTATATCACAAGTATTGGATGATAC
>JAFYHU010000077.1 GCA_017538965.1 Oscillospiraceae bacterium
CTCCTTTCTGTTCAATGATCTGTTCTTTGAACAGTGAGGAGGCCCGCGGCTATGATAGGCGAGTATCGCTAAAATACTTGCAGCCTTGTCATTGCTTGAAAACGAAATGATATTCTTTTTTGCGTCAGATACTGTTAGACTTCGACTGCTTTCGCGCTGATAAAAACCAACAGGAACCGCCCGATACGCGAAGCAGCGTCCCTTAATTAACGGGGTGCTCAGCGTATTAACGGCAAAAGCTCCTTAAATCGATTTTGGCGCGCAGGTCTCATTTTCGTTTCTTTATTTGCTCCGCGTTTTATCTGCTATTCTCATCTTTATTTGACGGCTAACAAACAAAGTCATCGCTTTATGACTGCTTTTGACGAAAAAATACTATCATGTTTCGGCAGAGAAAACGGTCGAACGGTGCAGACAGATTCGTTCTTTCATTGCACGAAACAAAAAAGCCCGCCCCACAGTATTTGTGGGGCGGGAAAGTTGAAAAGCGTGCTATTCTAAAGTAGCTTAATCAAGTTTTAGCTGGTCGTTGAGATAAAAAGAGCAGTAGAGGTTATAATCTCCTGCCCTTGAAATCAAGCGCAGCCAAACATAGAAATGATTTGTTTCTGAATACAGATTGAACTCCGTCCGCTCCGATGTCGGAGCGGCGTTTTCTTTGCAGAAAAATTTGAGCGTCTCCAGATTCTCAAACTCCGGGAGCTTCATCAGGCTGTCCGAGAAATCGTTGATCTCTGCACACAGGTCATCGCCCAGTGGCGCATCGTGGCAGGGATGCCAGGTGCGCCACCACTTGTGCCCGTCATAGTCGGCGCGCAGGTGAAGTACCTTGCTTTCCGGGACCGGCCAGCTGCTGAGCGGCGTCGTTTTCTTGGGACCGTCAAAGACATGCTGAAATACACAGTCCTGACGGAGCACAGCACCGCCTTCCGGCTGATCCGGCTGGACGAGGCCCTGCTTCACCGCATACCATCCGGTCAGGGGCAAGGACGCGCATCCATAATCCCGCATGGCTTCATCGGTGCCGCACTTGCTGCAGATCATGGCGTTGCAATGCCGGCTCAGGGCGTTTTCTGCTAACCTGCCATGCATCGACGCGCCACAGCGCAGGCAGACCGGAGGATGGACTGCATCAGGATCGAAGAGGGTTTTGTCCACGGCCCATTTCTTTTCCAGCGCGGTTTTGGGGAACACTTCAATCCTCATAAATCAGTATCTCCTTTCCTAAATAAGTCGTTTACGAATTTGGCACGCCATTCCAATCATCCGGCCAATGCCCGCCGGTGGAGTAGGCCCAATAGACCGTCCCGTCCGGGTTTTCGCAGATGTCGTGGGCACGCAGCGTGTAACCGTCCGACACACGGCGCAGGACGCCGCCAACAGGACGCTCATCCAACAAAAGCTCCACGCAGATATAGTCGCCGCCGGCAGCGTTGCGATAGGTTCTGCCAACGACGGGGACAATGTGCTTCACCGTTCTGCGCGAGGATGTCGGCGCCGCGACTTTCGATTCTGTGTTCTCAGCCAGGGCGCGCGCATGGATCTCCTGCTTGTGCGCGTCAAGCTCATCGGTGGGCCAGTTGAACAGCGCCTCCAGCATTGCACGGTAGGCTTTGACCTCGCCGATAGCCTCGCGGTATTCCGAGCGGTCTGCGTCTTTTGCGGTCCCGACCGAACCCATACGCTTCCATGCGCGGTATTTGCGGTAACAGGCATTGACCCAGCCGTGAAATACCATTGTTTCATCTGCTGTTTTAGGTTCTCTCATAAAAACCTCCATTCGTTATGCAATCATCTGTTCGCCCCAGCGAATTTGAAAATGGCCCTCTTCATCCTGCTCCCGCTTCATCAGCAGAGAGAGGATGTCGTAGTCCACGCCGAACTTCTCGTAGATCTCATCGAGGTCGGCGTCCTGGCCCTTCATGAACAGGTTGATCTTTTCTTTGACCATGACCATCTGCATCAGATTGGATTCCAGACTGCCGGCATAGGTCAGAAAGTAGATATCCTTATAGTCCGTCGAATTGTAGCGAACAAAGCGCATATAGAACTGGCTCATGCGGGCGTTGTTGTAGTGGAGCTCCGGGATGATGACCTTGTTGACATACTCGAAGTTGACGCTGGACGGAAGACTCTGCTGCGTACACAGCAGGATCCCGTTGCCGCTTTCCTTCAGCGTTTTCCGCAGCGCGCGCCGCTTGGCAAAGCTCATGCTGGAGCCGGTGCAGATAAAGAGCGGGCGCTCGGGAAGATACGTCTGAAAGGCCTCGGCATAGGCATCCAGCACCGCTTTGTGGCGGACGCCGACCGCGACGATCTCGTTTTCCCATTGCGCCGCCATATCGACGGCGGCCATGAGCTTGACCGGCGTATCGCCGGAGTATTCCTCCAGCGTGTTCGGCGCCGCGCTGACGCGGAGCAGAAGCATGATCTGCTGCATCAGCTTGAGCATGGCGTCCTTCCGGGAGTTTCCGGTCGAAGCGAAATAATTGCGCTGAAGCGTGCTGAACTCCTTGATAACGGTTTTGTAGACCTCAAACTCAGCCGGGCCGAACTGGACCGGCATCTGATGCAGTCTGCGGATCTCCTTGCCGACGACCTCCTCAAAGGTGCGGGTGATCACGGTACGCTCCAGAATGTCGCTGAGCGCGTCGGAGTTGTAGATGTCCTGATTGCGCTCTCCGATCCCGAACACCGTCGTCTTTTCCGGCAGATGACTGGACGAGAAAAGAGAATATCCCGGCTTGTAAGCGGGGATCGGGTGGCCGAAAAAGGCGTTGTTGTGGGTGCGCATGACGCCATCGCCCTTGTCGTAGGAATAGACATAGTGACAGTAAGAGATCATGTTGATGGAGTTGTTGTACATGAGCTCCAGCTGCGGCGCGAACTCGGAAATGTTGTTCCGCGTGCTGGTGCCGGTCGTCAGGAGCTTTGCGCGGCAGCGCCGGAAGCAGGACAGCGACGCCTTGGCTCGGACGCTGTTCGGGTTGCTGATCTCATCGCTTTCGTCCATGACGAGCTACATTCACCGTGCGCATATATCTGTTAAGGGCGTATTCGCCGTCATGGCACTCGCCCGGGAAATAAGCGCTCATATTGGCAGCCTTTGTAACGCGTACCAGAC
>JAFYHU010000078.1 GCA_017538965.1 Oscillospiraceae bacterium
CTCCTTCAGGGTGCTCATGACCAGACCGGTTTTGTTCAGGCGCGTGTACAGGTCATGCGCTTCGTCCAGCACATAGGCCACGCCCCCGGACATCCCCGCCGCGAAGTTCTTCCCGGTCTGCCCGAGAATGACGACCCGCCCTTCCGTCATGTATTCACAGCCGTGGTCGCCCACGCCCTCCACCACCGCGCAGGCGCCGGAGTTGCGCACACAGAAGCGCTCACCGGCCAGACCCGCGATGAAGGCCTTGCCGGAAGTGGCACCGTAGAGAGCCACGTTCCCGACAATGATGTTTTCATCGGCAGGAAAGCGGCTTTGCCTCGGCGGGAAAAGCACCAGCTTCCCGCCGGACAGACCCTTTCCGAAGCCGTCGTTGCTGTCGCCCTCCAGACGCAGGGTCAGACCCTTCGGGATAAAGGCGCCGAAGGACTGCCCGCCTCCTCCGTGACAGCGGATCACATAGCTGTCCTCCGGAAGCGCATCGCCGCATTCGCGGGTAATCTCGGACCCGAACAGCGTCCCGAACGCCCTGTCCGTGCTGGACACATCCACCTCCATCTCCCCCCCTCCGGGATTTCTTCAGCGAGGGCCCCAGCTTCTTCATCAGGAGGCTGCAGTCCCTGGTCTCGGAGAGCTTGAAGCGATAGACGGCTTCCGGGGCAAAATGAGGCACGTCGTCCCCATAGGGGTTGACCAGCAGCGCAGAGAGATCGACCGTCTCTGCCCGGGGCGTGATGCGCTTTTCCCGGACGGTGAGCAGATCGCTGCGCCCGACCAGCTCATCCATAGTGCGGATGCCGACCAGCGCCATGCACTCCCGCAGCTCCTGCGCAACAAAACGCATGAAGTTCATCACGTATTCCGGCTTTCCGGCAAAGCGGGCGCGCAGCTTCGGGTTCTGGGTCGCCACGCCGACCGGGCAGGTATCGAGATTGCAGACGCGCATCATGCAGCAGCCGAGCGTGATCAGAGGCGCGGTGGCAAAGCCGAATTCCTCCGCGCCGAGCATGCAGGCGACGGCCACGTCGCGCCCGGTCATCAGCTTGCCGTCGGTTTCGATGACCACCTGTTCGCGCAGTCCGTTTTTCACCAGCGTCTGATGGGCTTCGGCCACGCCAAGTTCCCAGGGGAGGCCGGCATCGTGAATGGAGGAAAGGGGGGCTGCGCCGGTCCCGCCGTCATAGCCGGAGATCAGCACTACCTGGGCGCCGGCCTTGGCCACGCCGCAGGCGACCGTTCCGACTCCCGCCTCGGAGACCAGCTTGACGCTGATGCGGGCATGGCGGTTGGCGTTCTTCAAATCAAAAATGAGCTGTGCCAGATCCTCAATGGAGTAAATATCGTGATGAGGCGGCGGACTGACCAGCGACACACCCGGCGTGGAGCAGCGGGTCTTGGCAATCCATGGGTAGACCTTGCTGCCGGGCAGATGTCCGCCTTCGCCGGGCTTGGCACCCTGCGCCATTTTGATCTGCAGCTCCTGCGCACTGTTGAGGTAGGCACTGGTAACCCCGAAGCGGCCGGAGGCAATCTGCTTGATCGCCGAGCAGCGGAGCGGATCGCGGAGGCGGTCCGGCGTTTCGCCGCCCTCGCCGGAGTTGGATTTTCCTCCGAGCGTATTCATGGCAACCGCGAGGCATTCATGCGCTTCCTGAGAGATTGAGCCGTAGCTCATCGCGCCGGTCTTGAAGCGCTTTACGATGCTCTCGACCGGTTCCACCTCTTCTAGGGGAACGCCGCCGGCTGCATCCGGTTTCAGGTCCAGCAGACCGCGCAGCGTATGGGGAATTTCCAGATTGTCCACCCGGGAGGTGTATTCCTTGAAGGTTTCATAGCTGCCCTCTCTGACCGCTTTCTGGAGGAGCTTGATGGTGAGCGGGCTGTACATGTGGTCCTCCGCAGCGGGGCCGGAGCGCAGTTTGTGGGTGCCGACGGAATTGAGCGTCGTGTCAATGCCGAGACCAAGCGGCTCGAAGGCCTGATCGTGCTTCCATTCGACGCCTTCGCCGATCTCCTCCATGCCGATGCCTTCCACGCGGCTGACCGTGTTGGTGAAGTAGCGGTCGATCACTTTCCTGCTGATGCCGATGCATTCGAAAATCTGGGCGGCCTGATAGGACTGGATCGTGGAAATGCCCATCTTGGAGGCAATCTTTACGATGCCGCCGAGAATCGCCTTGTCATAATCGTCAATCGCGGCGCCGGCATCCTTGTCCAGCATGTTGAGACTGACCAGTTCCTCGATGCACTCCTGGGCCAGATAGGGGTTGATCGCCTGCGCACCGTAACCGAGGAGCGCGGCAAAATGATGGACCGTTCTCGGCTCGGCGCTCTCCAGAATCAGGGAAAGCGCCGTGCGCTTTTTGGTGCGCACCAGATATTTCTGAACGGCGGATACGGCCAGCAGAGAGGGGATGGCCACATGGTTTTCGTCCACGCCCCGGTCTGAGAGAATCAGAATGTTGGCGCCCTGCTTATAGGCCCGGTCGCAGGCGACAAACAGGCGTTCCACGGCGCTCTCCAGCGGCGTGCGCTTGTAATACAGCAGCGAAATGGTGGCAACCTTCAGATCCGGGCTGTCCATGTGCCGGATCTTCATCAGATCGACGCTTGTCAGGATGGGGTTCTGAATCTGCAGAACGGTACAGTTTTCCGCTTTTTCTTCCAGCAGGTTGCCGGAGGCGCCCAGATAGACCGCCGTATCGGTCACAATCTTCTCCCGGATGGCATCGATGGGCGGGTTGGTCACCTGCGCGAAAAGCTGTTTGAAATAGCTGAACAGGGGCTGCCTCGCTTCCGACAGCACCGCCAGCGGAATGTCCGTGCCCATGGAGGCGATCGGCTCGGTCCCGTTTTTGGCCATGGGAAGAATGGAGTCCTTTACCTCCTCGTAGGTGTAGCCGAAGGCCTTGTACAGCTTGTCACGGAGCTCCTGAGAGTGTTTTTCCACCTTCAGGTTGGGGATGGGGAGTTCGTCCAGATGTACCAGATGCGCGTCCAGCCACTCTCCGTAGGGGCTCTGCTCGGCATAGCGGCTTTTAATCTCCGCATCCTCGATCAGGCGCTTCCGGACGGTATCGACAAGAAGCATTTTTCCGGGCTGAAGCCTGGATTTTTTCACGATCTCGGACGGATCAAGCTCCAGAACTCCGACCTCGGAGGAAAGGATCAGATAGTCGTCTTTCGTCTGATACCAGCGGCAGGGCCGCAGACCGTTCCGGTCCAGCACGGCGCCGACGCTGTCCCCGTCGGAGAAGACGATGGCGGCGGGGCCGTCCCAGGCCTCGAGCATGGTGGCATAGTATTGGTAGAAGTCTTTTTTCGCCTGGCTCATTTTCCGGTCATTGGCCCAGGGTTCGGGAATCGTCATCATGACAGCCTGGGGAAGATCGATGCCGTTCATCATCAGGAATTCCAGCGTGTTATCCAGCATGGCGGAGTCCGAACCGCGCTGATCGACGACGGGGAGAATACGATCCATGTCCTCATCCCCGATCACGGGGGAATGCATGCTTTCCTCCCGGGCGAGCATGCGGTCCACATTGCCCCGGATGGTGTTGATTTCTCCGTTGTGCATGATGTAGCGGTTCGGGTGCGCACGCTCCCAGCTCGGGTTGGTGTTCGTGGAGAAACGGGAGTGCACCATTGCCATGGCACTCTCACAGTCCGGATCCCGGAGATCCGTATAGAAGGAGCGCAGCTGGTGTACGAGAAACATTCCCTTGTACACGATCGTGCGGCTGGAGAAGGAGGGGATATAGGTGCCGATATCGCTCTGTTCAAACTCCCGGCGAATGATGTACAGAAGCCGGTCAAAGTCCAGACCTTCCCGTACATGGGCCGGGCGGCGGACAAAGCACTGCATGATGCAGGGCATGGCCTTCAGGGCTGTCTGCCCCAGAGTTTCCGGACAGACGGGAACCGGACGCCAGCCGAGAAACTCCACGCCGTGCCGGGCGACAATAATCTCCAGCATCTTTTTTGCCTGAAGACGCTTAAGCGTATCCTGCGGAAAAAAGAACATGCCGACGCCGTAGCTCCGGGCAGGCCCAAGATCGTCGATCCCGATCTCGGCGGATACCCGGCACATCAGCTTGTGCGGAATCTGCATCATCAGGCCTACGCCGTCGCCCGTCTCTCCGCAGGCATCCTTCCCGGCGCGGTGCTGCAGCTTTTCCACGATTCTCAGGGCATCGTCCACCGTGCGGTGGCTCTGCTCGCCCCGGATGCTGATGACAGCCCCGATGCCGCAGGAATCATGTTCAAAGGACGGATCATACAGCGGATAATCCCGTGTCAAATTCTCCATACTGACCTCCTCATATGCACAAAGGACCTCCTGTCGATCGACAGGCTGTCCTTTGCACGGCGCTCAAAGGGTAAAGATGAGCGATTTTATCACAGAGAAAGGCAATTATCAATCTTGAGCTCGCCTTATCATCCGAAAAACCTTTGAGCAATGATATAAAAATAATATGATAAGCAGAAAACTGCCCGCAGAGAGAGCCTGAATCAGAAACCGGAAATCTGCAGAGCGTCATAACCGGATTCACCGGTGCGGATGCGAACGACGTCTTCCACGTCATAGACGAAGATTTTTCCGTCGCCGATCTCTCCCGTGTGGAGAGCGGCGTTCGCGGCAGCGACCACAAGTTCCGGATCCACCTTAGAAACCACGATATCGACCTGGAGTTTCGGTGTCAGATGCATGCTCATCTCGATGCCGCGGTACTGACCGGTCTTGCCCTTCTGCGTGCCGCAGCCCATGACGTTCGTGACGGTCATGCCCGTGACGCCGATGCCGGCCATCGTATCGCGGAGCGTACCGAAGCGCTCTTCATCACAGAGAATCCGGACAAGTGTATAGCGTTTTTGACCGACCGGCGTTTCACGCAGACCGGAAGAGAGCGTAAGCGGGAAGGGTTGAAGACCCTCGACGTCAACCGGACCGTCCGAGTGGACGCCGAGCGTGGATTCGATCGGAAGAAAGTCGGCGTACGCGTTGGTCAGGCCGTGTTCGGTTACGTCAAGACCTTCGATCTCTTCCTCTGCGCCGGCACGCAGACCGATCGTCGCCTGAATCAGTTTGAACACGGGAATCATGCAGAGAACCGTGTAGCTGCCCACACAGAGAACACCGAGAGCCTGCACCCCAAGCTGGTGAAGGCCGCCGCCGTAGAACAGACCCTTTGCACCGTAGTGATCATTGCAGGCAAAGAGCCCGACCGCGAGCGTACCCCAGATTCCGTTGACGCAATGCACGGCAACGGCGCCCACGGGATCATCCACATGGAAGCGGATGTCCAGAATCTCCACGGCAAGATCCACCAGAATGCCGGACACGAAACCGATCAGCGCGGCGCCGACCGCGTCCACGCTGGCGCAGCCCGCCGTGATGGCCACCAGACCGGCCAGAGATGCGTTGAGGCACATGGAGACATCCGGCTTTCCGTTCTTCTTCCAGGTAAACAGCATGCAGGTCACCGTGGCGACCGCCGGCGCGATGGTTGTGGTGCCGAAGATGCGGGCCATTTCGTTTACATCCGCTGCGGCGGCGCCGTTGAAGCCGTACCAGGCAAACCACAGAATGAAGCAGCCGAGCGCACCCAGAGTCACCGAATGCCCCGGAATGGCGTTGGAAGTAACGGAGCCGTCTGCCCCTTTCGTGTACTTGCCGATCCGGGGACCGAGGATTACCGCGCCTACGAGGGCAGACAGACCGCCGACCATATGGATTACACAGGAGCCGGCAAAGTCGATGAAGCTTAATTTGGACAGCCAGCCTCCGCCCCAGACCCAGCCGGCCTCAATCGGATATATAATCAGACTGATAATTGCAGAATATACGCAATAGGCGGAGAATTTGGTGCGTTCCGCCATGGCGCCGGAGACAATGGTGGCGGCCGTTGCACAGAATACCAGCTGAAAGACAAAGGCAGACCAGTCAAAGCCTTCGAAATCCCGGAACATACCCCACTCCGGCCTACCGATGAGGCCGAGCGCACCGTGCGGGCCCATCATCAGACCGTAGCCGAGAAGGAAGAACATCACCGTCCCGATACAGAAATCCATCAGGTTTTTCATGATGATGTTTCCCGCGTTTTTCGCCCGGGTGAAGCCTGTCTCCACCATGGCAAAGCCGCACTGCATGAAGAACACGAGAATCGCTCCGATCAGAAACCATACCGACATATCCATGTCTGCACCTCCTTAAAGCGGCAGCAAAGACCCTGCCGCCAGGAGCGAGGCATCTTTGCCGCTGAAAAACTTGTTGGAGATTATACCGGCGGGAGAGCGGCAAAGTCAAGCTTTCGGCCATACCGTTTTTCTATGAAAACCAGAGCTTTTTCAAAAGCATCCGACGGTCAGAATCATACAATTATGATATGGCAGATCAACGAACGATGTATTTCTCATTTCTGCCCGGCTGTGCTATAATACAGCCAAGGGCTGAGTGCCCCCTTTTGCTTTTATTTTCAGGAGGTCAGCAGCATGAACAAGCGAGATCAGCTCTACGAAGGAAAAGCCAAGCGGGTTTATGAAAGCGACGACCCGGAAATCCTGATCGTCTCGTACAAGGACGACGCAACCGCCTTCGACGGGAAAAAGAAAGGGACCATCAAGGGAAAGGGCGCCATCAACAACCGCATGACGAATCATTTCATGAAAATCATCGAGAATCAGGGAGTCCCGACGCATTTTCTGGAAGAACTCAACGACCGGGAAACGGCGGTAAAACGGGTACGCATTGTTCCGCTGGAGGTCATTGTACGCAACATCTCGGCCGGGCATTTTGCCAGCCGCTACGGTGTTGAGGAAGGCCTGGTTTTTGATGAGCCCGTGGTGGAATACTCCTATAAGAACGACGAGCTGCACGATCCGCTCATCAACGACGATCACGCGGTGGCGCTGAAGCTGGCCAGCCGCGAAGAGCTTGCGCTGATCCGGGCATATGCGCTGAAGATCAACGAGATCCTGAAAGCTGCCCTGCTGGAGGTCGGAGTCACGCTGGTGGATTTCAAGCTGGAGTTCGGAAAAACATCGGACGGGACGCTGGTCCTTGCGGATGAGATCAGCCCGGACACCTGCCGCTTCTGGGACAGGGAAACCGGAGAGAAGCTGGACAAGGACCGCTTTCGCCGGGACCTGGGCGGCGTCGAGGACGCCTATCTGGAAATGAGGCTCCGCCTGCTGGGGGAGTGAAATGCCGAAAGGTGAAAAGGAAATACGGCATAAGAAAACCGGCTGTCCTGATGGGCAGCCGATTTTCTTGGAGCTGATAGCCAGATTCGAACTGGCGACCTCATCCTTACCAAGGATGCGCTTGCAAGGAACCGAATTCACTTGGCTTTGATATATTTCTGGTTCTTGCTCTTCGGCTTGTCCGGAATCGTCATTTTGATCCGGCCGGAGGCGAGCAGGGGCTTCAAATAGGTTTTTCTGAAATGCTCGCGGTTTTCGAGCGCCAAGAACGACATCATTTCTTCGCGTGATTTTTCTTCGGAGCAGAAATCGACGAGAGACTCCAATTTCTCATCATGCGTGGTAACATGCATGTTATCTTGGTCACTACCACGCATGTTGTAATTCACATTTTTCAGCACAACGCGAAAATCGGTGCCGGAGGAATGAAACTCCGGACGCAGTTCCTCGGTGTAGCCGGGGAGCTTTTCCGTCTCGCTGACGATCTTCCGCAGGCCGCTGCCGCGCCGCTCCATGAATTTCATACGATGGAAGAGGTCGGCGATCACCGGATTGCGGCGCACGGAGCCGACGGTGTTGATGTTGCAGTCCTGGATGGGCTTGCCTTCAAACATTCCACCCGGCGACTGGATCTCCAGCCGGTCGTCATACATGTCGATGTGAATCTCGCTGCCGCGCACGATGTAGTCGCGGTGGATCAGGGCGTTGACCAACGCCTCAGTCACGGCCCGGTCGGCGTAGTCCGGCTTGTCCACCCGATACTGCGCCTTTTTGGCAAAGCGCACCTTGGAGTTGTTGCGGATGAAGTCGCTGCCGTTCTGCAGCAGATAAATGAGATTGCCCTCAAATTCCTTGTCATCCATTGCGTCGTCGAAGATCGAGCCCTTCTCCAGCCCGTTCCAGCGGGTGCAGAATAGACGGGAGTTGTACACGATATGCTGATCGGCCAGCAGACGGCCGGCGTTGGTCAGATAGCCGTTCTTGTCCGTCAGGCCGAAGGAGACATAGTCCGAGGGCTCAAGGCGCAGACCCGTCCGCTCGCGGTAGGTGGCCTCCAGCAGCGTGAAGCTGTAATCCTCCTTGCGTTCGTCTGTCACCAGAGCATCGAAGGAGCGGTTCGTGCCCTTGAGAATCAGCTCGTTGAGCACATAGTCCGGCGCGGGGACGCTCTCGTTCCCGACGCGGATATAGGCCTCCTTCACGCCGTCCGCACTGTAGTAGTACGGCGTGCTGCGCCCGGCGGCGATTTCCACGGCCAGCAGATCCTTGCCCTTCTCCTGCAGCGGGCGCAGAATGAATTGCGGCAGCGGCGTGACGCGCTCTTTGATGAGGCGGCTGATTGCCTCGGCGTCCTGCTGTGCGTCGGCAAGGCCGACGATACTGCGGTCATCCGCCACGCCGAACAGCAGCACCCCGCCGATCCCATTGGCAAAGGCACTGACGCTTTTCAGCCAGCTTTTCGGTTTTTTCACTTCCAAAGCGACCTTGAAATCAATCTCCGTCGCCTCGGCAATCAGTTTGTTGAGCATGGGGACCTCCCGACTACAAATAGATTATCCAACTAGCAGATACACACTCTCTTTTAGAACCTTAGTCTGATTACAACAGTTTACAATTATGCTTTTCGTGATATGATTTCGTTTATATCTTAGAATGTGCCGATATATTTACCGATAATACGGGCCTCGTTTATTTCAAATTCTACGTTTGGAATAATAATATCTGAGTATGCCTCATTTTCGGGATGAAGACGAATATGATCTGCTTCACGGTAATAGGTCTTTAAAGTCGCCCTGTCTCCATGAATTTGGCATACAACAATGTCCCCGTTATGAACATCAGCTCTCGGATTGCTCATTCTGCGGATCAGAACATAATCGCCATCACAAATTCCTGCACCGATCATACTGTCACCGCTTACACGAAGGAAGAAGTGTTTACCAGACGTGTTGGGATGTAGTCTGGAAGGATCAACACCGATCTCACCAAGAATATCATCATCAGCAAAGTGCTCATGTCCCGCTGCGACCTCTCCTACTATTGGCAGATTAATTAGATTTTCAGAATTGAATTCTTCTTCAGAGAAATCCGAGACAGTTAATGTTTTCAGATCATTTCCTCTTTCGTGAACGACACCCTTTGCTGCAGATATCTTACTTTCAGTATATAAAACAGTATCTTTGATAACCAATTTCTGAATAGCCGAGATCAGCAACTCCATGGCTTGATAGTCTGGCTTCCCGTCCTTTGTTGGCAGCATAATGTCAAGGGCATCGGCATCTTTGGCATAGAAATTGTGTCCATAGTCGAATTTTCCAGTATGGGCCGCTTTATGGCATGCCGAAGTAACGAAGATTGCAGCTTTCATCGGGACTTTTTCGGTATGTATGATTGCTACATGATCATCCCCGCCGTAACGATAATTGCGGTATTTAGCAGAGCCGAACATGTCAATGGTTGTGGTATTCTTTTCAAACACTTCCACATCATTGCCGATAAAGGCCGAAACGCCTTCCTCAGCTTCGCCGGCCGTCACGAACGGAAGCATGCCGGGAATCCGATCTTCGCTTTTCAGTCTCTTTCCTCGGGTTGATTTGCCATACAAAGCTTTGAGATTGAATGTCCCCCAATCGTAAGTGCTATAAGCTTCAAGCGCGTTTTCTTCTTCTTTGGACAATACATAATTGTCCAATCCGCTTGCTGTCAAGTATTCGGACAGTGCCACTATACGCTCCGCTTCCAGCTCCACTATAAACGATTCCATAAAGGCAAAGTCAATTGCATTATCCTTTGTTGGAAGCAAGATTACAGTATTTCTCATGGATTCACGGTTGAACTTGTGTCCATAGTCATAACTACTGTTTGACGTGGAAACACGAGCAGATGAGATTATAAATGAAGCTACCGCTTGATTAAATGGCTCAAAAGTAGGTATAAGTGACTGAATATGCTGATATCCAATGTAATCGTCTTTCTGATAGTACATTGTTTCTGCGCCAAGAGTTGTATCCGAACATGAGATCGAGTTTCCACGATTCAATGCTTGCAGGTTTGAAAACCCCATAACTCCGTTATCAATTGACGCATTGGACACGAGAGGAACAGACCCGTTTGCTGAAATAATCTCTTCATTTTTAAGTCGATAATACTTGGTCGGATTAATTGCAAACAAGTCGCCGAGTTTGTATTCGCCCCACTTAACAGTCCTCAGCTTTTTGTTAAGTGAGGCTGTCATTTTCCCAGGCGGTCATCCTCCATTCGCTGGTTTTTCAATAGGCTGGAGACTTCCCATGCAAGATAATCACTGACTGTTTTCTTGAAATCATCCAAAGTTGGCCTTGTGTCAATTGGTGCTGTCTGATTCCAGTCTGCGCCGTTTTCGGGATCAATAGTGCCTTCATAATACTCTTTTTCAGTGTAGTAATGCAGCTTGCCTTTGCCGAAACGCACCAAATCCACTAATTCAGCATAACGTTCCTTTGCATGATCGGTATCCCTCAGATTGACGCTCGCTTTTTTTCTGTTCGATCTTGTATATCCATCAACAGAAAAGTCGATAAACCGGACTATATCGTCTTTTTGATGTGCCTCTCCTACCCGGAACACATAAACATTAGTCTGCACGCTGGACTTTCCGAGAAATAGGTCTATCGGCATTTTTATGCTGGCAAGCAATGTGCTGTGCTTCAAAATACGTTTGTTATACTCTATAGCCTTTCCGCTGCCAGCAGAATTCTGAATAATGATTGCAGCGTAGCCCTTGCTCATCATGGATAGAGCCTTTTCTACAAAGACCATTCCGTTTCCTGGCGCTGAATACGGAGGATTCAGAACAAAAGCATCGGCAGGGAACTTGTCATCTGTCTTTCCAAAGCCATAATTGCCGTTGAACTCTTTCAGAGAATCCTTGTTGATGATGTTGGAACTGCCGTCGCCCATCAGGATCATGTTAAGGATGGCGAGCATGTACACTTCTGACAGAATTTCCAAACCCAAAAGCTGATTAGCTTTGATAGCGGCAGATTTCAGCGCCAAATCGTCGGGCGATTTGATCTTCTCTTTTGCGTCGTTCAGCATCTCGTTCATAGAGGCGACAAGAAGGCCTGCAGAACCGGTTGCAAAGTCCCACACATAGGAATCCATATTCACCCTTGCCAATCTTGCCAGAAGTGTTGCGACATAGGAGGGCGTCAGGACAACGTCATTGAGCTTGTCCTGTGAAAACCCGAGCCAGCTGTACATCTCATTGAACAGTTTCCCGGTAAAATCAGTACTGAGACCGATTTTATAGTAAATGCCCAAATCGTCGATGATCTTTGTGAATACACGCTTGAGCTGACTTTCGCCATTTTCAACTTTGTTGATGTTATCCGTTGTCAGCGTATTCTGCAATGTTCTGACGATTAATTCTCGCTTCTCCTGGGGCAAACTTTTCTCATCCAGAAATGCTTTAATTTTACGGAGAATAATATCTCCGTCACGGTTGCCACCTTCTGTGGATGACTTCAGTTCTGCCTTTTCAAGAGCGGCTACTTTCCCGGGCACGCCAAGTGTGGCGATGATTGAAGCCGCGACCAAATAGACGCGATCTCGCTCACTCAGCCCCTTCTCTTCTTGATAGATATCGTTGTTGAGCTTGACGAGACTTGCGTTGATTTCCTGCTCCCGACGCTCCCGAAGCTTTTCTATTTCTTCCGGTGAAAGCTGAAGCTGTTTGACCTTCTCGATGAACTGGTCGAAGTTTTCCTTCTTGAGGAACGAAAAATCGGTATAATCATCCACCTTTTGACCAACACCGAAATTGCTCTTTGAGACATAGTAAACACCAATTTCATGATGAAGTGTTCCCTTTTCATCCTTGTATCCGGTCATGCCGATCGCAATGATATCGATAAAGCTCGTATAGTGAAGGATTGCATTGGCATAGTGTACAGCGCCATTGACGGCATAAGAATTAATTGTCTTATAATCTGGCTGATTCTTGGCGTTCTTATTGGCTACTTTCCCATCAACATCAAGTTTTACCAGCTTATCCTTATATCCCTTATACTCAATCAAGATGGGATAGTCTTTCAGGTTCTTATCCCGCAACAGCAGCTTGGCGTCTGGCCGGTTTCCGCCTGATCCGCCGCTCTTGGATGCGTAGTCACTCAGAGCCTGATCTATTTCTGTATTCAGAGATTCCTGCTCAAGCTTGAAATCCAGCTTGTAAGATTTCAACCATCCATTTGCCAAATTGGCAATGTTGGGTTCTACAGATTGATCTTTCTTCGCCATGATTGCTCCTCCACTCTATTTTCTTGGTAAAAACACATTTTCAGCTGACATCGGTTGGGCTCGTCTCACAAATCGGACTTGGCTCAACAGTTCTTTCCCTTGCTGCGTTTTCTAATGTAGGAGAAAAGGCTTTTCTATCTTTTTGCTAACAAAGACCGGCGAGTGAAATTTGCTTTGTTGACTTAGTTGTTTTTTCCTGCTTTCTTTTTTCATTTTGCCACTACCCGTCTTCACCTTTCGTGCCCCGCTGTTGTTTCCGGCAGCACTTCCATGATGTCCCCGATATCACAGTCCAGCGCGCGGCAGATGCGGACAAGGACGTCGGTGGTGACGCCCTCATTTTTGCCGAGCTTCGCCAGCGTGCCCGTGCTGATTTTCGCGGATTTGCGGAGATCTGTCCGCTTCATGTTCTTATCGATCAAGAGCTTCCAAAGCTTGTTGTAGCTGACAGGCATAAAAAGCACCTCGCAAAAGTAATATGCTTCCATGATACCATAAAGGCAAAAACATAGCAACAGAAATTCGGAAACGCAAACATATTATGTTCTTTTTCAAATGCTACTGCTCTCGTCCTCAAAATGAAGCTCAAAATGAAACCGTGTTTGTTACGACTTCGAGCAGGTCGTCGCCATATTTCATTATGCCCTTGTCGGCGTTGAAAACCATCTTGACCGAATTGTGAAAAATTGGGATGTTAAAGAGATTCACGCTTCTGAAAAGAGACAGGATTTTTGATTGTTTTTAAGCCCTGTTGCGGTTTCCTGATAGGATCATTTTCGGCCTGTTACGGAAAAGAAGTAAAAAGTTGTCAGAATAAAGAAAAAGAGGCTTGAAACATCTGTTTCAAACCTCAAAAGTTGAATATTACGGGTTCACAGTATGATGTAAGAAGAAATCATTCAAGCCGCTGGCGGGCAGCTTTCAGGGAAAACGGTTCAAAGTACCTGTTCAGAGACTCATTGGTTGAAGCATATTAGTTTTCACCGTAAAAATAGTCACACAGAAGTTCACGCATACGCAGAAGCTCCCGAGGGTTACGGTGTTCTTCCAGCATTCCGCTGACTGTAAAATCCAGAAGCTCGAGCGCACGGTCGGCTGCATTTTGTGCCCGTTCCGTTTTTCCCTTTGCTTTCCATTTTCCGGCGCGGAAAACCTCGCTTCCAATATTGGCGACCTGCTGGGCAAAGGGAAGTTCCGTCCAACGTCCGGACTTGGCGATCTCCTTATGCCGAATCAGGTTTCCGTCCATTTTGCAACGACCTCCAAGATCTTTTCCTGAATGTTTGGGTCATCTTCAAAGACAATCGAGTTTTAAATCGGAGACCTCTTCCTTGATAAGGATGAGGTCTGCCTCCGCTTCAGTCTCTGATGGAGACACGTTTTGTCTGTGCTAATGCTGACAGCCAGATTCGAACTGGCACAGCGCATAACGCTTGCGCGTTATACACTGTGATGCTTATCTCCGCGCGGCTGTGCCGCGCTCAAATGGAGGTCGCCAGTTCGAAAAACACGGCTATAAGAAAATCGGTTGTCCTGATGGACAGCCGATTTTCTTGGAGCTGATAGCCAGATTCGAACTGGCGACCTCATCCTTACCAAGGATGCGCTCTACCTACTGAGCTATATCAGCAAATTTTATGCCCCTCGGGGAGGGGCAATGTGGCGACCGAGAAGGGACTTGAACCCTCGACCTC
>JAFYHU010000079.1 GCA_017538965.1 Oscillospiraceae bacterium
CGGGCGGATTCCGCCGCGACAACGGGAGCGCCGCCTTCGTCTACTGGAAGCCGACCGATCTGCTCGCCGAGACCTATCAGAGCTCGGTGTCGCTCGAGTTCGCCCATCTGCCCGAACCGGTGAAGCTGATCCGGCTCAAGACGGGCGAGGTGCTCGGCATCCCGCAGGAGTGGGACACCGAGGGCGCGCCCGGTGTGCGGCGGCTCTTGCACTTGCCGCTTCTCGACGAGCCGATGCTGTTGACCTTCGGCGACTTCATCCCCGCCGTGAAGTAACATCCCCGTTCAGGGGCACGCAAAAAAGGGGCTGTTGCAAAACCTTAGTGTTTTGCCGCAGTCCCTTTTTTGTATTTATACCCCTTGCGCAGCGCCTCATTCGTGCCTTTCAAGTGCTTTTTCATCAGTCTTTTCATATTGGCCCCCTTGGGGACTTCTGGCTCCAGACCGTCTGGTGCTGTCCAGTAGTCAGTTTTCCCTCGACCTTCGATGATTGTGAACATCTTCCTGATGTTATATCCCATGCAGACCAGCATACATTCCGCGCTGACATTTTCGAGCCCCCTGCGACGCACTCTTTCGTAATCCATATCCTGCTTGATTACGCCGAAGGCGCCTTCAACTTGGGATGACCGGTTGATGCGCATTTCGATGCCCTTGGGAGACAGAAGATTCCTTATTGCCTCCTTCCTGAACACATAGAGTTCGTGGCTTGCCTCGAAGGTTCTAGTCTGACTGCCTTTGTCCTTCAGTGTCCTCATGCAATATGGCTTGAACGTGCATCTCCGGCAGTTCTCCACGCGGTAGAAACGAGTGCTCTTCCCCCTTGAATGGGTATTGCTGCCCTCAAGCAGGACCGCTTTTCTGCCGTTCAGACACACCAAATTCTCCTCCTCGTCGAACCTGAACAGGTCGATGTATTCGCCGCTGATCATTTTCTGCCACATCTGCGGCTTGACGAAGTTCTCCATGCCAGCCTCGGCCATGTATCTGTAATTCTCGAGTGACCCGTATCCGCTGTCCGCGCAAATCCGTATAGGGTAGGCGGCATAGTCCGCATGGTAGTTTTCGAGCAGCGGGATGAAGGTTCTGGCGTCCGTCCTGTCCTGCGACACGAGATAATCCAGAATGAAGCCCTTTGCAACAAGGATCTGAAGTGCATATGCGGCATGCATGTTGCTTCCGAGACCGGAATAGTAGTCCTCCTTAAGGCACATCGCCGTCGCATCCCTGTCGGTTTTGTAATATGAGTTTCTTGTGGTACCGCAGATCGCCTCAATTTCCTCGTATTCCAGTGCCTTCAGCAACATTTTCTCAAGCGAGTGGAAATCACGCACAATCGGCGCCTGGCGATGTCCTGTCCCGCTTACGACGGCAAGCCCCATGTCCTCGATTTTCTCCCTGAGTCTGGAAAGAAATCCTGCAATCTCCTTGGATATGAATTCCCTCTTCCCTTCCGGCAGGTCGAAATGAGTGGAAATGATCGTCCTCAGCCCCTCGTTGAGCCTGTCATGCTTTTTCCTTGGTTTCCAGACGAATTTGTATTTGTTGGAATTGGCCTCCAGCTTGGTCCCGTCGATGAAGGCGTCAGAAACGTCAATCCCGTATTTCCGCACAATGGCCGACATGATGCACGAGAAGATTTTTCGCTGCCATGCAACAACTACGTTGTTGCAAAACCTCGAAATGGTGGAGTACGACGGAACCTTTTGCCCCATCAGATACATGAAGCGGGTGTCAAACCGAATGCTCTCCTCAATGCGCCGGAGACTCCCGGAATGTCGGGAGAAGGCATAAAGGAGAGTCGCGAACAGTCGGTATGGGTTGTAGGCTGGACGACCCCCAGTTTCAGGTCTCCGCCCAATAGCCTCCTCAATGATTCTTCCCACACCGGATTCCTCCAAAACGAGAAGAAAATCGTTCAGTTTCTGCTTTTCCTCAGACGGGATGTCTGAGCAAAGGAAAAAATAACCCTGCTGAATTGTAAAATAGGCCATGTCGTTCTCCTGGACATGGCCATAAAATATAAGATTTGAGCGTAAAAAGCCAAAAGGGGCTGTTGTGTCCTCTCATTGAGGTTTTGCAACAGCCCCTTTTGATTGCTGCCAAACGGAGGAAACGGAGAAAACGGATGCCGCACCCGATCGCGTGTGCGCCGGCTTGCGAAAATCGATTTGACAAACCGCCGCCCCCGGTGTATGATATGATAATTGCATATTCTGCGGGCGCCGCAGATATGATACGGCATTTTCATCGGGTGAAGATATGGGCGAAACATCCTTGGACTTTCTGAAGCGTTTCGAGACGATCCACCGGCCCGGCCGCCGCGATCCCGCGCGCCGGGCGCACGCGGATGAGGTCGAGATCGGCTCCGGCTGGACGATTTGCGTCGGCGAAACGCCGTCCGCGACCGTGCGGTGCGCCGCCGAAGATCTGGCGGACTATCTGCGCGTGAGCATGGGGCTCCCCGTTGAAGTCGTGGAGACCGCCCCCTCCGGCGCGGGCGTCATCGCGTTCGAGGAGACGCCGCTTGCTGGCGACGCGTGGGAGGTCGGGGCGAATGAAAACTCCGTGACCTTGCGCGGGAGCGCCGCCGCGCTCTCCGC